>WLMZ01000019.1 GCA_009726095.1 Actinomycetota bacterium
CGACCGTTCTGGGCGCTGCCGGTCAACTCATTCGTTGCCGCGTTCGAATCAGAACCATCAGACGACACCACGATTGGGTAGGTCTTGTCAGCGGCCAGGTACTTGCCTTCAACGCTGAGACGCCCAACGAAACAGGTGCCTGAGCGTGACAGCGCGGTGGCGTAGAACACCTGACAGCCCAGGTCTTCGCCGTTGGAGTTGTAGCTGTTTGCTGCGTCGACGCTGACAACACGCGGGTTGTCCGACACCGAGGCATCGTCAACGAACGAGAAGTTCGGTTCGAGACGTTGCAGGTCAGACACCAGGTTCGTGTTGCCACTGGTGTGACACGTTGCGTTTGTCGATGGCGAGAAATCGCCGTAGTTCGCGTAATGGGTATCAGCAGCGTTCAACGCTGCGGTCACCGCAGACTGCGCCTCATGGTCGTAGGAATCGTTGCGTGCACCCAAAAAGTTGGGTACCGCGACCGACGCCAACACACCGATCACCACCATCGCCACGGCGAGCTCGGTCAACGTGAAACCGGCATCGCGCCGGAACAACTTCTTCAACAAAACCCGCATGAGTGTCCCCTGGCTGTACCTGCATCACAGTGCACCGCCAACGAAGTTTCGTCGGACAACATGTTGTGTTGGCACAACACCACCACTTCACCGCCGAAACCACACACACCCGGCGCGATTGTCCAACTGTTGTGAAGTGGGGCACCATCAGCCGGCACGCCCTGACCGTCGCTGCTGCCTGAGCAGTTACCTGTCGTTCGTTCCCCGACAGACCCAGCAGGTAGCGCTCATGGTCGTTGGCGAGCTGCTCTCCAAGAAGCCGTCCGGGGTGGCGACGGGGGTCTGGTGTAACGAACATGTGTTCGATACAGTGGTGGGTCCTATGGGGTTCAGCAACCCGGCGATGCCGTGGCGAGAACTGGAGCAGACCTTATCCGACCGTCCCGATGGGCCCAGGCGGCCCGACGGTCGCGCCCCCGGTAGCCCGAGCTGGAACGCGGGTGGCGATGGCCCGGCGTGGACCCGCAAACGCCAGCCGTTCCAGCCCGCCACCGCTGGGTCCGCTGCTGGTTCGGCCGCTGGATCCGCAGCGCCCAACCGGGGTGGCAGCACGGCCACAGCGCCCTATGCCGAGCTGCACTGCCAATCCAATTTCTCGTTCCTCAGCGGGGCGTCGCACCCCGAACAGTTGGCCGAGGAAGCGGCACGCCTGGGGCTGGAGGCGCTGGCGCTCACCGATCAGAACGGTCTGTATGGCGTGGTGCGGTTCGCCGAGGCGGCGCGTGCGGTGGGTCTGCCCACGGTGTTCGGGGCCGAGCTCACCCTTGGCGTCGCCCGGTTCGAGCCGGGCCTGCCCGAGCCACAGGGCGAGCATGTGGTGTTGCTGGCCGAAGGCCCCGCCGGGTACGCGCGTCTGGCGCGGGCGATCAGCCTGGGCCAACTCGCCGGCGAGAAGGGTGCCCCGCAGTTCGCACTGGCGGCGTTGGCCGAGGTGGGCCGCGACCACTGGTGGGTGCTCACCGGCTGCCGGCACGGTGTGGTTCCGGCAGCGTTGATGCGTGACGGCCCAGCGGCCGCAGCGCGCGAGCTGCAACGGTTGGTCAGCCTGTTCGGACGCGATCGCGTGGTGGTGGAACTGTGGGATCACAGTGACCCGCTCGATTCGGCGCGCAACGACGCTCTGGCCGAACTGGCAGCGCGTCACGATGTGTCCTGTGTCGCCACCAACGACGTGCACTACGCAACGCCCCAACAGCGGCGGCTGGCCACGGCGCTGTCTGCTGTACGCGCCCGGCGCAGTCTCGAGGACATGAACCCGTGGTTGCCCGGCGGTGCCACGGCGCACCTGCGCAGTGGTGCCGAACAGATGCGCCGTTTTGCCCGCTATCCGGGCGTGGTCGAGACCGCCGCCGAGATGGGGCGCGCCGCTGCGTTCGACCTGTCGTTGGTGGCACCGAAACTGCCACCGTTCCCGTGCCCCGCCAATGATCGGGGCGAGCAGCTCACCGAGATGCAATACCTGCGCGAGCTGGTCGAGACCGGGGCTCGCCGGCGTTATGGCGATCGGCCCCAACCGGGCGAGGACATGTCGCTGCGGGCGCGGGCGTGGCGCACCATCGACCACGAACTCGAGGTCATCGAGTTACTCGGCTTCCCCGGCTATTTCCTGGTGGTGTGGGACATCGTGCAGTTCTGCGCGCGGGCCGACATCTACTGCCAGGGTCGGGGCAGCGCAGCCAACAGCGCGGCCTGTTACGCGCTCGGTATCACCAAGGCCGACGCCGTCTCGTTGGGGTTGCTGTTCGAACGGTTCCTGTCTCCCGAGCGTGATGGCCCGCCCGACATTGACATCGACATCGAGAGCAATCGACGCGAAGAGGTCATCCAGTACGTGTACCAACGTCATGGTCGTCACCATGCAGCGCAGGTGGCGAATGTGATCACCTACCGGGCGCGTTCGGCCGTGCGCGACATGGCCAAGGCGTTGGGCTACGCACCCGGGCAACAGGACGCGTGGAGCAAGCAGGTCGATGGTTGGGGCGGGGTGGCCACCACGGCGGCAATGCCCGATCAGACCATCCCGCCGGCGGTCCTGGAACTGGCCGCCGAGGTGGAGGACGCGCCCCGGCATCTCGGCATCCACTCCGGTGGCATGGTCATCTGCGACCGCCCGGTCATCGAGGTCTGCCCGGTGGAGTGGGGTCGGATGGAGAACCGCAGCGTGCTGCAATGGGACAAGGACGACTGTGCAGCTGCCGGCCTGGTGAAGTTCGACCTGCTCGGTCTGGGCATGCTCAGCGCGCTGCACTATGCGGTCGATCTCATCCGCCAGCATCAGGGCTACGAGGTCGATCTGGCCACCATCCCGCAAGAGGACGATGTGTACGCGATGCTCTGCCGCGCCGACACGGTGGGCGTGTTCCAGATCGAGAGCCGGGCACAGATGGCCACGCTGCCGCGCCTCAAACCGCGCCGCTTCTACGACCTGGTGGTGGAGGTTGCGCTCATTCGTCCCGGCCCGATCCAGGGTGGTTCGGTGCACCCCTATATCCGTCGCCGCAACGGCCAGGAACCCATCACGTATCTGCATCCGTTGCTCGAGAACAGCCTGGGCAAGACCCTGGGAGTGCCACTCTTTCAGGAGCAACTGATGCAGATGGCCATCGATGTCGCCGGCTTCACGCCCAGCGAGGCCGATCAACTGCGTCAGGCAATGGGCTCGAAACGCTCGAAGGTGCGCATGGAGAAACTGCGCGAGCGCCTGTTTGCTGGCATGGCCGAACGCGGCATCGTCGGCGATGTGGCCGAGGAGTTGTTCGTGAAGATGTCGGCGTTCGCCAACTATGGCTTTCCCGAGTCGCACTCGGTGTCGTTCGCCTATCTGGTCTACGCGTCGGCGTGGATCAAGTTCCACGAACCGGCTGTGTTCTGTGCTGCATTGCTGAACGCGCAACCGATGGGGTTCTGGTCACCGCACTCACTCGTGCAAGATGCGGCACGTCACGGCGTGATGACGCGCACCCCCGATCTGAATGCGTCCTTGGCGGTGGCCACGTTGCAACCCGATGCGGCATCGTGTTCGGGCCAGGCGGTGCGGCTGGGCATCGGGTCGGTGCGCGGCATCGGGTCATCGTTGGCGCTCAGCATCGAGACCGAACGCAACGAAAACGGTCCCTTCCGCACCATCGAAGACCTCGCCCGCCGCGTGCCGGCGCTCGACCTGGCCCAACTCGAGGCGTTGGCCACGGCGGGGGCGTTCACCGAGTGCTTCGGACTCGACCGGCGCGAAGCGTTGTGGAGCGTGGGTGCCGTGGCCCAGTCGCGCCCCGACCGCCTGGCCGGGGTGGTCACCGGCGAGCGAGCGCCGCGCCTCGCGGGTATGGAACCAGTGGAGATCGCGGTGGCCGATCTATGGGCCACGGGTATTGCGCCCAATGGACATCCCACACGGTTCATGCGGTCACGCCTCGCCAAGCTGGGGGTGGTGACATCGCTCGGGTTGTGGCAGTGCGAACCGGGCAGCAAGGTGTTGGTGGCGGGGGTGGTCACCCATCGCCAGCGGCCGATGACCGCGCAGGGCACCACGTTCATGAACCTCGAGGACGAGACCGGCCTGATCAACATCGTGTGCTCGAAGGGTTGCTGGGCGCGCTACCGACGCGTGGCCCGCGAGGCACCGGCCCTGCTCATCCGCGGACGCATCGAACGCAACGAGGGGGTGATCAACATCGTTGCCGAACAGCTCACACCACTGCGACTGCCGGCGGCGGCGGCCACGCAGAGCCGTGATTTCCGCTGACCCCGACCAAACCGGGCAGGTTCAGGGCTCCACATCGATCGGTGTGCTCGGCGGACCGAAGGTGAAATAGTCGCGCAACAGCGTGGGCAGCTGCAGGGGAGCGGTGCGCAGGCCCTCGCGCGACCATGCGTGCTCCAACTCGGGCAGGGTCCACCAGCGCAGTTCGAACACGAACTCGGCGTTGAGTTGCTCCCACGTGTACACCGGTTCGGGCTCGAAGCCGGGGGGCGCATCGACCTCGTAGATCTGCTCGCGTTGGCCGTCGAACTCACCGCTCAGGAACGCAACGATGTGCAGCCGGTTCCACAGGTGCGCGCCGATGGTCGCGTCGTGCAGGCCGAGTTCTTCGGCCAGCTCCCGCCGCAACGCGTCGTGATGCGTCTCGCCCACGTCGAGCCCGCCGCCGGGCAACGCCCATCGGGTACCCGCTGGGAACTCGAACCGCACCAGCAGCACGCGGCCCTCGGCGTCGGTGACCAGACCGCGGACGGCCTCGCGGATGCGTAGCTCGGGGGAGTCGTCGGGCTGGGTCACCCGAAATCGACCGTGGCGACACCGGCCGCGTTGTACACCTGGGCTTCGGCATCAACATGGAACTTCATCGTCGATGCACCGGTGATGCCGTGCGAACCCAGCAGCCGGCGCATGTCGCGGTAGTTGGCGTGCAGGAAATGCGCTGCCAGGTTCTCGGCCGTGTCCCAGCGTTCGTAGACCGAGATGCAATCGGGCTGCGCCGGGTCGGCGGCGAACACGTAGGCAAGGCAGCCCGGCTCGTCGTTGCGCGTGGCGGTCTGCAGCGCGACCGATGCCTCGATGGCGGCGGCCCTGGCTGCAGGGGGGATGGTGATGGTGCCGGCGACGATGATCATGTCCGTAGCTCAGCACATGCCGGGGCGCAGATCGTTACCGATCCGGACGGCGCGTCGGTGGGAACGGTTCACTCGTCGGGTGAATCGCGCAGGCCGTCGTTGAACGACTTGTACATGTCGTAGACGTCCTTGCACTTCTGGCACAGGGGCAGCTTCTTGGGATCGCGCGACGGCACCCAGACATGACCACACAGTGCCTCGATCGGGGTGCCGTAGATTCGTGCTTCGAGCACCTTCGCTGCTGCCGATTCGCCGGGCTCGGTCTTGACGATGTGCGCCAGCGCTGGTTCACCCGTTTCGAGGACCTCTTCCAGATCAGGGATGGTCTGACCGGGCATCGTTTGAACCTGACTCATGGTGGTCTAGTCAACCATGCCCTGATTCGGGCCGTCCAGATTCGGGCCGTCCACGTTCGGGCCGTCCACGTTCGGGCCGTCCACGTTCGGGCCGTCCACGTTCGGCCTGTTCAGATCGGCGATACCGAGGTAGTCGGCGCCAAGGCGCGTCAACCCGTGTCCCAGCCCGGCGCGCCCGGTGAGACCGATCTGCTCGAGCTTGGCCATGTTGGTGTTCACGATCCGCGTCGTGGTGGTCGCTGAACCGCGACCGATGTGGCGGGCGAGCACACGGGCACCGACCCCCGGATAGCTGCCGACCAGGCGCAGCGTGCGCTGCGTCCACGGGCCATGGCCCGACGATCGGTCCAGTCGCTCGAGCCGGCTGCGGATCGCGACGCGCTCGTCGTTGGTGAGCGGCGTCGGGTCGGCGTCCATGGATTCATCGTCGCACAACTGACCGCTAAGGTGTGGGAGATGCCTCTGTACGAGTTCCGCTGCCGCACCTGCGACGAATCCTTCGAGCTGCGCCGGTCCATGGCCGAGTCCAATGCGCCTGCCGCGTGCCCGTCGGGTCACGACAACGCCGTGCGCCTGCTCTCGGTGTTCGCCAGCGTCGGCGCCTCGGGTTCGGCCCAGCCAGCGCCCAGTGCGCCGAAGGCAACCGGTGGCGGCTGTGGTTCCGCCTGCGGCTGCCACCACTGACCGGAACCCGCCGCGCAACCATCGTCGCGATGCGGCGGCAGCGATACTGCAGTCGTTGTTTTTCAATACGACTTGGCATTGTCCGAATTGGTGCGTAGAGTCCACTCCGTGATCGCTACCGCCTCCGCATTGCTTGCTGCACTCGCTGCAGCCATTGCAGTAGTCGTAGCACCACGCGTCCCCGCCGCCGTACCCGCAGTGATTCGCACCGGGTGGGGCACACGGGGTAGCCGCTCACACTGAGCAGCACATTCCGCTCCACCCCGCTGGCAAAGGCTGCGGGTGTCGCAGCTGAAACCGGCTTTCCAAAGGACAGCCATGTCGAACGACGAAACAACCACCACCCGGATGACCAAGCCATCGGCGGGCTATGCGCTCAACATCCATGCCGCAGCCCACGACGTGGCCGAGTTCTCTGGCATGGTGCGCGCCATCGTGGCGTGTGGCGCAGACATCCGCTCGATGGACACCCTCGGTGACGGCACGCGCCAGCTCGTGGTGGCGTGTTCGGGCGTCGAACAGCAGCAGGCGGTGCGGGCAGCCATTGCCACATCGCCCGGCGTGCGGGCGCTCTCGATCACCGACGCAACGTTCGACCTGCACCTCGGCGGCAAGATCGAGGTGACACCGCGCACCAGCGTGCGCAACGCCGATGAACTGGCGATGGCCTACACGCCGGGTGTGGGCAGGGTGTCGATGGCGATTGCTGATGATCCGTCGGTGGTGTGGACACACACTGGCCGGGCCAACGCCGTGGCCGTGCTGTCCGACGGTACGGCGGTGTTGGGTCTGGGCAACATCGGGCCCGAGGCCGCAATGCCCGTGATGGAGGGCAAGGCAGTGTTGTTCAAGCAGTTCGGTGGCGTGGACGCCTATCCCATCTGTATCAACGCCTCGTCCGTCGACGAGATCGTCGCAGTGGCCAAGGCCATCGCCCCCAGCTTCGGCGGGATCAACCTCGAAGACATCGCCGCGCCGGCGTGCTTCGAGATCGAAGAACGCCTGCAGCGCGAGCTCGACATTCCCGTGTTCCACGATGACCAGCACGGCACGGCCATCGTGGTGTTGGCAGCGGTGCAGAACGCAGCAAAGGTGGTGGGCAAGTCGTTGAGCGACATGACCGTTGCCGTGGTGGGCACCGGTGCTGCCGGGGTGGCCTGCGCGAAGTTGCTGCATCTGGTCGGGGTGGCCGACATCATCGGGGTGGATCGCACCGGCATCCTCCACGATGGGCGCGAAGACAACTTGGTGCCATCGAAGCGGTGGTTCGTCGAGCACGGCAACCATGCCGGGCGCACCGGCGGTGTGGCCGAGGCGCTGAAAGGTGCCGATGTGCTGCTGGGCCTCAGCGGCCCCGGCGTGATTGAGGCCGAGTGGCTGGTGAACATGGCCGATGACGCCATCGTGTTCGCCATGGCCAACCCCGTTCCCGAGGTGATGCCCGAGCTGATGCCCGCCAACGTGGCCGTGGTGGCCACCGGGCGTAGCGACTATCCGAACCAGATCAACAACGTGCTCGCCTTCCCCGGCGTGTTCCGTGGTCTGCTCGACGTGCGTGCCACATCGTGCACCGAGGAGATGAAGTTGGCCGCAGCCGCAGCGTTGGCCGCGTTCGTGCAGCAACCCACCGCCGATCGGATCCTGCCCGGTGCCTTCGACGAGGGTGTTGCCCAGGCCGTAGCGCACGCCGTTGCCGCCACCGCTACGGCACAGGGCTGCGTGCGAGACTGACCCGATGGCGATTCAGGTCGCGCCGAACACTCTGTTGGGCCGCTCTCTGCGGGTCATTCGCCGCCGAGACGGTCCAGGGCATCTCGGGCGATACCGGTGGATGCGGTCCTCCTGGCCGACGAACCTGCGGTCAGGTCGCCGTTCTCGCCTTGCCGAAGCGCTCCGCTCGCGAGGAGGTTCGCGATCAGACCACGAGCAGCGTCGTTGTCACCCACGAGCCGAACAGCTGCCTCGATCGGCAGCGAACCCTGCCTGAGCACGCTGAGGAGGATGCGCCGCTCGGTGGCGTCGGCATCGAGGACGCCCGCCAGACCTTGCTCCCACGCCCGTCGACCAACGGTGCGAACAACGACGGCTTCGGCGGCCCGGGCGGTTTCGGATCGCCGCTCGCCGGGTGTGAGACGGAGGTCGCCGCAGGCGCCTCCAGGACCGACCAGCGCCATACGGCGGCCTTCGGCATCGATGATCTCCACCCGGCCGGCAACGACGAACACGACCCGGTCGGCCGGGGTGCCGTGCCGGTAGATCGTGTCGCCAGCCTCGTAGCGCTCGGTCACCATGCGGCGGCGGATGGCCTCACGCTCGAGCGGACCGACACCGGAGAGCGCCCCCAGCTCGCCAAACTCACCCGCATCGGCACGATGCCGGTGCTCCACGTACGACGGCACCGTTGCGAGCAGTTCGTGGTGGGTCCCCAGATGCCAGCTGCCCGCGGTCAGGTAGAGCACGAGATCGCTGGCCTCGGCCAGCTCGGGTGACGAGACGGAGGTCAGCACCGTTCTGCCGTCGCCTCTGAGTTCGTCGATCACGCTTCGCGCGATGAGCGGATCGGCGAGCGGCCGGAGCTCACCAGTCACGATGACCTTGGGATTGGCGAGAAGCGACATGGTGAGCAGCACCCTTTGCTGCTCACCGATCGACAGCATCTGGCCATTGACCCCGATCGGCCGATGGAGACCGCCATCGGCGAGCTCGGCGAGGTGGCCGACACCGAGTCGTTCGAGCAGCGCCAGCGCGGCGGGTTCGTCGATGTTTGCATCGAGGGCGCCGAGGTGATCGAGGATGCTCGCGTCGACGCACCGTGCGCCGGACCCGACCGACACGAGCGGGCGCCCGGGGAGTCGGCTGGCGTCCTGGCCGTCGATGAAAGCCTGTCCCAGTGCTGGCGGGACAGCACCCGTGAGCCATGAGGCTGACTCCTCGCCTGCATGATCCACGACCACGACCCACGCTCCGCTCGGCACGTCGATCAGCGTGCCGGTCGGATCGACGAGCTGCAGTCGTGCGCCGTTGGTCGTGGTGTCGGGGTCACATTCGGCCACGTCATCGTGCCGGGTCACCGATGCGTCGAGCACCGATTCAGCGAACGTGCCGCCCAGGCGCCCGATGCTCGCTTCCGCTTGCTGCAGCGCGCGCAGCGCAGCAGGAAGCGACTCGAGTCCGACGATGGCGAGCTCGACGTACAGCAGCGCTGGTACGAGGTCGGTGACGCCATCGTGTTGCCAGGCGCCGAGCGCCGTGACGCCGGCGAGCCCCAGCAGCGCCACGATCCTCGTGCCGAGGTGCAGTTGGGATTCGAGGCGGTGCCGCTCGAGTGAGACCTCATCGAGGTGGTGGGCTCCAACGGTCAAGCGGCGGCCGAACCATGGCAGCAGGCCAAGGCCGCGCCCGCTCGGTAGCGCGACGAGAGACTCGTCCACCGTGGCGGCAACGCCGTCGGCGACCTCCTGCCGCGATGCGTCGGCGGCGACCAGTCGGCCCGACAAACGCGCCTCGACGGTGAGGAACAGCGGAATGGCGGCCGCCATGAGCAGCGCTGCTGTCGCGCTGAAATTGCTGAGGAAGGCGAGGGCGATGACCACTCGCAGCGCGCCCGGCGCCAACCAGGCAACCAGGGCTTCGACGCCGTGCTCGACGCGGTCGACATCGGTGACGACGTTGGCGATCGCTGTCGTGCGCGTTGAGGAGTCGACGGCGGCGGGCGATGAGGCCATCACGTCGGCGAACGCCTGGCACCGAAATTCGAATCCCACCCGTAGCGCCAGGTGTGCGGCGCGAAGGTGCCCGGCATAGTTGACGAATGGATCGAGGGCGAGCACGACCAAGAACCCCACGATCGTCGGTGCCGTGGGGTGATGGTGGAGTAATGCCTTGACGAACTTCGGAACCGCTGTGCTCAGTGTGACACCGGCGATCAGTACCGCCATCGTCACCACCACATCGCCGCGGCGACGGCGCAGCGTGGGCGCTACCGCAGCGAGCACTGCAGCGGGTGCTCCGAGCCAGCCCCGGCTTGCGCCGCTGGAATGATCACTCACGACGAGGTCCGGCGAGCGATCCCGGCGCTTGTGTTGTGCTCGCCGATGCCGCCTCGCAAGGAGATGATCGTGGTGATGGTGGCCCCTTAGTCGCCGAAATTCCAGTGGCACGAGTCTAGGTTCTTTGGTGCAGGGGCTGCATCGTCGACAGTGATGGGCGATCGAATTGATCGGCTCTGCCGGGCATTGCACAGGGGGAGCCTTCGAGGGCGGACTGCTCACTCGGTCCATCGTGACGGGATGCCGAGCACCTGGCGGGGGCTCTGTGCGCAACCCGACCCGATGACCAGCCAGTCGATCAAGGTCAGACCGAACTCCTCGACCACATCGGCGGCCTCGAACCACAGCTGGTCGTCGCCGGGCAGCAGGCCGCCGCCGTCGCCGGGGCGAACGGTGGCGATGACCAGACCAGCGATATCGGTGCTGGCGCAGGCGGACAGTGCCATGGTTTCGGCGACATCCACCACGTGGAAGGGGTCGTCGGTGCCGCTGACCGACACGAGCTCGTGGCCACATCGCCCGGAGTCGAGGAACAACACCAGTGTCTCAGGAACAAGTGGGTAGCTCATTGCGAGGCCGAACACGGCGAGGGCCTGCTGAGCAGTCAGGATGGGATCGATGCGGGCGCGTGGGACGCGACCGTGGGCAGAAACGTGCATGGCAAACCCCTACAGAAGTGGGTTGATTCAGTCGGGGGAAGCCGTGAGTGCGACAGTAGCGAGGGGGTGTCGCAGTGCGCAGTGGTGGGCAGTGCTACGCGAAGCTCTGCAGTAGCGCCGAGGCGCCGTCGGCCTCGCGGCGTGGCACGAGGATGCGGTAGTCGCTACACACGTTGGTGACGATATTGAACGTTTCGTTGCCGACGGCGTGAAAGCCCTCGGAACAGAGCCTGGCGACGGTCATCGGTCCGCTGGCGATGCGCACGAGCGCAACCTCCACCAACTCATCAGGATCAGCGGGTTCGCCGCGGCTGAGCATCGCGTAGAACCTCTGCAGAACGCCCATGCTCATCCTCCGTCTTGTTGCATACCGTAGCCGCCAGCGGCGAACTTGCGTCCCTGGGGCCCATGAGGGGCCGCTGAGACGCACGTTCGGCTTCCGCATCGCGGCGCTGCAGTAACCTTGCCGGATGGCGCAGATCACCATCTATCACAACCCGAATTGAAACTCCTCGGTCAATGCCGTGCGCATTGCAGAAGAGTTGGGCGTACCCGCCACCATCGTGGTGTACCTCAAGACCCCGCCCGATGCAGCAACGCTGGCAGAGATCATCGCCAAGTTGCAGGACCCGGTCACTGATCTGGTGCGTCGTGACGCCAACTTCGCCAAGCTGGGCCTGACCGATGCCGATGTGGCTACCGCCGATCAGGTCATCGCCGTGCTGGTGAAGCACAAGGCGTTGCTGCAGCGGCCAGTGGTGGTCACGCCCACAGCGGCGCTGATCGGTCGCCCCAAGGAACGCATCAGCGAACTGCTGCGCCCGTACGCCTGAGCTTGCTCAGCCGTTCTTGGGTAGATCGCGGTAGGGGGTGGTGCGGAAATCGCCGGGCTCTTTGGGCAGGCCCAGGCCGCGCTCGGCAGCGATGTTGCGCTGGATCTGATCGGTGCCGCCGTAGATGGCGGGCCCCGGCGAGAACACGGTGAGCTCCTGCACGGCGCCGTGCGACAACGAGTCGGCGCCCCACAACATGCCCTGTGCGCCGATGATGTGGTTGCCGATCTCGCGGGCGCGGCGCAGGCTGTGCGTGAGCAAGAGCTTGGCCAGGTTGCCCTCGACCCCGGTGCTGCCCTGTCCGCTGCGGGAGCGCATCACGTTGAGCTTGTTCAGCTCGGTGAGCGTGTGCAGTTCGGCCAGGCCCTGGCGCACCGTGGCGTCATCGATGCAACCCACCTTGCGGGCAAGGGCCGTGAGCATGGTGACGGTGTTGCCGCCAACGGCGCCCGCCGAGCTGCCGGTGCGTGATGCAACGAAGTCGCCCACGGGTCGGTCCATGTGGCCGGCGATCGTGCCGGGCAGGGCGATGCCCAGACCGCCGCCACCGCCGCCGCTGCCGATGCTGGCGCGCTCGACCATCAGTGTGGTGTTGGCCACGGCCCAGCCGTTGTTGAGACCGCCGAGCACGTTGGCGACGGGCACCCGGGCTTCATCGATGAACACCTCGTTGAACATGGCCCGGCCGGTCATCTCGCGCAGTGGTCGTACCTCGACGCCTGGCTGATGCATGTGGAACGCGAAGTAGGAGATGCCCTGATGCTTGGGTGCATCGACGTTGGTGCGTGCCAGCAACATGCCCCAGTCGGCGTGTTGGCCGCCGCTGGTCCACACCTTCTGGCCGGTGATCACGTATTCGTCGCCGTCGAGTTCGGCCTTGGTGCCGAGGCCGGCCAGGTCCGAGCCGGCACCCGGCTCGCTGAACAGCTGGCACCAGGCATCGGTGCCGTCGAGGATGCGCGGGATGTAGGTGGCCTGCTGCTCGGGCGAGCCATGCACCGCAATGGTGGGAGCTGCGAGCATGAGCCCGAGCCCCATCGGTGGCCCCACGACCCCGCGATCGCCCATGGCGGTGCTGACGGCCATCGCGAGGTCGCGCGTGTAGCCCTTGCCGCCCATCGAAGCGGGCAGCATGGGCGACGCGTAGCCGCTTGCGGCCAGGCGCTGCCACCACTCAGAGACCGTGATCGACGGGTCCCATGCGCCGTCGAGCCATTCGTTGACATCGTTGCGAACCTGTTCAGCGGAGATCTGGGGCATGTGCGAGATGTTAGGAGGTCGGCTTCGTTCCGGCTCCACTGGCGTGCAGGCACCGGTGAACGCGGCTGGATCAGCAGGTCAGGTGGCGGGCATCCAGTTGCCATGGAATCCGGCCGGAACGCGGCGCGGCAGGTGCACGCGGGCAACCGGACCAGCGGCCATGTCGCGGGCATCGAGGATGCAGAAGTCGGTCTCGAGCGTGGCCTTGTCTGTGGCGTACACCATCAACCAGCCGTCGTTCTCGGCCGAGCCGTCGGGGTCGGCGGCAAACACCGCCTCGCCGATGCTGGTACCGTCGCCGAACGCGTAGGTGAGGTCGCTGCCGGTCTGCAGGTCGTAACGCACGATGCCGTTGAACCCGATGGTCATCGGGCCGTCGAGGGTTGCCGATGCATAGCCGTAGCGGTGCGGCAAGCCGAGCAGGCCGTCGTGCAGACGGGGGAAGTCGCTGCGCAGGTCATGCACCAACTCCTCGCGTACGGTGCCCGCAGCCAGATCGATGGTCCAGCGGGTCAGACCGACGCCGTCCATGGCCGCCATACCAGCGATGCCGTCCTCGCCCGCCTCGAAGTCGAGATCGATGCTGGGCATGCGGCAGCCGTACGCCACGATCTGGTCGCCCTGCTCCCATGCGTTCAGGAAGTGGAACACGAAGCATGGGTCGATCTCGAACCAACGCACGTCGGCGTTGGTTCCATGGCGGGGGAGTACGCCGATGCGTGCGCCGAATTTCGGCTGCCACATCGACTCGCCCTCCATCGTGGCTGCGACCACTGCCGGCAGATCGAAGAAGATGCTGTAGTTGCGTGTGGTGAGGAAGTCGTGCATCATCACCCCGCGCGGTAGCTCGATCTCGGTGGAGTGTGTCAGCACGCCGGAGCGGTCGGCCACGTGATGACGCAGGAACGGCGGGCCGGCCACGGGGTCGTAGCCGAAGAAGATCAACTCGCCCGTTTCGGGGCACCACTTCGGGTGGGCGGTCATCGCCCCGGCCAGCTTGCCGCCGAAGTCGGAGAGGCCACGCGTGTCGAGGTCGCGGGTGATCTCGGTGGGGAAGCCGCCCTCCCACAGCGCCAGATACCTGCCGGCATGGGCGACGATGTTGGTGTTGGCGGCGTTTTTGAAGATGCCGCACTCGGCCATCAGTTCCTCGGGTGGGAACGTGAAGTTGAGGATGCCCCCGAACAGCGAATGCCCGACGGCGCGCTCGTGGGCGAGGCCCGGTGTGGTGACCCAGCGGTTCCTGTACCGGGCCCGGCCGCCGTCGAGGTACACCGCATGCACCATGCCATCGCCGTCGAACCAGTGGTAGCGGCCGAGCGGCGCAAACTGCGGGTTGGCCCCGTTGCGCATGTACACGCCGTTGAGCGCAGCCGGGATCTGCCCGGTGACGCGCAGGTCGGCAACATCGAGTTCGTCAGTGACGGGAGCGAACTCGCCGAGCAGGAACGGGCTGATCTCAGGGCGGTCTTCGAGCGCTGTCATGCCACAACGGTAATCGGTGACGAGGAGCCACCAGAACGCGGAGCGCTCAGCCCTGCTCGGCCCCAGCGGCGAGGTTCTCGAGCGTGGTGACCATACCGGCCCGGTTGTGCTCGAGTCGGTCGTCCACGCCGCTCAGCGGCTTGCCCAACTTGGTCACCAGGCGGCCCCGGCGATCGGTCCAGGTCTCGGTGACGACGCAGGAGTTGGGGTCATCGAGGCCGGGTTCGATGGTGTAGGTCCAACGGGCGATCTTGATCAGCGCAACATCCACCTCGAAGGCAAACACCTTCGGCTGGTCGAGCGTCGTGACCGTGCAGATCGTGCTCCACTTCTTGTTGGCGTTCTGGTTGTTCCCCTTGAAGCGCGCCCCAACGGCCGGACCAGTGGCGCCCTTGACCCACGAGCACGACGTCGTCTCCGGCGACCAATCGCCCATGCGCGTGATGTCGGTGATCAGGCTCCACACCCGATCGGGGGAGGCCTTGACGATGCGGCTGACGGAGATCTCAGTCATGGCGGTGTCCTTTGATGAAGGTCGTGGTGACGACGGTGGTGGAGGCGAGGCGCGATGGGGACGTCATCGACGTCTGCCCCCGACGGCCTGCAGGACGAGCAGCAGCAGCACTGCGCCGATGGCGGCCACGAAGATGGAGCGGAGATCGAACTCGTTCACGCCGTTGTGGCCGCTCGCGTTCATCAACCAGCCACCGATCAACGCGCCGAGGATGCCCACGACGACGGTGTACAGGCATCCGCTGCGCTGGTCCTTCACGATCCAGCGTGCAAGCACGCCCGCAAGGGCTCCGATGACGATCCACGCAAATACGTTCACGGCGGCAGGCTAGACCATCTGCGGCGTGGCGTTTCGAGGCCGGTGGCGCAGGGGTCAACGGCTACCATGGCCGCCGGTATCAGCGAACAGGGGAACGTGTGGGAGAGGTGGTCGAACCGGCGCAGGTGCAGCCTGCGCCCGAGCGCACACCGTGGCGTCTGCTCACCGATCTGCTCGCACAGCAACAACGGGGCCTGATCGCCGGGGTGGTCGTGGGCATGTGCTGGGCGGCGGCAAAGGTGTCGATCCCCCGGCTCATCCGTAACGGCATCGACCGCGGTATCGCCGGTAACGAGTCGTTGCTGAAGTGGTCGTTCATCATCGGCGTCGTCGGCGTGATTGCCGGGATCTTCACGGCATGGCGGCGCTGGCTCGCCTTCCGCGAGAGTCGTATCACCGAGTCCCGCCTGCGCGAGCGCCTGTTCAACCACATCATCCGACTGAACGTCGGCTATCACGACCGCGCCCAGACCGGCCAGCTGATGAGCCGCGCCTCCAGCGATCTGCAGCAACTGCAGTCGTTCGTGGTGATGATCCCGCTCACCATCAGCAACCTGTTCCAGGTGGTCGCCATCCTGGTCCTGCTGCTCACCAGCGACCCGTTGCTGGCCCTGATCGCGTTGGCGCCGCTGCCGTTGGTGAACCTGTCGGCACGGCGCTTCAGCAGCAAGATCCACCCCGCCGTCATGGCCGTGCAGAACCGCCAGGCCGCACTGGCCACCGTGGTCGAGGAGTCCATCTCGGGTGTGCGCGTGGTGAAGGGCTTCGGCGCCGAGGGCGTGCAGGCCCGCAAGCTGTTGAGCGAGGCCGATCAGATCCGCTCCGTGTCGCTCGAGGCCGCCAAGATCCGCAGCCGCTTCCTGCCAGCGATCGACATTCTCCCCTCGCTCGGCCTGATCGGCGTGCTCGCCGTTGGTGGCCCCCGGGTGTTGAACGGTGACATGACCATCGGCCAGCTCGTCGAGTTCAACTCCAGTGTCATGCTGCTCATCTGGCCCATGCGAAACATCGGCATGACCCTGGCCACCGGCCAGCGCGCCGCCGTGGCGCTGCAGCGCGTGCAACAGGTGCTGTCGACCGAGTCCACCGTCACCGATCCGCTGCGCCCGCTGGCCTTGCCGGTGGAAGGCCCGCTGGGCGCACTCGTGCTGCGCGACGTGCGCTTCGGCTACGACCCCGAACGACCGGTGCTCGACGGTTTCGACGTGTCCATCCCGGCAGGCACCTCTGTGGCCATCGTCGGCAGCACCGGCAGTGGCAAATCTACGATCACCCGGCTGATGCTGCGCTTCTACGACGTGCAGTCAGGCGCGATCGAGATCGATGGGTGCGACCTGCGCAGTCTGTCCCTGAACGACCTGCGTCACGCCGTGGGCGTGGTGTTCGAGGACACGCTGCTGTTTCACGACACCGTTGCGGCCAACATTGCGTTCTCGTTCCCCGACGCGGCCCAGGAGCGCATCGTGTCAGCAGCCCGACTGGCCGGTGCCGATGAGTTCATCGAGCACCTCCCTGATGGGTACGCCACCCTGCTGGGCGAGCGGGGGTACTCCCTCAGCGGTGGGCAACGACAACGCATTGCCATCGCCCGGGCCATTCTGGCCGACCCGCGCGTGCTCATCCTTGATGACGCCACCTCGGCGGTCGATCCGTCGAAGGAACACGAGATCCGTGAGGCAATGGCCACCGTGATGCGCAACCGCACCACCATCGTCATCGCCCACCGTCCCGGCACGATTGCGCTGGCCGACACGGTGCTGCTGCTCGATGGCGGCCGGGTAGCAGCCCAGGGCACGCACGACGAACTCCTGACCGGCAATGCCCGTTACCGCGAGGTGCTGGCCTCGTTCGCCGAGCTCGAAGCGGTCGTCGACGTCGACGTCGAGGCCGACGCCGACGCAACGCTGATCGACCAGCCGGGCAGCGACTCATCGATCCCCGAGCCGATCGGAGGTGGGTGACCATGTGGTCGATGACCGCAGTGACCGACGACGACAAGCTCGATCGTGAGACAGCCAAGAAGGTGATCCGTCGTTCGTGGCAGTTCGCACGCCCGTACCGGCGCACCACCCAGGCAGCACTGGTGCTGGTCACCTTCTGGACCGCCACCAGCCTGGCCGGACCGGTCATCGTGAAGTACGGCATTGATGAGGGCCTGGTCAAAAAGAACGGGCATGCCCTCAACATGGCCGTTGCCGCCTACGTCGTCACCACGATCGCGGCGTACTTCATCGCCCGGTTGCAGTTCGTGTACATCAACCGTGCCGGCGAGGGGTTCCTGCGCGACCTTCGGGTGCGTGTCTTCGATCATCTGCAGCGCCAGGGCCTGTCGTTCTTCGATCGGGAAAAGACCGGCGTGCTGGTGTCGCGCATGACGGCAGACATCGAGTCGATGGGCGAGCTCATCCAATGGGGCCTGTTGCAGTTCGTGTCGGCCGGCCTGCTGGTGGTGATGTCGCTGGCGCTGTTGTTCACGCTGAGCTGGGAGCTCACCTTGCTGGCGATGGTGGTGTTCCCGGTCATCGTGGTGGCATCCGTTCGCTTCCAGCGCGACTCCAACCGTGTGTACCTCACCGTTCGAGAGTGCATCGGCAACAACCTCAGCGCACTGCAGGAGGGCATCAGCGGCGTGCGCGTCATCCAGGCATTCGCCCGCGAGGACGAGCAGGCGCGGCGCTTTCAGGAGTCGAATCAGGCGCTCTTCGCCAGCCACATGGACAGCATCAAGGTGTCGATGTGGTACTTCGGTCTGGTCGAGTTCTGCGGTATTCTCGCCACCGCCTCGATGGTCGGTGTCGGTGGCTACCTGGTGCACCGCGGTTCCGTCAGCGTCGGCGTGGTCACCGCCTTCGTGTTGCTGCTCGGCAGCCTGTTCGACCCGGTGCAACAACTCTCGCAGCTCTACAACACCGTGCAGTCGGCGGGCGCCTCGCTGCAGAAGCTGTACGGCATTCTCGATACCGCCCCCGAGGTCGGCGAGATCGCTGGCGCCGTCGATCTGCCCGAGGTAGGCGAGGTCGAGGTCCACGCTGTCGGGTTCGAATACGTGCCCGGCCGATCGGTGCTGCACGATGTCTCGATCACGGTCGGGATCGGGGAGCGACTGGCATTGGTGGGCCCCACGGGCGCCGGCAAGAGCACCCTGGCCAAGCTGATGGCGCGGCTCTACGACCCGACCACCGGAACCGTGGCCTTCGCCGGCATCGATCTGCGCGACGCAACACTGCGTTCGTTGCGTCAGCGTGTGGTCGTTGTCCCGCAGGAGGGGTTCCTGTTCAGCGGCACCATCCGCGACAACCTCGCCATCGCCCGGCCCTCCGCCAGTGATGACGAGATCGCTGCCGCACTCGCCAGCATCGGGGTGCTCGATCACTTTCTGGCCTTCCCCGAGGGCCTCGACACCGAGGTACGCGAACGCGGCTCGCGGTTGTCTGCCGGCGAGCGCCAACTCGTTGCGCTGGCCCGCGCCGCGTTGGTGGACCCGGCCGTGCTGGTCCTTGACGAAGCGACATCCAACCTGGACCCCGGTACCGAGGCCGAGGTTGAGCACGCGCTCGAGTCGTTGATGCTCGATCGCACCGTCATCGTGGTTGCCCACCGGCTGTCCACGGTCCGGCGAGCGGACCGCATCGCAGTGGTCGATCACGGCGGCCTGCTCGAACTGGGCTCACATGACGAACTCGTGGCCCTCGGCGGCAAGTACGCAGCGCTGTCCGCGGCGTGGGAACGCAATCAGGTGGCGGCGCCGCAGCCGACGGCACCCGATGGGTCCCCGCCGGTCAGATGACCACCAGGACCAGCAGCGTCCCCTCGGTGCTGTGGCTCTCGAGATCGAACTGGCCGGTCGTGTTGGCCGTGAACGAGATGGTTGCCGTCTCGCCCTTCTTGGCCGAGGCTTCCACGTCGTAGCCGTGCAGATGGTATTCCTGATCGGCGGCGGCGTCGGTCAGGGCGATGGAAACCACGGTGCCCTTGGGCACGCTGACCACGCGTGTGCCGCCGGAGGTGTCGAAATCGTCGGTGCCGACGGTGACCGTGATGGTGGCAGCGCCGTTGGCCACCGTGGCGGGGACGGCCGGGGCGTTGGTGGTGGCAGGTTGGTCGACCGCAACGCTGGCCGCGGTGGCCGGGCTGGTGGCCGGGCTGGTCGTGGCATCAGAGCTGCAACCTCCGATGGCGAACGAGCCGAGGGCAATGCCGAGAACGAGTGTGCGGGGGAGGTAGGGACGCATGGAACCGATTGTATCAGTGCGGCATTCGGTACGGCGGGTGGCACGCGCGGGCTTTGCGTCCGTGGGGGTCAGGCGGTGCCCGCTGTCGTGCTCGACGGGTCCTTAGCCGGCGGGCTGGTGGCTGGAGAGGTGGTCCAACACGGTGCGCGCGATCGTGTTGAGCGTGCCGAGTTGCTCGCGTGTCAGGAGATCGATGAAATTGCGGCGGACCACCGCGACGTGCGCTGGGGCAGCGGCTTCGATCGCGCCCCGACCGACATCGGTGAGCGTGACGAACCAGCCGCGTTGGTCGGTGGGGCACTTGACCCGAGCGACCAGGCCGCGTTGTTCCATGCGCGTGACATGGTGCGAGACCCGGCTCTTCTCCCAACCGAGTTGGCGGGCGAGCTCGTTGAGTCGTGCCCGGCCATCGGGGCGATCACTCAGGTCGGCAAGGACCAGGTAATCCTGATACGACAACCCGTCGGCCGCGAGCTCGCTGCCGAGCAGCGCGACCAACTGCAGGTTCATCAACGACACGTTGCGCCATGCCTCGCGCTGTGCATTGCTCAGCCATTTCGTCGCTGCCATGCCGGCCACCATACCTGTCAAGTAGTTGATGTTTCACCTATTTCCGGTATGATCTCGACATGTCAGCCGTCAACGACGCGGTCACCGCCGCCAACGTCACGCCGGGCGCCGACACCATGCCGGCAGTGTTCGTGGGGCATGGCAGCCCGATGAACACGCTCGAGCAAAATCGGTACACGCAGGCATGGAACGAGTTCGGCCGGTCGGTGCCCCGGCCGCGGGCGATCCTCGCGATTTCGGCGCACTGGTACATCAACGCCACTGCGGTCACCGCAATGGCGCAGCCGCGCACCATTCACGACTTCTTTGGCTTCCCCGACGAGCTGTTCGCCGTCCGCTACCCGGCTCCGGGCGATCCCGGTCTCGCTGCCGAGGTGGCCGAGCTCGCCAAGCCGACGTGGGTCGGCCAGGACACCGACAGCTGGGGACTCGATCACGGCACGTGGTCGGTGTTGGCGCACATGTTCCCGAATGCTGATATCCCGGTGGTGCAGTTGTCGATCGACGCCAACAAGTCCTTCGACGAGCACGTGCAGCTGGGCGCAGCGCTGGCGCCGTTGCGCGAGCGCGGCGTGCTCATCGTCGGTAGCGGCAATGTGGTGCACAACCTGCAGCGCATCCAGTGGTCGAACCCCGAGGGTGGGTTCGATTGGGCACTGGAGTTCGATGAAGCCGCTCGGGAGATCATGACCGAACGTCCCGGCGACATCGCCTCACTCGCCGGGCACCGCCATTTCCACCTCGCGGTGCCGTCACCCGACCACTTCCTGCCGCTGCTCTACCTGGCCGGACTCGCCGTCGCGGCCGAGCGTCCCGCCGAGCTGCTCATTGGTGGCTACGCCATGGGGTCGCTGTCGATGACCAGCTACCAGCTCGCCGGCCTGTAGTGGTTGGCGCCGTCAGCCCTGCGCGAAAGCCAGTGCGAACTCGATCAGACCATGGTCCTGCGTGGTGACGGCGGCATTCGATGGATTGGCGATGCCGTAGTCGGCAAATGCGATGTCGAAGGATCCGCTGATGGCAATGACGCCACCCGATCGTTTGGCGGTGACATCGAAGGTGACCGGATTGGTGACGCCATGTAGTTCCATGGTGCCCGTGGCGCTGGCGGTGATCTCCTGACATTCGGCGGGCACCGAGCCGAGGTCGATCGGCTGCGTGAGGGTGAACGTAGAGGTGGGGAACGTTGCGGCCTCCATGATCTGGCCGGAGAACTTGCTGTCGCGACGCGCATCGTCGGACACCAGTGAGTTCATGTCGACGACAAAGGTGGCCTGGGAGACCATGGCGCCCTCGAGGGTCAACGATCCGGTGATCGTGCTGGTGCGGCCCACGCCCTCGGTGTCCTGTCCGAGCAACACCTCGACCACGCGGTAGCCCACCTGCGAGCCGGCAGCCACGGTCCACGTGTTGCCGTTCGCAATGGCGCCCGTTGCCGGGGTCGGCGTCGTCGCCCCCGTGGGGGTGGTGGCAGCCGGGGCGCCGCAGAGGGCATCGTCGTTCCCCAGCACCTTGGGTGCGTCGTCCTTGATCCAGTGGATGTACACCCAGGCCCCAGCCTGGGCGAACGACCATAGCAATATGGCGGCGAGCACGACACCGAGCACAACTCCGATGACGACTTTGACCCAACGCTTTGACATGACATCTCCTACGGCCGCTCAGGAAAACGGTTCGCACATCATTGCGCACTCAACCAATCGTGTCGTCGCTGCGCAGTAAGAGGTCGGTATGAATCCCCTCCCGTCTATCCTTGCGGGGTTGCTCGCGGCGATCGCGCCCGGCGACATATCAAGTGATTGCCAAGAAGTGCTTGCCAAGAAGTGCTTGCCAACAATTGACTGACAAGGAGTCAACGTGGGTCTCATCCTCGACATTGTCCGTTCTGCGCCTCGTAACGCCGACGCCATCGGTGTGCCGGTCGCGGCAGAGGGCGTGGTCCCCCGCTCGCTCGGGATGAGCCGCGCAGCTCTGGCCGCCAACGGGTTCGAGGGCAAGGCCGGCCAGACGCTGGTGATCCCCTCGGCCACTGGGCCGACCCACATCGCGGTTGGCATCGGCAAGTCTGGCGAGCTCACCGTTTCGGTGCTGCGCAACGCAGCAGCGGCGTTCGCGCGTGCGGCTGGCAGGCGCGCCAACCTGGCCACGTGGCTGGCCGATGTGGATGGTGTCGATGCCCGCGCCGCTGCGCAGGCGGTGGTCGAGGGCGTTGCCCTGGCCAACTATCGATATGTCGGCCTGAAGAACGACAAGACCGGCTCGCCTGCTGCCGTTCTTGCCCTGATCGTGGGCCAGGCACGTACCGATGCGGCACGCACCGGCGCCGACCGTGGTGGTGTGATCGCCGATGCCGCCTGTCTCGCCCGAGAACTCGCCAACACACCGCCTGCCTATTTGACCGCACGCATGCTGGCCGACAGGGCCGTGGCCATGGCCGCGACCGCCGGTCTCGATGTCGAGGTGTTCAACCGCGATCAGCTCAAGGCAATGGGCTGCGGAGGCATCGTCGGTGTCAACGCCGGCAGCGTCGAGCCACCGCGGATGGTCCGTCTCACCTACACACCCAAAAAACCCACCGGGCACGTGGTGCTGGTCGGCAAGGGCGTCACGTACGACTCGGGTGGCATCAGCCTGAAGCCCAGCGACGCCTTTCACGTCGTGATGAAGATGGACATGAGCGGTGCCGCGGCCGTGTTGGCCACCATGTCTACGCTCAAGGCGCTCAAGTGCAGGGTCGCCGTCACCGGGTACCTGATGTGCACCGACAACATGCCCTCGGGCAGTGCGCTGAAACTGGGCGATGTGCTGACCATGCGCAACGGCAAGACGGTCGAGATCCACAACACCGACGCCGAGGGTCGTCTCATCCTGGCCGATGGCCTGTCGCTGGCAGCCGAGTCCAAGCCGGACGCCATCGTCGACATCGCCACGCTCACGGGTGCCGCCGTCGCCGCACTCGGCGAGAAGATGGCCGCCGTGCTCGGCAACAATCAGGCATGGGTCGATCAGGTGCGCGCCGCCGGCGCCCGCACCGACGAAGCCACGTGGCAGTTGCCGTTGGCCCGTGAGTACCGCAAGCTGCTCGACAGCAACGTGGCCGACATGCGCAACATCGGTGGCCCGTATGCGGGCACCATCACCGCATCGTTGTTCCTCGACGAGTTCACCGCCGGTGTCCCCTGGGCGCACATCGACATGGCCGGCACGATGAAGGCAGACAGCGACGATGCCTGGCTGGCCAAGGGTGCCACCGGCTACGGCACCCGGTTGATGATCGACCTGGTCACCAACTTCGCGCCCGTGCGCTGAACTGCCGCGGGTGCGGTGTGCCGCCGATGGTGCAACATGGGGCCAGGTGTATGAGACGTCAGACAAGGACCGGTGACGGTGTTCAATAGCGTTGCCATCGTTGTCCTGGTGATCGCGCTGGCCTACTGGTGGGCGAAGAAGCCACAGTGGGCGCACGGAGAGACCGACTTGGGTGCCCGTCACGCACCGTCGGGGTTCAGCGCCGGCGGCAGCGCCGCCGAGCTTGCCGGCGAGATGCCCCACGGTTTTCGTGCCGATATCGAGGGCCTGCGCGCCATCGCCGTGCTGGCCGTCCTGCTCTACCACGCCAAGCTCGGGCCGTTCCACGGTGGATACGTGGGTGTCGATGTGTTCTTCGTGCTCTCCGGGTTCCTCATCACCTCGTTGCTGATGAAGGACCTGTTGGTGCACGGTGCGGCGTCGTTGCCGCGCTTCTGGGCGCGTCGAGCCAGACGCCTGCTGCCCGCCTCGTGCCTGGTGATGCTCGCCACGCTCGTTGCGGCGCGGTTCATGCTCGACCCGTTGGCACAGGGGGACCTCGCCCACGATGCCCTCGCCGCCAGCGCGTTCATGGTGAACATCGCGTTCGCCCATCGACAGAGCGACTACCTCGCCTCGCAACTCGCCCCGTCACCGTTGTTGCACTTCTGGTCGCTGGCGTTGGAAGAGCAGTTCTACATCGTCTGGCCGTTCGTGCTCCTCGTGGTCACCGGGGTGCGCCGACGTATCCGTCGAGTTGCATTGACAACGATCGCAGTGCTCTGGGCCGTGTCGTTGATCGCGTGTGTCTGGATGACGCCCCGTCAGCAACCGTGGGCGTTCTATTCGCTGCCCACCCGTGCGTGGGAACTTCTCAGTGGCGCAGCGCTGGCGCTGCTCGGCGGAGCCTTGTTGAAGGTGCCGCACGTCGTTCGGGCTGTTGCCGCATGGGCCGGCCTGGTCGCCGTGGTGGCCGTCACGCTCGTCTTCGACGATCGCACACGGTTCCCGGGCACAGCGGCACTGCTCCCTGTGCTGGCGACTGTTGTGGTGGTCGGCGCCGGTGGCGGAGCTGCTGCGGTGGGGCCGGCGAAGCTGTTAGCGATGCGTCCACTGCAGTGGATCGGGCAGCGTTCGTATGCGATCTACCTGTGGCATTGGCCGGCATTGGTGCTCGTCGCCGCCAGGTTCGGCGCGCTGTCGGCATGGCAGCGGGCGCTGATCCTGGTGGGTGCGGTGCTGATGGCCGACATCTCCTACCGCATCGTCGAGAACCCGGTGCGCCGTTCGGTTTGGCTCGGCTCGTTCGCCAGGCGCGGCCTGTTGCTGGGTGCCGCGCTGGGCGTAACCGCAGCGGGGGTGGCCGCACTGACGCTCACCTTCAAACCGTCGATCGGGGGTACCGGCGTTGCAACGGCACCGGTGGTGATCGTGCCCGACGGCACGATGGCGCCCACCAACCCGACAGATGCCGTTGGTGCCACCACGAGCACGGCGACCAGCGCGACCGCCACGGCCGGTACAGCGGTGACCGCCCCGGCGACCACCACGTCATCTCCCGCCTCCGCTGTGTCCGATGCTGCGGTTCAGGCGCTGATCGCGGCGAACGCCGACACGCTGCAGCAGGGAGTGCTCACCCGGAAGGTGCCGTCGAATTTACAGCCCAGCCTCAGCGCGGCGCGCAACGACAAGCCGTCCATCTACAACAACGGCTGCATCCTCGATGTCGGTGTCACCACGCTCAAGTCGTGTGTGTACGGCAACCCCCAGTCGGCCACCACCATCGTGCTCTTCGGTGATTCCCATGCAGCGCAGTGGTTCCCGGCCCTCGAGGCGATTTCGAACAAGAACGGTTGGCGACTCGTCGTGCTCACCAAGAAGGGGTGTCCCACGGCCGACATCCCGGTGTCGGACCAGACCCGCAACAGCGAGTGTGGACCGTGGCGTGCCTCGGTGGCAGCGCGTCTGGCGGAGCTGAAGCCCGACCTCATCATCCTGTCTGCCTACCGCTACAAGGCGGCCGGTGCATCTATTGGCCGCGATCCCGATCAGGTGTGGAGCGAGGGGCTCGACCGCACGATGACGGTCATTCGCCCGCTGGCCCGCAAGGTGCTGGTGCTCGGCGACTCGCCGACGCCGCTCAGCGATGTGCCCTCGTGTGTGGCCTCGCACCTGGGCAATGTGGCCCCGTGCATGAACCAGCGGTCCGTGGCAGTGAAACCCAACCGCATCGCCGTCGAGGTTGCCGTGGCCAAGGCCCACAACGCCAACTTCGCAGCCACCAGCGATTGGCTGTGCACGCCGACGCAGTGTCCGGTGGTCATCGGCAATCTGCTCGTGTACCGCGACAACAGCCACATCACCACGGCTGCGTCCGCCCTGCTGACGCCGTTCCTGTCGGCAGTGGTGGCGCCGTTGCTCGGCAGCTGACTGCACCGAACCCGGCCCTATGGCTCGTGGCGCTCCGCGTTCGGGGACTCATCGGCTGCGCACCTCCGGGCGGCCTCCACGGCCATGCGCGGGGCGACGCCCAACGACAGCAGTTGGCGTTCCAGCTGGTGATGTTCATCGCCGGTGCGCAGCATCGTCTGGGCCAGGGCAAGCGCCCGTTCGAAGCCGTGGTCGCTCCCGGTTGTTTCCAGCCGGATACGTCGGTCGGCCCATTCGGTGTGCGCAGCTTGCAGGTGCGCCGGGAGCTTGTGCAGGTGCCGTACCGACAGCGGCGGTAGTTGGCGGCGCACGGCCACCCCGCCCGCGATCTGGTGCATCATGCCGAACATGATGCAGCGGTTCATCGCCCGACCAAATGGGCTGTGCGTCCCAGCGGTCAACGACAGGCCGAGAGCGTTCGCCGTTTCGCCGAGGTCGAGCTCGTAGCCGTCGGGGTAGGCATCGAACCCGGTGACGAGGCGACGCAGCACCCATGTGGCTGTCGGGCCGAGAATGCCCAGCCAGAACAGTTCCACGTACGGACTCCGGGCGTCATAGCCAACGGCCTCCACGACCGGGTCGTGCCAGGGCACCACAATGAGCGTCTGGCCAAAAGATGTGGGCAGCATGCGAACCCCCAGGAGAACGGTCCGAAACAATGGGGGAAGCCATGCGCACTGTGTGTTGCAGCCCCGCTGATCGGGAAATCAGCGGGGCGGGGCTGCGACCGAACGTCAGATCGTGGGGGTGACAGTCTTGCCCGACGACAGGCGGCTGTCGCCGGCGCCATTGGTGGCCAGCACCTTGCACGAATAGCGCTTCAGTGGCGACATGCCAGAGACGGCGATAGGCGAACTGGCGCCGCTTGCGGAAAGTGGCGTGATTGCCCCTACCGCCGTTGACCTGCAGACGGCGGTGTACCCGGTGATGTCCGATCCGCCATCACTGGCGGGTGTGTCGAAGGCGATGCTGGCGCCACTGCTGGTGGGTGTGGCGACGACGCTCAGCGGGGAGCTCGGGACGGTGCGTGGCGTCACCAGACCCGGGTCGGACGAGGCGCCGGGACCAGCGAGGTTCTTGGCAGTGACGGTGCAGGAGTACTCGGTGCCGTTGGTGAGGCCCGAGACGATGGCCGTGGTGCTCGTGGCAACGGCGTTGCGGGTCTTGGTGATGAGGCCGTCGGTGCACGAGACCACGTACCCCCGGATCGGTGCCCCGCCGTCGGATACCGGTGGCAACCAGGTGGCTGTGGCCTTGCGCTTCGATGGCGTCACGCTGACCAGTTCTGGTTCGGTGACGGTGGTGAACGGAGTCACCGTCCGCAAGCCCGACGGTGGGCCTGCGCCCAATGCGTTGGTGGCCGAGACGGTGCATGAGTAGGGCTTTCCGAAGGTGAGGCCGGTCACCACCGAGGGGCTCGTTGCATCGAGATCGGTGACCGTGGCCTCGCCAGTGGCCGAGCACGAGGTGCTGTAGCTCAAGACGGGGGAGCCGCCCGTGCTCGACGGTGCGATCCAGGTGATGGTGACGGTGCCGGTGCCAGCGCGGACAGCGACAGCGCGAGGTGCGCCGGGAACCGACGCCAATTGCGGAATGGGTGGCAGGATCGGCGGGGTGCGGTACACGAGCTTGTTGGGGTCCCCGGTGGGTACCGTGAGCACGCCGGTGGTGGCGGCCGTGTCCATGGCGGTCCAGATCTCATCGGGGGTGGCGGTGGGGGAGGCTTCGAGCATGCGGGCAACAACGCCAGCGACGTGGGGCGCCGCCATCGATGTGCCGCTCAGCGTCGCTGTTCCCGAGTCAGAACTGATGGAAGCGGACTGAATGTTGACGCCCGGAGCGAAAATGTCGACGCACGATCCATGGTTGGTGAACGATGCTGCAGTGTCGGTGACGGTCGAGGCCGCCACGGTGATTGCACCGGCGACCCGGGCCGGGCTGACGGTGCAGGCATCAGTGTCGTCGTTGCCTGCGGCGACCACCACGGTCATGCCATCGGCGATCACCGCAGCGACCGCCGCGTCGAGCGTGGAGGAGGTGCTCCCGCCGAGGCTGAGGTTGACCACGGCTGGACCGCCGTTGATGTCGTGATCGGCGATCACCCACTCGAGACCCGTGATGACGGCTGCCACGGTGCTGGTCCCATCGCAGTCGATCACCTTCACCGGCACGATGGTGACATCCTTGGCCACGCCGTAGGTGGTGCCGCCCAGCGTGCCGGCCACATGGGTACCATGACCGTTGCAATCGTCGTATTGGGTATCGTCCCCGAAGTCGACGTATGCGCCGCGGGGGATACGCCCGGTGACCCCGGTGAACTCGTCGTGCGTGCTGAGGATGCCGGAGTCGACCACGTAGGCGGTGACGCCGGTACCAGAGGTCCAGTAGGAATAGCCGCCGTTGTAGGGCAGCGTGCGCTGGTCGATGCGGTCCAGCCCCCAGGGTGGGCTGAGTTGGTTGACAGTGGTGGCGATGGTGGCGTCGGGCTGGACGCTCGCCACGTCAGGGTCGTTCCTCAAGCGCTGCACAGCTGTTGGGGAGAGCGGCGCCACGAACCCGTCAATGGCGTTGTCCCAGACATCGATGATGTCGGTGCCCATGCGGGTTTCGTCTGTGACGGTGCTGTTCAGTCCCTTCGTGGTCTTGAACTGCACGATGTACCGGGGTGTCAATCGGCTGATCCAGCTCGATGCATCAAGTGTGCCAAGTGACTGAGCGTTGCCTCCGGCTGGGGTGGATGCCCCTGCCCCGCCGACCGAGGAGAAGGTGACGACCAACGAGCCTGCAAGACAGGCCGAGATCGCGAGTGCCAATGATGTTGACGCGCCGCCGCGCATGAGTACCCCCCAGAGAGTCCGTCACCGCATGGCGGACCGCGGGGAGTGTAGACCGTTTCCAGGATTGAAGCCAGAGGTCGTTACCGACCGAGTGTGACGGGTGTGCAGGCGCCACACTGTGTGGGTGGCCTCGGAGCACACATCGTCCATCACCGCCGCAGCAGCGTGGTTGCGCGCCGCTCGGCGTGTCACGGTCCTCACCGGCGCAGGCATCTCCACCGATTCGGGTATCCCCGACTTCCGCGGGCCGAACGGTCTGTGGACCAAGAACCCCCAGGCGCAGAAGGCGGCCAACCTGCAGCACTACCTCGACAGTGTCGAGGTGCGCCGGTTCGCCTGGCAGAACCGGCTGCACAGCGCCGCCTGGGCGGCCCAGCCCAACCCCGGTCACCGCGCCCTGGTCGAGATCGAGCGCCGCGGGCAGTTGCTCCGTCTGGTCACCCAGAACATCGACGAACTGCACCAGCGTGCCGGCCATGCCCCCGAGCTCGTGCTCGAGGTCCACGGCACCATGCACCGCAGCGTGTGCTGGACCTGCGGTGACCGGCGTCCCATGACCGAGACCCTCGAGCGGGTGCGCACCGGGGAGGACGACCCCGATTGTCTGCTGTGCCGTGAGCGGGGCGTCACCGGGGTACTCAAGAGCGACACGATCAGCTTCGGCCAGTCGCTGGTGGCGGAGGTGATCCATGCGGCGATGCAGGCAGCGCAGGAGACCGACCTGCTGATCGCCGTCGGTTCGTCGTTACAGGTCTACCCGGTGGCCAACATGGTGCCGCGTGCCAGGGCCGCGGGAGCGCGGATCATCGTCGTAAACGGTGAACCGACCAAAATGGACCACCATGCCGACGCCGTGCTGATCGGCTCGATCAGCGAGGTGCTGACAGAACTCGTCGGTACCTGATCCGCCCGGCTGCGGGCTGGCCGCAAATCCTGACCAACTTGGTAGTCTTTTGAGCATGCCAACGTTCCGTGACCTACTCGCTCAGGCCAAGGCCGAGATCACCGAGATCGACACCGCTACCGCAGAAGCCCGCATCGCCGCCGGTGGCGTCACCGTGCTCGACGTGCGCGAGCCCGACGAATTCGATCAGGGCGCCCTGCCCGGGGTGATCCACATCCCCCGCGGCCATCTCGAGGCCCAGATCGAGAACCGCATCGTCGACAAGACAGTTCCCGTCATCGCCTATTGCGCCGGCG
Organism: Actinomycetota bacterium; assembly: GCA_009726095.1. GTDB lineage: Bacteria > Actinomycetota > Acidimicrobiia > Acidimicrobiales > Ilumatobacteraceae > WLMZ01. The sequence continues at coordinate 29,887 of WLMZ01000019.1, forward strand.
GCGTTCGTTCGGCATTCGCAACACGCACGCTGCAAGAACTCGGCTACACCAACGTCGTGTCCATGGCCGGTGGATTTGGCAAGTGGAAAGACGAAGGCCGCGAGTGGAAGAAGCCCGTGGTGCTCACGCCCGAGCAGCGCGACCGCTACCAGCGTCATCTCCTCCTGCCCGAGGTCGGTACCGAGGGCCAGGCCAAGCTGCTCGGCGCCAAGGTGCTGCTGCTCGGCGCCGGCGGGCTCGGTTCGCCCGCTGCGCTCTATCTCGCCGCTGCCGGCGTGGGAACCATTGGCATCGTCGACATGGACGAGGTCGATGCCTCGAACCTGCAGCGCCAGATCCTGCACAACCTCGAGCGCATCGGCGATCGCAAGGTGGACAGCGCCAAGAAGACCCTCACGTTGTTGAACCCCGATGTCAACGTGGTCACCTACGACACCCGGCTCGATGCCAGCAACATCATCGACATCATCACCGGTTACGACGTCATCGTTGACGGCGCCGACAACTTCCCCAGCCGCTACCTGCTCAACGATGCCTCGGTGAAGCTGGGTATCCCCGTGGTGCACGGCAGCATCTTCCGCTTCGAGGGCATGGTCAGCGTGTTCGATCCGAAGAACGGCCCCACCTATCGCGACATGGTGCCCGAGGCGCCGCCCGCAGAACTGGCGCCCAGCTGCGCCGAGGCCGGTGTGCTGGGGGTGCTGCCGGGCATCGTTGGCTCCATCCAGGCTCTCGAGGTCATCAAGCTGCTATTGAACCTGGGCGAAGGCCTGTCGGGCCGCATTCTGGCCATCGACACCACCGACATGAGTTTCCGTACGTTCAAGCTCAAGCCCGACCCAGCCAACTGGGTCACCTGGGCCAACCGCGACCAGATCGAGGTACGCGACCTCGACGGCCTGTGCGCCCCTTGGGTCACGCACTGACGACCTGGGTCAAGAACCAGTGCTCGTGTTCGTGGCAGCGGTCATACTGGTTGTCATGACCCCTCTCATCGTCGTCGTCCGCCGCCGAGCCCTCGCCCTTGGCGTCACGTGCATCGTCGCCATCTCGGCAACAGCGTGCAGCAGTTCGGCCCCGGGCCTCTCGTCGGCCGAGTTCACCAAGCAGGCGAACGCAATCTGCGTCGACGTGCGCACACAGCTGCGCGCCGTGGCTGCACCGGCCGACATCACCCAGGCCGCCGTGCAGTACGAGAAGTTGCTGAAGATCTCCCAGGCGGGTGTCGATCAGCTTGCAGCGTTGAAGACCAGCGGTGCCGACACCGACACACGCCGTGCCCTGGTCGACGCGTTCAACGCCGCCGATGCCCAATTGAGCGTCGCCGTCAAGGCCGCTGCTGCCAAGGACGATGCGGCCATGAACGACGCAGGTACGGCCTACCGGACCAGCATTGACGCGATGCATGCCATTGCCACGAAGGCCGGCCTCGACGGCTGTGCAGCCGAGGGCGGCGGGGCCACCGCCGACTCCGTTCCGGACACGTCCCCGGTCGGCACCACGGCTGGCACAGCGGTGTCCGCCGGCACGGTGCAGTTCGTGGACGCCACCACCCTGATCACGCCATGGGACGGCCAGACGTTCGTCTCCTTGACCGAGACCGAGGCCGGGTCGCTCATCGATTCGCTCGCGTCCGACCCCAACGATCCCGTCAAGATCGTCGCCGCCGGTGCGCTGAATGTCACCGACGACACGTCGCGGGCGCAGAGCCTGGTGCTGTTCTTCCAGCTCGATCAGCAGCTCGCAGACGCCGACATCAAGACGTTCCTCGGTGTCATCGTGGGCAGCGCCACCGACGCCACCGACACCACCATCGGAACCACCAGCGGTGTCGCCTTCACCGCCCCGGAAGGCCTGTCGTCGTTTGCCACGGTGCACGGCGATACCGCCATTATCGTGCTCGGCCAAGATGCCGCCACGGTGGCCACCACGGTGACCGGTCTGTTCGCTGCCAACCCCGCGTTGTAGGTGGAGCGCCGGCCTCAGTCGAACAGGTCGGGGTCCGTGCGGCAGATCTCCTGCCAGAGCGGAGAAAAACTGAACCAGCCGGCCAGCGGGTGTCCGGTCTGCTTCTGGGTGTAGTCGGCGTACTTGTGCGGGATCAGCTTGGGGGTGCCTGCCGCCATGGCGAGCAGCTGCGCCTGGCAGCTGCGCTCCATGCTGATGAACCAGAACGCTGCTTCGTCGACGGTCTGGCCGACAGTGAACAGGCCATGGTTCTGGTGGATGGCGGCTTTGCCCGTGGGGAACTTCGCAGCCAGCTCACGGCCGGCCTCGATCTCGAACACCACAGCGCCACCCTGTTCGGAGATGACGGTGTGCTCGTTGTAGAAGATGCACGAATCCTGTGTGATCGGATCGAGGGGAATACCGAGGCTGGCGAATGCCTTGCCGTTGACGGAGTGGCTGTGTGCGGCGGCGATGATGTCGGGCCGGGCCTCGTGCACGGCGGCATGGATCACGAACGCCGCACGGTTCACGGGGGAGTCGCCGTAGACGACCTCGCCTTCGTGGTTGACCAGAATGAGATCGCTCACCGTCATGTGGCGGAAGCTCTTGCCGAACGGGTTCACCCAGAAACAGTCGGGGAACTCGGGGTCGCGCACGGTGATGTGGCCGGCAACGCCCTCGCCGAAACCGAGCCGGCCGAAGATGCGCAGTGCTCCGGCGAGCTTGTTCTTGCGCTCCTTGCGCTCGTCTTCCACCGTGGCGAAGGTGGGTGGCAACAAGTTGAGCCCCACCTGTCGGGGGATCAACTCGACGCCGTCGATCGAACGGGTTCCACTCTCGGTCATGGCCATGTCGAGAGTGTACGTTGCGAGCTCAGGCGGTGGCGACCAGAGCGGCATTTGCGATCTGGTCGGGGAGGAGATCGAAGAGACCGTACAGGTCGTGGATCGAACCACTTTGACCAAATGCATCAACCCCCACGGGCACGACGCGAGTCCCGAACACGCTGCCCAGCCAGGCCAGCGTATGGCTTGCTGCGTCGTGCACCGTGACGATGGGGAGGTGGCGTTCATGGGGAGCCAACAACGTCGCGAGGTGATGATCATCGGATGCCGCGGTGCCCGCGCGTGAGGCATCCCGGAGCCCGAGGCGCCAGTGCCGGTAGAGGCGGTCGGGGCTGGTGAGATCGAGCACGATCGCCGGCAACCCTTCGGCCTCGAGCAGTGCCGCTGCGGCGAGCACTTCGGGCATCACCGCACCGCACGCAGCCAGCACCACCTGCGCTGGCTCGCCAGGTTCGAGGAGCCGGTACCCACCAGCAAGCACGTGCGCCCGAGAGGTGTGGGCACCGAGGCGCTGCACTGCGGAGTCGAACGGCGTCTGATCGAGCGCGCGTGTTGAAAGGCGCAGATAGAGGCTCTCGCCGTCGGTATCGGCCAGGCGCTGCAGCCCGTCACACAGCAACCAGTCGAGTGCAGTTGCGAAAGCGGGTTCGGCATAGGCGAGGCCCGGCAGTTCCATGCCGATCGACGGCGTGATCGTTGACTGATGAGCGCCGCCTTCCGGTGCGAGTGTGATGCCAGCGGGGGTTCCCACCACGATGAAGCGTGCTCCGCTGTAGAGCGCGTAGATGAAGGCGTCGAGACCGCGGCACACGAACGGGTCGTAGACCGTGCCGATGGGGAGTAGGTGCTCTCCGTGCAGTTCGTGGCCAAGGCCGAGCGCGTGCAGCATCAGGAACAGGTTCATCTCGCTGATACCGAGTTCGATGTGGTGTCCGGCAGGTGCCTGACGCCAACGCAAGAGACGCCCCTCGCCGAGATAGTCGGGCTGTTCGTCAGGGTTGAAGACACCCATCTTGTTGATCCAGCCACCGAGGTTGGTGCTCACGCTCACGTCGGGCGAGGTGGTGATCATCCGTTCGGCCACGCTGGAGATCGCGGCAAGCCCGGTGAGCAGGCGCCCGAATGTCTCCTGTGTGCTGACCGGCTTCTGCGTGAAGGCACCGACAGCATCGGGGATGGAGAGACGGGGTCGTGGCACGAGTGCACTGTTGTTCAACTCGCCGCCGGTGCGCGCGCAGAGGCGGCCCACTGCGGTGTCGTCGGCGAACCGATCCCACTCGGTGTCAGGCGTGAGTCCGAGTTCCTTGCGGAATACGTCGATCTGGTCACGCGTGAGCAGCGCTGCGTGGTTCAACGGATCGCCGGCCATTGGCAGCCCGAAACCCTTCACGGTGTAGGCAAACACAACGCTCGGGCGATCGGTGACAGCGTCGCACGAGCGATAGCTCTCGGCCAGCATGCTCAAGTCATGCCCGCCGAGGTTCTGGATCAGCGGAGCGAGTTCGGCTTCGCTGTAGTTGTCGATGAGATGTCGCACCGACGAATCCGCCGAGCGTAGGAACCGTTGGCGGAGCTCGGCACCCGTGAAGGCGAACAGCGACTGATACTCCTCGTTCGACATGGCGTCGATGTGGGCTCTCAACGCATCGCCGCCGGGCCGCCTGAAGGCCGCCTGGAGTCGGTGCCCGAACTTGGCTTCGATCACATGCCAACCGGCCCCCTCGAAGAACTCCATGTGCTTTTTGATCTTCTGTCCCGGGATGACGCGATCCAGGCTCTGGCGGTTGGCGTCGACCACCCACATCACGTTGCCGAGTCCTTGCAGCGCTGGATCTGCGATGGCCTCCCACACGTTGCCCTCGTCCAGTTCGGCGTCACCTGCCAGTGCAATGAACCGCGCTGGTGCCTCGGTCTGCAGGCCGAAGTGCGCCTCGACATAGCGCCGCGCTGCTGCCGCAAACAATGGTGCGACCACGCCGAGACCCACTGACCCGGTGGAGAAATCGGCCACATCAGGGTCCTTGGTGCGGCTGGGATACGCCTGCAGGCCACCGATCTCGCGCAGACCGGTGAGATATCGCCGATCGAGTTCGCCGGTGAGGTATTTGATCGCGTGGTACACCGGCGATGCGTGAGGTTTCACGGCCACTTTGTCGTGGCCGCTCAGGTGGCCGAACCACAGCGACGTCATGATGCTCACCATCGACGCGCTCGATGCTTGATGACCGCCCACCTTCACCGATCCCGCAGAAGCGGGTCGGTCATGGTTCGCGTAATCGACCATGCGAACAGCGAGCCACAAGATGCGTCGTTGGACCTGTTCGAGGCTGTCGATGTCGAGTGGCGCCGATGCGATCGGCTCAATCAAGGTCATTGGTGCACCATAGGGTTGCACCATACGCGACAATCGAGCAATGAACCGTGAGATCTCCCCCCAGACGATTGCCCCGCCGGCAGCAAACTATGCCCATGCCGTGCTGGTGGAGAACCCACAGCGGACCCTGCACATGTCGGGTGTGGTGCCGGTGGCTCCCGACGGCACCGTGCCGCAGGGACTACACGAGCAGACCGAGGTGGTGTGGGCCAACATCGTTGCCGTCCTCGCCGAGGCATCGATGACCGTGCGCGACATCGTGTCGATCACCACGTACGTGGTCAACAGCGAGCCATTGGCCGATGTGATGGCGGTGCGCGACCGCGTGTTGGGCGGACATCGCGTGGCCAGCACCCTGGTCACCGTGCCGGCGTTGGCTCGCCCGGCGTGGCGGTTGGAGATCGCCGTCATCGCGGCCGTCTAGGCGGTGATGGCCGCTTGGTCGTACGCTCGTTGTTCGTGAGCGACGACAAACGCACAGACTCTGGTATCGAGATCAAGGCCCTCTACGACGAGAGCGATCTTGCCGATTGGGACGCGCAGGCCCAACTCGGGGCGCCCGGCACGCCGCCGTACACACGTGGTGTCTACCCCACGATGTACCGCGGCAAGTTGTGGACCATGCGCCAGTACGCCGGGTTCGGCACGGCGTCGTCCACCAACGAGCGGTTCAAGTTCCTGCTCCAGGCTGGCCAGACCGGGTTGAGCTGTGCGTTCGACCTGCCCACCCAGATGGGCTACGACAGCGATCATCCCCGCGCCGAGGGCGAGGTCGGCAAGGTGGGCGTGGCCATCGATTCCATGGCCGACATGCGCATGCTGCTGGCCGGCCTGCCGCTGGACAAGGTCACCACCAGCATGACCATCAACTCCACCGGTGCCATCTTGCTGCTCATGTACGAACTGGTCGCCGAGGAACAGGGGGTGCCGTCCACCGCGATCAGCGGCACCATCCAGAACGACCTGCTCAAGGAATACATCGCCCGCGGCACCTATGTGTACCCGCCCAAGCCGAGCATGCGTGTCATCACCGACATCTTCGCCTACTGCAGCCAGCACGTGCCGCGGTGGAACACCATCTCCATCAGCGGCTACCACATCCGCGAGGCCGGCTCCACCGCCGTGCAGGAGATCGCGTTCACCATCGCCAACGGCATTGCATACGTCGAAGCCGCGATCGCCGCAGGCCTCGACATCGACGATTTCGCCCCCCGCCTCAGCTTCTTCTGGAACGCGCACAACAACTTCTTCGAAGAGGTCGCCAAGTTCCGTGCCTCGCGCCGCATCTGGTACAAGCTCATGACCGAGCGGTTCGGGGCAAAGAAGGAAGCGTCGAAGCTGTTGCGTTTCCACACCCAGACCGGTGGTTCCACGCTGACCGCCCAGCAGCCAGAGACCAACATCGTGCGCGTCGCCGTGCAGTCGATGGCGGCAGTGATGGGCGGCACGCAGAGCCTGCACACCAATGGCTACGACGAGGCGCTCAGCCTTCCCACCGAGCGGGCCGCACGGATCGCGCTGCGCACTCAGCAGGTCATCGGCTACGAGAGCGGCATCGTCGACACGCCCGACCCATTGGCGGGCAGCTACTTTGTCGAGACGCTCACCGACGAGGTCGAGCGGTTGGCGTGGGAGTACATCGCCCGGATCGACGACATGGGTGGAGCTGTAGAGGCCATCGAGGCCGGGTTCCAGATGGACGAGATCGAGCAGGCAGCGTACGAGTACGCCAAGTCCATCGACGACGACGAGCGCGTCATCGTGGGCGTCAACATGTTCACGCTCGACAACGAGCCCGAACCCGATGTGTTCCCGGTGGACCCACTGCTCGAAGGCGGCCAGAAAGATCGCCTTGCTGCGTACAAGGCCAACCGTGACCACGCCGCAGTTGCGGCTCGTCTCGAGGATCTGCGGGTTGCCGCCCGCGGATCTGACAACGTGCTGTATCCGATGAAGGAAGCCCTGCGTGCGGATGCAACCCTCGGCGAGATCAGCGATGCCCTGCGCGACGTGTTCGGGGTCTACCAACCCGGCCGATAACAACGGCGCATCGCCTATCAGAACACCATCGAGCAGGCAGTCGCTGCGGACAAGCTCGGCTGGCATGCGTTCTGGACTGTCGAGCACCACTTCCTCAGCGAGTACAGCCACTGCTCGAACCCCGAGGTGCTCTACGGGGCGATCGCCGCGCGCACCGAGAACCTGCGCCTCGGCTACGGCGTGCGGTTGATGCCCGCGCCGTACAACCATCCGGTGCGCACCGCCGAGTCGGTTGCCGTGCTCGATCTCATCTCCAACGGCCGTGTCGATTTCGGCACCGGTCGATCCAGCACGCGTCTCGAACTCGAGGGGTTCGGCATCGATCCCCATGCCACCCGCGCGATGTGGCTCGAAGCCGTCGGCCACGTGGTCGGCTGCTGGGCCAACGACGAATACGAGTTCACGGGCGACACCTGGAGCATGCCGAAGCGGCGGGTGCTGCCCGAGGAGATCAAGCGCAAGTTCGACATCTATCGCGAGGCCCAGCGCCGTTGCACCGACCCGATCGGCAAGTTCATCAACTCCACAGCGACCACCTTCACGATGATGAACATGGCGCCCACCCGGGCCGAGGCCGAAGACGTCGCCAGGCGCAGCTTCGAGTGGTACCCGAAAGCGGGGGCGCGCATCATCGGTTCGCTCGCCGAATGGATGGCCGAACGCGATCAGGAACTCGGCAACTACTCATACGCGCAGGGCATGCACGACCACGACAAGGATGGCTCGCTCGATCTACTCACGCTCGACATCGCGCAGATGATGGGTGCGTGCGCGTGTGGCACGCCCGACGACGCGATCGAGATCTGCCGTCGTTGCGAGGCGGCAGGAGTGGACCTACTGCTGTGCCTCGTGAACCCCTATGACATCGCCCACGAGAAGGTCATGCAGACCATCGAGCTGGTCGGCAAGCACGTCATCCCGCACTTCGCCTGAGCCCACCTCGTCGGCAGCCAGTCTCCGACGACATCGGGGGCAAATCCACCGCACCCACACGCCGCTTGCCCGCGGTGCGGGCGATGCCGCGCGACGACGCGTCACCGAAGTTGCGCCTCCGGGGCCCGTCTTGGGCCTGTGCGGCGCAACCTCGCCGGGGACGGTACGTCCCGGGGCGGGTCAGTTCTTGTGGAGGTCGTGGTTCAGGCCGTCCCATTTCACTGACCGGGCGATGGCCTCCACCGCTCCGGTCTGGCTGTTGCGGCGATACAGCAGGCCACCCGCACCGCTGAGCGCGCGGGCCTTGACGATCTCGCCATCGGGCAGTTTCACCAGGGTGCCGGCCGTGATGTACAGGCCGGCCTCGACGACGCATTCGTCACCGAGGCTGATACCGATACCGGCCTCGGCGCCCAGCAGGCAGCGTTCGCCGATGGACACGACCTCTTTGCCGCCACCCGACAGCGTGCCCATGATCGAGGCGCCGCCGCCGATGTCGCTGCCGTCGCCCACGATGACACCGGCCGAGATGCGTCCCTCGACCATCGAGACGCCGAGCGTGCCGGCGTTGAAGTTGACGAACCCCTCATGCATGACCGTGGTGCCCTCGGCAAGGTGTGCGCCGAGACGGACGCGATCGGCGTCGGCAATGCGAACGCCCGAGGGCACGACATAGTCGGTCATTCGTGGGAACTTGTCGATGCCGTGAATGGTCAGGATCTGGCCGGCAGCGCGGACGCGCATGCGCACGTTGTCGATGGTGGCGATGGCGCACGGCCCGAGGTTGGTCCATGCCACGTTGGTGAGCAACCCGAACGCTCCATCGAGGTTGATGGTGCGCGGTTGCATCAGGCGATGCGAGAGCAGGTGCAGCCGCAGGTAGACATCGGAGGTGGTGGTTGGCGCCGTCGAGGTGTCGATGCGCACGTCGACCGCAACCGTCTCGACATCGCGTACGTGGTCGTGATGGCACAATGCGGCCAGGTCATCGGCGACTGCGGTCGGGGGAGTGTCCATGCCGAGGTGCCGGTACCAGGTGTCGAGCACGGAGCCATCGGCGGCGATGGTCGCGATGCCGCGACCCCAGGCGAGTGTCATGTCAGAAAACCTCCGGACGCAGGGTGGGGAACAGAATGACTTCTTTGATCGAATGTACGCCACTGAGCAGCATGACCACGCGGTCCATGCCCACGCCGAGCCCACCCGTGGGCGGCAGGCCGTATTCGAGCGCCCGGATGTAGTCCTCGTCGCAGCCGAATGCCTCTTCGTCGCCGAGGTCCTTGGCCAACTGTTCGTCTTCGAACCGCAGCCGCTGTTCCACCGGATCG
>WLMZ01000190.1 GCA_009726095.1 Actinomycetota bacterium
GCGGGCCAGGTCGAGGTACCCAGAACTGGCCGGCGGAGGTTCCTCACTAGGGGTCTCGCGATGGACGATGTCGCGCTCAGCTCACTGGTGCTGGACCGGGCCGCCGCGGCCGGAGTCGGCCGGCATATCGAATTCCCCTGAGCCGGTGGTGTTCTGACCGGCGGGCAGGTTATCGGGTGGCTCGATGCGCAGTTTGCGCGCGACCGGTACGTCGGTCGATGACTGCAGACTGATTGACAGCGCGATGGTCACCGCGATCAGATCGAAGAGTTTCTCGCCGTCCGGTATACCGGCCTGCAGGACAAGTAGGCCGTAGACCACCGATGCGAAGCCCTTGGGGCCGAACCAGGCAGCGGTGAGCTTTTCCGAGCGCGGCATTCCGGTTTTGATCAGTGATAGCAGCATCGAGGCGGGTCGTACCACGACGATGGCAAGGACTGCCAGCAGCCAGCCCTGCCATCCCAGATGGGACAGCCGATCCGGAGTGATCAGCGCGCCGAACAACAGCAGCGCTGCGAACTTGGTGAGCTCGGAGAGCAGGTCGCCGAATGGTTCGAACGCCTCCGCGGCGACATGGTCGAGGGTGGCCAGGGCCGAGCCAGCCGCGAATGCCGCCAGATACGGATTGGCATGGGTCAGATGACATGTCGCGTACACCACGATCGCGATCGCGACCGGGCCCAGTGGCTGCAACCGCGGTTCGGCGGAGAGAATCTTGATACGCCAGGCGAGTGCGACCAGGGCCGCGACACCGACACCGATCACCAGACCCAGGACCAGTTCGAGCAGCACCTCGCTGATATGCGAACTCTCGTGCTTGGCCAGCGCGAGGAAGATCAGCACGAAGGGTAGGGCCAGGCCGTCGTTGAGTCCCGATTCCACGTTGAGCAGGCGGCGCAATCGCAGTGGGATATCGGATCGGCCCACCAGGGCCGAGGCGAACACCGGGTCTGTCGGCGACAGGATGGCGCCGAGCAGCAGCGCCGTCGGCCAATCCAGGTGGGCGAGGAAGTGCGCCGGAACGGCGATCCCGATCATCGCCAGCGGCATACCCAGGCCCAGCGCCCGCCCGGACAGCCGCCAGCCCTCGCGCAGCGCCGGGACACTGGCCCGCTGGCCGTCGGTGAACAGCACGGTGAACAGAGCGATATCGGCCAGCACCGCGACGATCTCATCCTCGGCGCTCTGGGTGACCACGCCCATGCCGCCGGGGCCCAGCAGCGCGCCGGCGAGCAGGAACAGCAGCGCGGTGGACAGCACGGTGCGGGCCGCCAGGCCGGACAGCGAAACGCTGATCAGCAGCACGACTCCGTAGGCCAGGACGAGCGCCACGGCAACCTCCCGGGGTTGTCTCCGATGATGGGAGCAATCATGCACATCCGATCAGCGTTGGCCACCGCTTTCGCCGTCTGTGCCCTGGCCGCCACGGCAGCAACCGGGGTTGCGGCCGCCGACGCTCAGGCGTTGAGTCCCTACGACGTGCAGAACCCGGCGGTGGGCAACCTCGATCCGCAGCTACTGGCCGCCGTGCAGCAGGCGGCCTCCGCCGCGGGGGCCGCCGGCATCACCATGACCATCACCTCCGGCTGGCGTTCGCCGGAGTTCCAGCAACAGCTTCTCGATGACGCGGTCGCGACCTACGGCAGTGTGGCCGCAGCTCTGGCGTACGTGCAGACCCCGCAGCGGTCCCGGCACGTTCAGGGCCGCGCGGTTGATATCGGCGGGGCCGGTGCCGACCAGTGGCTCATCGCCCACGGCGCCCCGTTCGGCCTCTGCCAGATCTACGCCAACGAACTGTGGCACTTCGAGCTGGCGACCGACAATGCCGGCAACTGCCCGGCGCTGTTGCCCAACGCGACCTAGGGTGCAGCTATGACCGCGCGACCGAAGCTCCCGGAATTTGTCGACTTCCACTTTGATGTGATGTGTCCCTACGCCTACCAGACCTCGCGCTGGATCCGCGAGGTTCGCGATATCACCGGACTACAGATCAACTGGCGCTTTTTCAGCCTTGAGGAGATCAACCGGGTCGAGGGCAAGAAGCACCCGTGGGAGCGGGAGTGGTCCTACGGCTGGTCGATGATGCGTATCGGCGCGCTGCTGCGCCGCCGCTCCATGGACGACGTCGGCGCCTGGTACGAGCGGGCGGCACGGGCGCTGCACATCGAGGGACACAAACCACACGAGCCCGCCGTCGCGCGGCATCTGCTGGAGGAGTTGGGCTTTGACCCCGGACTGGTCGACGAAGCCATCGCCGACCCGACCACCAGCGATGAGGTGCTCGCCGACCATCAGCGCGTGGTGGAGGCCGCCGGTTATGGCGTGCCGACGCTGTTCTTCCCCGATGGCCAGTGCCTGTTCGGTCCGGTGCTGATCGACCCGCCGACCGGGGAGGCGGCGGTGCGACTGTGGGACGCGGTGCTGGCGTGGACCGAATTTCCGCACCTGTACGAACTGCAGCGGCCCAAGACCGCGGCCGATGCGGAATCCATCGCCGAGACGTTCCGGCCCTACCTCGAGGCCCGCGACTGGGTGTCGATCAATCGCGGCACGGTGATCAACTTCGACCGCTAGCCGGAGCGCAGTCGCCTGGCGACCTCGCCGTAACGCTCGATGCGATCGGGAACGTTGAGCCCGTTGTAGAGCACGATGCGAGTGGCGGCGCCGGTGTACTTCGCCGCCAGCGCATCAGCGAGGCCGTCCCAGGTCGACTCGGTGGCGAACGCAGCGATGTGCTCGTCGGTGACCTGCGCCGCCATACCGGCGAAGTCGCCCGCCTTCTGCTTCTCCCGGATACGGGCCGTGGTGCCCTCGAAGCCGGCCTCATCCCAGATGAACGCATAGTTCGGCGTGCTGCCGTAGAAACTCATACTGGCCCGGACGAGTTCGCGCTCGTGGTCGCGTTCGGAATCGGTATCCCCGACGATCGTCAGCACCGGCACGATCACATCGACATCCGAGGCCGATCGGCCCGCCTTGGCCGCACCGGCCGCGATATTGGGCAGCACATGACGCCGTAGGTAGCCGGGTTCGCCGATCGGATGCACATGCACCCC
>WLMZ01000191.1 GCA_009726095.1 Actinomycetota bacterium
GGCGCAATGTGTCGGTGGAGATCGCCCGGATCGGCGCACTGCGTCAACCCGTCTGGTCTGCCACGGTAGAAGCGGGTGATCACCCAACCCCGCCGAAGGCGTATTCACTGGGGTGCGGTTGGCCGACGGCTGCCACCGTGACGGCTGGCACCGACTGGAGTTCGGGCTACTACGAGGTCACGCTCAGCATCGACGTCGATGGCAAACAGCGAACCGATCACGCCTTCTTCGTGATCCGCCCGCCGGCGGATTCGCCGAACACCATCCTGCTCCAGCTCGCAACCAACACCTGGCACGCCTACAACGACTTCGGCGGTCACAACCTGTACACCGGGGCCACAACGGCATCGATGCAACGACCGATGGCCCTCGGCTACCTGCACAAGCCGGCCGGCGCAGGGCGCCGGGTCACCACGACCCACCCGCCAGACCCCGACATGAACACCCACGTTGGCTACGTGCGCCACCACCGCCTCTCCCCCTATGCCGGGTCCGCAGGCTGGCCCGATTGGGAGTTGCCCTTCGTGCAGTGGGCCGAGCGCCAGGGCTACGGCATCGACGTGTGCACCAACGCCGACCTCGAAGATCACCCGACGATGCTCGACGGCTACCGGCTGCTGCTGTCGGTGGGTCATGACGAGTACTGGTCGGGGCCGATGCGTGACACGGTCGAAGCCTTCATCGGACGCGGCGGAAACGTGGCGTTCTTCTCGGGGAACACCTCGTTCTGGCAGGTACGCCTCGAGGACCCCAGCGCGCAGGGCCCTGCCACCTCAATGGTCGGCTACAAGGGGCAGTTCAAGGACGATCCCGCGTTCTCCACCGACCGTCTCAGCGAGCTCACCAGCATCTGGTCCGACCACCTCATCGGCAGGCCCGAGAACCACATGACCGGGGTCAGCTTCGCCCGAGGCGGCTATCACCGCATTGGCAAGCGTGCTACCAACGGTGCCGGCGGGTACACCATTCATCGGCCCGAGCACTGGATCTTCGATGGCACCGGCATGGGGTATGGCGACGTGCTTGGCGCGTCCGCCACCATTGTTGGTTACGAATGCGACGGCTGTGACTTCACCTACCGCGATGGCCTTCCCTACCCAACCGGCGAGGACGGCACGCCCGCCAACTTCACCATCCTGGGCACCGCACCGGCGGCCCACTTCACGCGGACCACGGCGGCACGACCACCCAAGCAGCACGAGCCGGCAGAGGACGAGTTCATCGCGGCCCGGCTCTTCGGCACACGCGATCCAGCTGCGGCCGAACGCATCGCCCACGGTCACGCGGTGCTGGGCAGCTACACGTCGGCGGCCGGTGGAACGGTCGTGACCTCTGGCTGCACCGACTGGGCGCATGGGTTGGCCGGGCGCGACCCGCAGGTGGAGCGAATCACGGCCAACGTGCTGGACCGACTCGGCTGACGCAGCACCCGGCGGGCGGAACATCGAGGTTGCGCGCTACGAGACGCTCGGCGCCCGGCCAGCGGCCGGGCCGATGTACCCGAGGCCTGAACGAGCAGGTGCGAGCGAGCGAACAGACCGAAGTTCGATCTGTTCGCTCACGCAAACCCGGGGGGAAGCCAGACATCGCGACAGCCATGTCGTTGCCGCACGGTCAAAAGCGGGCCGGCCTGTTCAGCGACGAGAGGTCACGTGCACGCCACGTTGGCGCAGTGCACCATCCGCAAGCTTCTGGTCGTGTCGTCGTGGTACGAGATCACCGGGAACCCATCATCCCCGATCGCCACCGACGTGAACAACCCAGTGGCACCAGCGGCGTCAACAGTGGTCAGCGTCGCGGTGGTGCAGGCAGCGTTGTTGCAGTGCGCGACCCGCAAGTCACCACTCGAGGCGTTCCAGTAGGAGACGACGGGGAAGGTGTCCGTCCCGATCGCCACCGACGTGTGCAACCCGGTCCAACCGGTGGCGTCAACAGTGGTCAGGTCTGTGGCGCCGCTGCAGGTCACGTTGATGCAGTGCGCGACCCGCAAAACATTACTTGTCCTGTCCTGGTAGGAGATGACCGGGAAGCCGTCCGTCCCGATCGCCACCGACGTGTCGGACCCAGTGGTGCCGGCGGCGTCAACGATGGTCAGGTCTGTGGCGCCGCTGCAGGTCACGTTGATGCAGTGCGCGACCCGCAAGTCACCATTCTGGGGGTCCCAGTAGGAGACGACGGGGAAGGTGTCCGTCCCGATCGCGATCGACGTGAAATACCCGGTGTTGCCGGCGGAATCAACGGTGGTCTTGGTCGAGGTGGCGCAGGCTTTGTCGTTGCAGTGTGCGACCCGTAAATCAGCGTTCGTGGCGTCGAGGTAGGAGACGACGGGGAAAGTATCCGTCCCGATCGCGATCGACGTGTACGTCCCGGTGTAACCGGTGGCGTCAACAATGGTCAACGTCGCGGTGGTGCAAGCTACGTTGTCGCAGTGCGCGACCCATAACTCACCTCTTCTGTTCTCGTTATAGGAGATGACTGGGAACCCGTCCGTCCCGATCGCGATCGACGTGTACAACCCGGTGTTAGACGTGTACAACCCGGGGTTACCGGAGGAGTCAAGTGTGGTCTTGGTCGAGGTGGCGCAGGCTGCGTCGTTACAGTGCGCGACCCGCAAAACACCGTTGGCGTTGTCGCGGTAGGAGATGACCGGGAACCCATCCGTCCCGATCGCTACCGAGTCGTCGTAGCCGGTGTCATTGGTGTCGACGGTGGCGAACGTACTCAGCCTTCTCCCGGGGTCTTGGGACCAGTTGATGATGGTGCGCCAGCCGTCGTAGTAGCTGCGCTGCAACAACGTAGGACTCGTACCGGCTTGGGTGTTGGCGGTGCACAGGTTCTTCGCGTCGGCCAATGTTTCGGTGCCGGTGCTGGTTGCTGCACCAGCGGCGTCGACTTTGATCGCACCATACGCGCGACCGTTCTGGGCGCTTGCGGTCAGTTCGGTCGTTGCCGCGTTCGAATCAGAACCATCAGACGACACCACGATCGGATACTTCTTGTTCACCGCCAAGTACTTGCCTTCAACACTCAAC
>WLMZ01000002.1 GCA_009726095.1 Actinomycetota bacterium
ACCGGCGAGCACCAGGGTGATGGACGAACGTGACGAACTGGACGACCCGAATGCAGCACCGACCATGTATGTGAACATCACTGCGATGAGCCCGCCACCGAAGGCCGCCAGCGGCAACGGGTCGATCAACCAGCCGCTCGTGTTCGAGCGCCCGATCACGAACACGATGGTGGCACCGAGACCTGCACCCGAGGCGACCCCGAGCAGATAGGGGTCGGCGAGCGGATTCCGGAACGCCCCTTGGTAGCTGGCGCCAGAGATCGACAGCATCGCACCGACGAGCGCAGCAAGCGCGACGCGGGGCATACGCACCGTCCAGATCAGGTTCCAGTTGGCGCTGGAGATGCGCCCGGCCGGGCCGATGTAGGCCCCGAGCACGAAGGCCCCGATCAACAACAGCACCGATGCGGGCAGCCACCAGCTGTGCTGGCGCGAAGGTATCGCGTCAAGCTCGCCGGCGGATGGCTGCCCGCTCATGTGATCAACCCGCCGTGACCGGCGCAGCGGCCTTGACCGCATCGACAACGGACCGGAGGTAGTCCACGACACGCGGGCCCCAACGCGACGAGATGTCGTCGTCCATCGCCACGACATGCCCGCTCTTCACGGCGGCAATCGCTGCCCAGCCGTCTCGGACTGAGACCGTTTCAGCCGACTCGCCGCAGCACTTGGTGTCGGCGAGGAAGATGATGTCGGGATTGCTCGACACGATGAACTCAGCGTTCAACTGTGGGTAGTCGTTGCCGGCCTCGGCGGTATCGGCCACGTTGCGCAATCCGGCGAGCGCATAGAGCTGCCCGATGAACGTGTTCGAGGTGGCCGAGAAGTAGGTGGGGTCCAACTCGTGGTAGTAGGTGAGCGGCGCCACCAGCTTGGGTACCTCGGCGACGAGGCTCGCGACGTCGGCAGACATCGTGGCCACGAGCGAGGCCGAATCAGCGACATGATCGGTGAGAACACCGAGCTGCTCGATCTGCGCATACACGTCGTCGAGCGATGTGGCTGCAGGGCCATACCACACGGGAATACCGAGCTGACCGAGCTGTGCCGACAACTTCGCCGAGTCATCACCGATCACCACGAGGTCCGGCTTGTACGTGGCGATGGCCTCGATGTTCGGCGTGAAGCCGCTCAAATCGGTCTTGACCGCCGCTACCTCGGCGGGAAAGTTGGACTGGTCGTCCACGGCAACGACCTGCGCTCCTGCGCCGATGGCAAAGAGCATCTCGGTGTGCGTCGGCGAGAGCGAGATGATCCTCACCGGCTTGGCCTGCAAGCTGACAGGCCCGTTGGGATCGGTGACCGAGAACGGAACGACGTCGGACGGCGCCGACGCCGGGGTCGAGCCACCGTTCATCGGGGCCGATGCTGCAGGGGCGGAGCTGGCTGCGGGAGCCGCCGAATCCGCAGCATCGCTGCCGCAGGCGGATAACGCGAGCAACGAGAGCCCGAGCAGGGCCGCTGTTGCTCTCGATCGAAACGAGATGTGACGTGACATGAAAAAATCCTCCAAGTACTTGGAGGACAAGAACGGATCCGAACAGGGGTTTCTCCCCAGGCGAACCACCCTTGCCTCGAGGGTTGCGGTTGCACACACAGACCAGGCGACCGGACTCGTCTGCTTCACGAACGCCGTGAGCAGCATCACCGTTGCGGGACAGCGCCGGGTTTTCACCGACTTCGCTGGATTCTGTGCGACCCGGCAAGCCGGGCGAGACGAACTTAGCAGGCCATGTCTAGACTTCGCGCTTCCATGACCTCCGCCGACGAAACCCCCACGACGGACCCAACATCGCAGGA
The DNA here is from genome assembly GCA_009726095.1 of Actinomycetota bacterium. Taxonomy (GTDB): domain Bacteria; phylum Actinomycetota; class Acidimicrobiia; order Acidimicrobiales; family Ilumatobacteraceae; genus WLMZ01. The sequence continues at coordinate 1,801 of WLMZ01000002.1, forward strand.
TGCGGCGTCCGAGCAACCGTTGACCGACGACCCCCGACCCGACGGCCTCCACGGCGCAAAGTCGCTGCTCCTCGTCAACACCGGCAACGGCAAGGGCAAGAGCAGCGCCGCCTTCGGTGTGATGGTGCGCGGCGTCGCCCGAGGTTGGAACGTGGCAGTCCTGCAGTTCGTCAAGAGCGGCGAATGGAAGGTGGGCGAGGAAACCGTCGGCCGTCAGTTGGGTGTTCATTGGCAGTCGCTCGGCGAGGGCTTCACCTGGGACTCCACCAACCTCGACCACGACAAGGCCGTTGCGCAGACCGGGTGGGCGATCGCCCGCGACATCGTCGAGAGCGGCCGCTACGACCTCGTCATCCTCGACGAACTCACCTACCTGATGACCTGGGGTTGGATCGATAGTGCCGAGGTGATCAACGTGCTCCGTGACCGTCCGGCACATGTGAACGTGGTCGTCACCGGCCGCGATGCATCGCCCGAACTCATTGCGATTGCCGACACCGTCACCGAGATGCGCGAGATCAAGCACGCCTACACCAGTGGCATCGCCGCCAAGCGCGGCATCGATTACTGATGCGTCGGCCGACGTGCCGTGGATCGCGCCGATGAACGGCCTCACCGTGCTCATTGGTGGTGCACGGAGCGGCAAGAGCGATCTCGCCGTGCAGATCGCACAGCGCTTCTCCGGACCCGTCTCCTTCATCGCCACTGGCCAACGCATCGACGACGACATGACCGAGCGCATCGCGCGGCATCGTGCCGAGCGGCCACCGTGGCCCACCATCGAAGCCCCGACCGACCTGACGGGCGCCCTGCGATCGGTCGCATCGGATCACCTGGTCATCGTCGACTGCCTCACGCTGCTGGTCTCCAACATGATGTTTGCTGAGCGCACCGACGAACACGTCGGCAAGGAAGCGGCTGCGGCGGTCGCTGTCGCCTGCGCACGCAGCGCACCAACCGTGGTCGTCACCAACGAGGTCGGCCTCGGCATCCACCCCGACACGGAGTTGGGTCGCCGCTATCGCGATCTGCTCGGACGGGTGAACCGCACGTGGGCCTCGGCAGCGCAACGGAGCCTGTTCCTGGTGGCGGGACGCGCCATCGCCCTTCACGATCCGTGGGAGTTCCTGTCATGAACCAAACCGAGTGGCTCACTCACGCATTGCAGACCTTGCCAGAGCGCGACGAGTCAGCGTTTGCCGCTGTCACCGAGCGCGCCGCCAACATCTTGCGCCCCAGCGGCGCACTGGCCCGCCTCGATCACGTGGCAGCGTGGGTTGCAGCGTGGCAGCGCACCGAGCACCCGGCCATCCGTCAACCGGCCGCGCTCATCTTCGCCGCCGATCATGGTGTGAACGCAGCGGGTGTCAGTGCCTATCCCACCGAAGTCACGGGGGCGATGCTCGCCGCCTATCGCGCTGGTAAGAGCACCATCAACGCGTTCGCTGTCGTCGCTGGCGCAAGCGTGGAGGCCATCGATGTGGGCGTTGGCCGGCCGACCGGCGACATCCGCCTTGAAGCCGCACTGACACACGAACGTTTCGAACAGTCCATCGCAGCGGGGCGCAGCGCCGTCGAGTCGTTGGAAGCTGACCTGCTGGTACTCGGCGAGATGGGCATCGGTAACACCACAGCGGCCGCAGCGATTGCTTCGGCGCTCGGCGGAGGCCAAGCGGCCGATTGGGTTGGTCGCGGCACCGGGGTCGACGATGACGGCCTGCAGCGCAAGCGCGATGCCGTGCAGCAGGCCGTCAGCCGTATCGCCGGCATCACCGACCCGTTGGAGATCATGCGCGAAGTCGGGGGCGCCGAATTGGTCGCCATCGCTGCGGCCATCGTCGCCGCACGCCATCGCCGCCTCCCGGTGATGCTCGATGGCTACGTCGTCACCGCTGCGGCGCTGCCCCTGGCTGTGCTCAGCACTTCAGCGCTCGACCACTGCACCGTCGGGCATTGCTCGGCCGAGCCCGGCCACCGTCGCCTCCTCGCCCGGCTGGGCATGCAGCCACTGCTGGACCTCGACATGCGTCTTGGCGAGGGCAGCGGCGCGATGGCTGCGGTGCCGCTGGTGGCAATGGCCTGCGCCGGGGTCACCGACGTGCCCACATTCGGCGAATGGTTCGGATGATGCGCAACCTGCGCGCTGCGATCGTGTTCCTGACCCGCGTGCCGATACCGCTCGGTGGCGAGGTGAACCTCACCGCCGCTGTGCCGTGGTTCCCGGTTGCGGGGGCGCTGGTCGGTGCCGCCGTTGGTGGTACCGCAGCGGGCCTGCTGCATCTGGTGCCGCCGCTCGTGGCGGCAGCGATTGCCGTGTTGTTGGGCGTGCTCATCACCGGCGCATTCCACGAGGACGGGCTGGCCGATGTCGCCGATGCGTTCGCCGGCGGCTGGACACGAGAGGACCGCATCCGCATCCTCGACGACCCACTGCACGGCTCATACGGCGTTGCGGCCCTCTGCGGGTCCATCGTCGTCCGCGTTGCCTGCATCGCCGCACTGGGCTTCTCACCTGCCGCTACGTTCGCCAGCATCGTGGCCGCACACGCGCTCGGGCGGGCCGCTGCGGTGGGCCTGATGGCGATGCTTCCCGTGGCCCGACCCGATGGTCTCGGCGCCGAGTACGCACGGTCGCTGTCGCGCCCACGCGCCATCGTCGGCGTGAGCGGCGGCATCGCCATCGCCGCCCTCGCCACGGGTTGGTGGGTCGGGCCGTTCGTTGCTGCGGCCGCGGTCGGCTGTGGTGCGGTGGCGTGGCTCACCCTGCGCAAACTGGGTGGCGTCACCGGCGATGTGCTCGGCACCGCCGAGCAGGTGGTCGAGTGCCTCGTGCTGGCAACCGCCACCGGGCTCGCCACGCGATACGGCCTGTGGTGGCGTTGACGTCCGCTGAGGTCTGGTCGCTGCGCCACCACCATGGTGGCTGATCGATCACACTCCCTCGCGTGCGTGGCTCACGGCTAAGTTCTCCTCGTGACGTTTCCCTCCCCCACGCAACCGGGCACCTCGCAACCGGGCGAGCGCCTTGCCGGGCATCTCTTGGTCGAGGCCCTCATCGAGCAGGGGATCGACACCTGTTTCGGTGTCCCCGGCGAGAGCTATCTGGCCGTGCTCGACGGCCTCCACGAGCACCGCGATCGCATTCGGTTCATCGCCTGCCGCCAGGAGGGTGGCGCTGCGTTCATGGCCGAGGCGCAGGGCAAGCTCAGCGGCCGGCCGGGGGTGTGCTTCGTCACGCGCGGTCCGGGCGCCACCAATGCCAGTATCGGTCTGCACACTGCGTTCCAGGACAGCACGCCGATGGTGCTCTTCGTCGGTCAGGTGGCCGCTGACCAGCGCGACCGCGAGGCGTTCCAAGAACTCGATTACCGTCAGATGTTCGGCCCTGGCACGTTGGGCATGGCCAAGTGGGTGGGCGAGGTCCACGACCCCGATCGTCTCCCCGAATACGTCTCACGCGCCTTTCATACTGCGATGCAGGGCCGCCCAGGACCCGTGGTCATCGTGCTTCCCGAGGACATGCTCACCCGGCCCACCAGTGCGCCGCTGCTCGGCCGCGCCGAGCCCGCCCTGGCATGGCCTGCCCCGAGCGCGCTCGCCGACATACGCGGGCTGCTCGCTCAGGCCGAGCGCCCCTTCGTGATCGCCGGTGGCAGCGGCTGGGATGCGGCGGCATGCGCTGCGCTGCAACACTTCGCCGAGGCGTGGAACCTGCCGGTCGGGTGTGCGTTCCGCTTCCAAGACCTCTTCGACAATCGCCACTCGAACTATGCCGGCGACGTGGGCATCGGTATCAACCCGAGGCTGGCCGAGCGCGTCCGTACTGCTGATCTGGTGCTGGCGATCGGGCCGCGTCTCGGCGAGATGACAACCGGCGGTTACACCCTGTTGCAGGCCCCTCGCCCGACGCAACGGCTCGTGCACATGCACGCCGGGGCCGAGGAACTCGGTCGGGTGTACAGCGCCGACGTACTCGCCCAGTCGTCGATGGCCTGCGCGGCCATTGCACTCACCACCATGGCGGTGCCCGAGCAGGGGCCCTGGGCGACGTGGACGGCTGGGGCGCACGCCGACTACCTGGCCAACCTGGTGCCCACCCCGGTCACGCCGCTGGACATGGCCGAGGTCATCAAGACCGTGCAGCAACTTGCCCCCCACGACACCGTCTACACGAACGGCGCAGGTAACTACAGCGGCTGGCTGCACCGGTTCGTTCAGTACCACGGCCTGCAGCACTCCGGCCGCACCCAACTCGCCCCCACGTCGGGAGCGATGGGCTACGGCGTGCCCGCCGCCGTGGCGGCAGCGCTGCTGTACCCACAGCGCACGGTCGTCAACATCGCCGGCGATGGCGACTTCCTGATGACCGGGCAAGAACTCGCCACCGCCACCGGGTACGGGGCCAAGCGACTGATCAGCATCGTCGTCGACAACGGCACCTACGGCACCATCCGTATGCACCAAGAGCGCGAATACCCCGGACGGGTGAGCGGCAGCGATCTGTACAACCCCGATTTCGTTGCCCTCGCCAAGGCCTACGGCTGGCACGGTGAATCGGTCGATGCCACCGAGCAGTTTGCTCCTGCATTCGAACGTGCCCTCCAACGACAAGAACCGACGTTGTTGCATCTGCAACTGTCAGCCGACGTCAGCACCAGCCGCACCACGCTGTCGGCACTTCGGGCCGCTGCCATCGCTGGCCGCACCCAACAGCCGCACAACCTCGAATCTGGCAGTAGATCCGCGCCCTGAGCGGCTCACATCTCCTACCAGAACCAGGGTGGGGCTGCGGCGGGGTCAGCGCGAGGCGAACTCGCCAATTCGGCGGATGCCCTCGATGAGATCGTCATCGCCCATCGCGAACGAGAACCGCCCGTAGCCCGGCGCGCCGAATGCCTCTCCGGGCACGAACGCCACCTTCGCCTGGCTGAGCACCACCTCGGACAACTCGAGCGTGCTGTTCGATACATGGCCGCTGAGCGGCCTCCCGAGCAGGCCCTTCATGTTCGCGAAACAGTAGAACGCGCCCTGTGGTTCGATGCATGTGACGCCGGGGATTTCGTTGAGCATGCCGTGCATGATGCCTCCCCGCCGCTCGAAGGCGTCACGCATCATGTGCACAGCCGACAGGTCGCCGGACAATGCCGCAATCGCTGCTCGCTGGGCCACGTTGCTGACGTTCGACGTGGCGTGCGACTGGAAGTTGATCGCCGCCTTCATCACATCGTTCGGCCCGATCATCCAGCCGACGCGCCAACCGGTCATGGCGTAGGTCTTGGCAACACCGTTCACGATGATGCACTGCTCGGCGATATCGGGCACCAGAGTGGGCATCGAGACAAACTTGTGCGGACCGTACGTGAGGTGCTCGTAGATCTCGTCGGTGATCACCCAGACGCCCTTCTCGACCGCCCAGCGGCCGATGGCCTCGACCTCCTCTGGGGGATAGACCGCACCGCTGGGGTTGTCCGGGGACACGAACAGCAGCACCTTGGTGCGCGTCGTGAGCGCCGCTTCGAGCTGCTCAACCGTGACCCGAAAGCCGGTTTCTTCGGTGGTCTCGATGACCACCGGCACACCGCCGGCCAGGGTGACGGCCTCGGGATAGGTGGTCCAGTACGGCGCCGGCAGGATGACCTCGTCGCCCGGATCGCACAGTGCAGCAAACGCCGTGAACACTGCGTGCTTGCCGCCACAGGTGACCAGCACCTGGTTGGCCGTCGTCTCGAAACCGCTGTCACGCTTGGTCTTGGCGACAATGGCATCGCGCAGTTCGGGCAGGCCGGCGGCCGGCGTGTAGCGGTGGTTCTTCGGGTCACGGCAGGCTTCGACCGCCGCTTCCACGATGTGGGCAGGCGTGGGGAAGTCGGGTTCGCCCGCCCCAAAACCGATGACGTTCTCACCCGTGGCCCTCAGCGCCTTTGCTTTCGCGTCGACGGCGAGCGTGGCCGACTCAGCGATAGCTGCGAGTCGCGCCGATGCGCGGCGTGGTGTAACTGAACCCATGGAGGAAGACGAACTCATAGCTGACATGCTGGCACAGTGACAGCGAAAGACCCACGCTCCATTTCAATTCCGTCAGCACTCCTTCCCGCTGACGGCCGGTTCGGCTGCGGGCCCTCGAAGGTACGCCCCGAGCAGATCTCCGCCCTGTCCGCTGTCGGAGCCACCCTGCTCGGTACCAGCCACCGACAGTCGCCGGTGAAGAACCTCGTTGGGGCGGTGCGCTCCGGCCTCGTCGATCTGTTCGACCTACCCGACGGATGGGAGATCGTGCTCGGCAATGGCGGTTCCACCGTGTTCTGGGACGTCGCCACCTTCGGCCTGATTCGTGAGCACAGCGTGCATGCGGTGTTCGGCGAGTTCTCCTCGAAGTTCGCCGAGGCCGTCTCCGCAGCACCTCATCTCGACCAGCCCACCATCGCCCGCAGCGAGCCGGGTGACCACCCGGTGGTGCCGGCCGACCCCGATGCGGACGTCTATGCCCTGACCCACAACGAGACCTCCACTGGCGTGATGATGCCGCCGCTGCGGCCCCTCCATGCCAGCGCTGACTCGCTCGTGGTGGTCGATGCCACGTCGGCCGCCGGTGGGCTGCTGTGGAACCCTGCCGAGGTCGATGTGTACTACTTCGCCCCGCAGAAATCCTTCGCCAGCGATGGTGGCCTCTGGCTGGCCGCCTGCTCTCCCCGGGCACTCGAGCGCATCCGCTCCATCGGAGCCAGCGACCGTTGGGTTCCGGCCTCGCTCGACCTCGCCATTGCTCTCGACAACAGCGTGCTGAACCAGACCTACAACACGCCGGCACTCGCCACCCTGGTGATGCTGAACGAACAACTGCAGTGGATGCTCCGCAACGGAGGTCTGGCCTGGGCCAACGGCCGCAGTGTCCGATCATCGGATGCGTTGTATTCGTGGGCCGACGCCCGCGACTGGGCAACGCCGTTCGTCATCGACCCCAGCAAGCGTTCGCAGGTGGTCGGCACCATCGACCTCACCGGCGTCGACGCCAACGACGTGTGCGCTGCGCTGCGCGCCAACGGCATCGTCGACACCGACAGCTACCGCAAGTTGGGCCGCAACCAACTACGCGTCGGCATGTTCCCCGCTGTTGATCCCGCCGATGTGGTGGCGCTCACAAGCTGTATCGATCACGTCGTCGCTGTGCTGCAAGACTGATCATCATGCGGGTCGACGACGTACTCACCACTCACACCGAGGGCCTCGCCCCGTTGAACCGACCGATCATGATCGTGGCACTCACGGGTTGGTTCGACGCATCGTCGGCCGCCACCGCAGCGCTCGAGTGGCTGCTGCGCGATCGCGTCGCCCCGGTAGTGGCCAGCATCGACTCCGACCCGTTCTACGACTTCACCCAGGAACGCCCCGAGGTGTGGTTTGACGACGACGAAGTCCGCAACATCCGCTGGCCCACCAACGATTTCCGCCTGTCGCGTTACCTGGGCGGCAGCCATGACCTCGTGGTGCTCTCGGGCGTCGAGCCCCACGTGCGGTGGAGTACCTACTGCGACTGCATCTCCAGTCTCGCACTGCGGCTCTCGTGTGATGTCGTGGTCACGATCGGGGCGAGTGCCGACGCTGTGCCGCACAGCCGGGTCCCACCCGTGGTCGGCAGTTCCACCAACGACGAGCTGGTCCGCCGTCTGGGTCTCAGCCGACCGCAGTATCAGGGCATCACCGGTGTCGTCGGGGTCCTGCAGGAACGGCTCGAGAAACTCGGCATACCCGCGATCTCGTTGCGGGTGGGCGTGCCCCATTATCTCGGTAACGCCCAACACCCCAAGTCGTCGGCCGCACTGCTGCGTCATCTCGAGCATGTCCTCGGCGTGCCCACGGGCCACGTCGAACTGGCCGGCGAGATCGAACGTTGGCGATCCCTACACGACGAAGCCGTTGCCGAGGACCCACAGGCCAGTTCCTATGTACGCATGCTCGAGCACCAGTTCGACCAACGTTCCGAGGCGATGCTGACCACCGGCGATGACCTGGCTGCAGAACTCGAGGCGTTCCTGAGGGGCCTCGAGAATCCCGATCAGGGCTGACGCAGCCGGCTTCTGAGGGCACTGACCAACGCCGAGGTGCTGGTCAGCGGTGCCCAGCCACCGTTCAGGCGGCGCGACTCTGCTTCGAGACCCGAGCGGTGCGCCCACCCTGGAGCACGATGGGCCGTGTCGAGCAGGGGTGGCTGTATTCGACCTTCCGACGGTTGCTGAACACGCCAGCGCGACGGAGCTTGGGGAGCACGATCAACCGATAGGCCAGCAGGATTCCCAGCACCCAGGCGACAGCCAGCAGCGAGCCGGTCATGCGCCTGCCTGATGATCTACGAGACGTGCCACACAGCGAAATTACTGTCTCGAGCGGCGAGAGTAGAGGATGCTCGGGCGATGGGCAGCGTGACAGGCGGGCTGCCGCGTCCGAGCTACTCGGCCAAAAGGTCGTCGATCTGGCCCACTGCGGCAGCGAGGCCCTCTTCCATGCCCATGTCGACCAGTTGTTCCATCTGCTCGCGCGAATTGAAGGTGGATGCGATGGACATACTGGTGCCCCCATCGGCGCTGGACTCCAGCGTGACGCGGCCCATGGTCGTGGGCATCTCGAGGTTCGGATTGCCGTCCGCATCGGAGAAGCCGTCCTCGAAGGCGAGTCCGTGCGGAGCCGACACGGTGATGACACGCCACCATCCGTGGTACTGATCGCCGTCAGGACCGGTCATGAAGTAGGTCACGCCTGCCCCCGGGCTGAGGTCATGCTGCACGAACGTGGCCGGGAACATGGGTGGCCCCCACCAGCGCTCGAGCAGACGCGGGTTCGACCACATCTGCCAAACGCGCTCGACGGGTGCGTCGAACCCGGCGGTGACGGTCATCGTCAGGGATTCGAGGTCCTTGTGGATGTTTGTGACGGTCACGATGGTGCTCCTGTTCGCATGTCGTGGCGGGCCGCGCTCACTCCTGCGGGCTCAGCGTCCGGGCTTTCGTGAATGCTGAGCGCACGGTTGTGATGCGCTCAGCATTCACGACGGGATTCCAGGGCTGTCAGTCGGCGGCCCGGCGTCGGCAGCGGTCAGCCTGCCGCAGCGGCGAAGCCCAACTCGAGGTCGGCGAGGATGTCGCCGATGGACTCGAGGCCCACGCTGAGACGGATCAGGCCGGGCGTGACGCCCGAGCTGGCCTGCTCGAGCTCGGTGAGCTGGCTGTGAGTGGTGCTGGACGGCTGGATGACCAGGCTGCGCACGTCACCGATGTTGGCGACGTGACTGTGCAGTTGCAGCGCCTCGACAAAGCGCACGCCGGCTTCGCGGCCGCCAGCGATCTCGAACGCGATGACAGAGCCGTAGCCCTTTCCGCCGCCGTACTTCTTGGCCCGCTCGTGCCACGGGCTGGTGGCGAGACCGGCGTAGTTGACGCTGAGGACCTCGCTGCGTCCGGCGAGGAACGCTGCCACCTTGTCGGTGTTCTGGAAATGCCGCTCCATGCGCAGGCTCAATGTCTCGAGGCCCTGCAGGATGAGGAACGCGTTGAACGGCGAGATGGCCGAGCCGAGATCGCGCAGGATCTGCACGCGCGCCTTGATGATGAATGCTCCGTGGCCGAGCGCCGGGAAGTAGGGCAGGCCGTGGTAGCTGGGGTCCGGCTCGGTCATGTTCGGGAACCGGCCGCTGGCGGCATAGTCGAACGTGCCGCCGTCGATGATGGCGCCGCCGATGGACGTGCCGTGGCCACCGGCGAACTTGGTCAAGCTGTGAACGATGATGTCGGCGCCCCACTCGAACGGGCGGATGAGGTACGGCGTCGGCACGGTGTTGTCGACCATCAGCGGGATGCCGTTGTCATGGGCGACCTTGCTGACACCCTCGATATCGAACACGTCGTTCTTCGGGTTGGCCAGGACCTCGCCGTAGAACAGTTTGGTGTTGGGTCGGATGGCACTGCGCCACTGCTCGAGATCATGCGGATCGTCGACGAAGGTGACCTGGATACCCATCTTGGGCAGCGTGTGATGCAGCAGGTTGTACGTGCCGCCGTAGAGCGACGGCGAGGCCACGATGTGCCCACCCGCCTCGACCAGGGTCAGGATAGCCAGTGTCTCGGCGGCCTGGCCCGACGCGACCACCAGCGCACCCGGAAGGCCAACGGCGGTCATGCAACCACCCTCGAGCGAGTTGATGCGCGACTCGAGCGCCAACTGCGTGGGGTTCATGATGCGTGTGTAGATGTTGCCGATCTCGGCAAGGGCGAACAGGTTTGCCGCATGGGCGGAGTCGCGGAACTGATAGCTGGTGGTCTGGTAGATGGGCACGGCGCGAGCGCCAGTGGTTGGGTCGGGCTCGCCACCAACGTGGATCTGGCGGGTCTCGAAACCCCAGTTCGGATTGCTCATGACGACTCCTTGTTGTTGCGTTCGGTGTGCTCGGACCCGGCGTGTTGATCACGATCCGGCGACCGGCAGAGCCTAGCCGCCAATTCCTGACAACATCAATCAGGAATTAGCAGAAACCGGCGGTTCGCTGGTGTGGGCGAACGTCGCGCGCAGACCGCACTCAGAAATCGAGCAACGGGAAATCGTGGTCGGTCAGCCAGTGACGACCCACCGACTTCGTTGCATCCCAGCGGGCAACCAGGCGTGCGCCCGTGGGGTCGTCGTCGGTGATCTGGCCCAATTCGCGTGGCGTCGGCCCGATGCGATCGGCGTGGGGTTGCAGCGCGGCCAGATCGAACCCGTACACCTCGGCAGCGGCCAGGCCCACCATGCGCCGGGTCTCGTCGATGGGGATGTCGTGGAAGGTCTTCTGCAGCCACGAGCGGGTATGGGGCCACGTGCCCTCTGGATGCGGGAAATCGTTGCCCCACAGGATGTTGTCGACGCCGATCTCGTAGCGCATGCCCAGTTCACGTCGCTTGGTGTTGGATGCACCGATGAAGCAGTTGCGATCGATGTACTCCGATGGCGGCATGCTGACCGCGCCCTTGAACGGATCCTTACCGAGCTTCTCGGTGCCCTTCTGGCCCAGGAACAGCCGATCCCAGAACCACATCAGCGCCGGGAGCCACCAACATCCGGCCTCGGTGACGCCGAACTTCAGCTTGGGGAATCGCTCGAACACTCCCGACCAGAGCATGAACCACATCGGGCGCGCCGGCCACCACGTGACCTCGGTGACGTAGATGCCGAGATGGTCGCCGTACTCGCTGCGCGCTGCGGGACCGGAGTGCGTGACGATGGGGAGGTCCATCTCCTCGCACAGTGCCCACACGGCGTCGTACTTGCGGTCGTGGTAGGGCGTCTGGTTCATCCACATCGCCGGGATCATCACGGCGCCGAGGCCATCGGCCTTGATGCGGCGGATCTCGGCGAGCACCTCGGGCATCGGGGCGGTGATGGGCACCAGGGCAACGCCCTTACGGCGCTCGGGGCTGTTGGAGCACAGGTCGGCGAGCCAACGGTTGTGGGCCTGGGCACCTGCCAGACCGAGCACGGGGTCCATGTCGCCTGACAACCCGAGGCCGGCGCCGAACGGCACGCACGTGCGACTCTCGACCGCATCGGCATCGGGGAACACGACCTCGCCGGCCACGCCGTCTCCGTCGAGTTCGAGATCGCGCCGGCCGGCATCCCAGCCGCTGCGCAGGGCCTCTTCGTGCTCCTCGAACCACTGCTTGGCATAGTCCTCGTTACGTACGCCCAGTCGGGTGCTGGCCTCGAGGGCCGCAGCACGCTCGCTGAGGAACTCGTCAAACTGCGGATGTACCGCTGAGGAGAGATAGGCGCGGTAGTCCTCGGTGGGCAACCCGGCGTGGCTATCGGCCGAGACGATGACGTACGGGCTATTGGGATCAGTGGTCATGAGCTTGTTCTTTCAGGAGAGCGGGGTCAGCCGGGTACGGCGCGAAGATAGGCGGGATTGGTGCGATGCAAGATGGAGTCGGTACGGGCGAGCAATTGGTTGTCACCGCGTTCGCTACGCGGGTGCATCCAGAACTCGTTGGCCAACAGGCCCGCCACAACGAGCTCGGCCACTTCTTCCACCGGCGTGTAGGCGATGTTGACACCAGCGGCCTGCATCTGTGCCTCCAGCGCCTCGACCGTGGTGTACGGGGTCTTGCGCGGCCGCTCCTTGGCAAACTCCTCGGTGCGGCTACGCCACGATTCGAACAGCCCAGTGCGCAAGATGTGCGGGCCGGGGAACAGCACCGAGGCGCTCACCTTGGCACCGATCTCCTGCAACTGCCCGTACAGGCACTCGGTGATGGTGACCACCGCAGCTTTGGTGGCGGCATACTGCGGAGTGCTCGGCAGCGGCGACACGCCGCCGTTGCCCGATGACGTGTTGACCACGTGGCCCTCGTCGTCCTGCTCGAGCATCACCGGTACGAAGGCGTTGATGCCGTGGACGACACCCATCATGTTGACGCCGATGGCCCACTTCCAATCGTTGAGCTCGTGCTCCCACATGCGGCCCTCGGCGCCGGCGCCAATGCCAGCGTTGTTGCACACCACGTGCACAGCACCAAAGGCCGACAGCGTGGCATCGCGCAGCGCCTCGACCGACGCGTAGTTGGTGACGTCGGTCTGCACACCGATGATGTCCATGCCGGCGGCACGGCATTCGTTGACGGTGCGTTCGAGCGGCTCGGCCTGCACATCGGCGAGCACCACCCGCATCCCGGCTGCGGCGAACCGTTCGCCCATTGCCCTGCCGAGGCCCCCGGCGCCGCCGGTGACCACCGCAACTCGATCCTGCAGCGTGCGCATCAATCCGCCGCCCCGGTGACCGAGAGGTCGTCGTAACGCTGGTGCACGAACGGGCGAATCCACTCGCCCGGCACCTTGGTGACGATCTCGCCATGCTGCTTGCTGGAGCGTTCGGCGAACTCCATGAACCGCAGGGCGCGAACCGGCAGGTCGGCCACGGGATCGAAGCGCGACTCGCGCAGCACAAGCTCGCCGTCGACCCCCCAGACGGCCCGTGTCTTTTCGTCGCGGTGGCAATACACCAGTGCCGGATCGGCATCGAAGCCCATGCCAGCGGGATCGAGCAGGAACTTGAAGTAGAAGTCGCTGCGCCGCCGGTCGGGGGTGACCGGAAGTTCTCCGGTGACACGACCGTTGATCTCCACGAACCGTACGCCCATGCGCTCGAACCACCCGCTCACGTCGTCGCCGTTGCGCTGGAGCGTGACATCGGCCAACTTCTTGGGTTCGCCGAATGTCTCGCGGCCGCCCACGACGGCCTGCTCGGTGGTCATCGGCATCACCAGCGGGTAGCCGCCCAACATCTTGCCGTGCATGGCCTCGACCGAGAACGTGCCGGCGCCGAACGGGGCACGACCGTGGCCGATGTCGACCGAGGCAAAGGTCACGCGCACCAGCGGTTCGCTGCTTGGGGTGAGCGGCCGCGGCAGCACGGCGGCAATGGCCTCGGGGTCGGTCTCGTACACGGCCGTGAGCGTGGTGGCCCACGTGTCCACCGAGGTGGCCTCGAGTTCGCGGTTACGCAGTTGGTCGGGCGTACGCCCGCCGTATCGGATCTTCCCCATTGCTGTTCCCCCTACTGGTCGTTGCTGAACGTATCGTCTACGAGCGGGCGCCGAAGCCCACCAGGGCAGGACACTTCTCTGCCACCATCGGCACATCACCCGGCAGCAACGGCACGTCGATGTCGGCCACGCGGGGCCCTACCCGCGCGGCGATCGGCGCAAGCGCAGCGAGGTCGAAACCGTAGACACGCGCTGCGTTGCCGGCAAGCATCATCGCCACCTCGTCGTGGGGCACCCCTGCGAACTCGGCGCGCAGCACCTCGTTCGTGTACGGCGTGCTCGCCTCCTTGTGCGGATAATCGCTGCCCCACATGATCTTGTCGAGTCCAACCGTGTGGCGCAGGGGCACTTCGGCCGGGCGGATGAAGCTGGCCCCCACGTTGCACTGCCGCGCAAAGTACTCACTGGGGCTGAGCGACAGATGCTTCATCACCGGCTCGCCCCACACATGCTCCTGCGAGCCCACTGCGGTACGCATGCGGTGGAAGAAGTAATCGAGCCGGGCGAGCTCGTCGGGGATCCAGGCGGTGCCCTGCTCGGTGAACACCAACTGCATCGTGGGGTGTCGTTCGAGAGCGCCCGACACGATGAGATGCGTGAGCGCACGGTGCGAGAACCAGGTGATCTCGAGCAGGAAGATCACCGGCGACTCGATGGCCTCGGTCATGGTCGGGCTGGCGCTACCACCGTGGTGGTTCACGGGCATACCCAGTTCCTCGCACACCTGCCACAGCGGTTCGTAATAGGCACCGTCGTACAGTTCGGGCTGCCCACATCCGGGCGGCACCCCGGGCAGCAGCACACCGCCGGTGAGCCCGTGCGCTTTCGCCCAGCGCACTTCGGCAACCGCTGCGTCCATGTCGTGCAACAAGATCTGGGCAATGCCGGCGCGCCGACCGGGTGTCTGCGCACAGAAATCGGCGAGCCAGCGGTTATGGGCGCGCAGCCCGGCCCAGCGGCGCTCCGTGTCGGCCGCATCGATGGCCGGGGGCTGGAAGGTGAGCGACGACCGCGGGTAAAACGGCGGGATGGTGTTGGGGTAGATGACCTCGGCCACCACACCGTCGGCCTCCATGTCGGCCAGGCGCCGATCCGAATCCCAGTTGCGCTTGCCCAGATCGCCGAGCAGGTCCTCGTACACGATCTCGTACCCAGCTGCCCACGCATCGAACTCATCGTGATAGCGGCGCTCGAGATACGGGCGGTAATCGAGCAGCGCGCCGCCACCATGGCAGTCGGCAGAAATCACGGTGTAGCGGTCGTCAGCGGCCACGAAACCCCCAAGGCTGCATGGATCATTCTGTATCGCAGGGCGATACGAACAATCATTCTGTGATACAGTCTGCCGCGAACCGCTATGGCTGTCAAGACCATCCAATCCGTCGAGAATGCGCTCACCGTCGTCGAGGCCCTGGCCGTGGCGCAACCCATCGGCGTGTCGGCTCTGGCTCGGTTGGTCGGTCTCGACAAGAACGCTGTGCAGCGCATCCTGCTGACGCTCGGCCAGGCCGGCTGGATCCGCCAACTCGACAGCGGCGAATGGCACATCACCTCACGCGCCCTGCAGATCGGCTCGCGGTACACGTCGGGACTGCGCGACGCTGCACGTACGCACCTGGAGCAGCTGCAACAGCAGACGGGTGAAACGGTGTTGCTGTTCGCCCGCGACGGCCTGCAGATGGTCGTGCTCGATGCGATCGACAGCGCTCACGCCCTGCGCATGACGGTACCCATCGGTACCGCCGTGCCCATCACCCGAGCCGCTGCATTCGATGCATTCCTCACCGACACCGACCGCGCCGAGCTTCCGCCGCCACCCGAGCCCCCCACCAAACGGGCCCTTGCGCATGTGCGCAGCACCGGCTTCTTCGTGCTCGACGATCTCTATCCCAACGCGGTTGCGGCCGGCGCCCCCGTGTTCGACCAGCACGGCACACCCGTTGGATCGGTCACCGTGGTGGGTCCCCGGGCCCGCGTCGACGCAACTGCCGCCCGACATTTCGGCGAACTCGCAGCGGCCACCGCGCAGCGCATCGGCGCAGCGCTGGCCGGCCTGACCTGACCTGGACCGACCGGGCAGGCTGCACGCGCAACTGGCAGTTGATGCGCACCCCGAAGGGCACGGATCAACTGCCAGTTGCAGTGCAATCGTTCAGCAGAACCGCTGGGTTCAGCCTCCGGAGACGTCGGAGACCTTCTGCTTGCCGGCGCCGAGGAACGGCATCATGGCACGCAGTTCGGAGCCGACCTTTTCGATCTGGTGCTCGGCACCGGCGGCACGCAGTTCGTTGAACCGCACCCGACCGGAGTCGCTCTCGGCGATCCATTCCTTGGCGAACTTGCCGCTCTGGATCTCCTTGAGGATCTTCTTCATCTCCAGCTTGGTCTTGGCGTTCACAATGCGCGGGCCACGGGTGACGTCGCCGTACTCGGCGGTGTCAGAGATGGAGTAGCGCATACCGGCGATGCCCTCTTCGTACATGAGGTCGACGATGAGCTTCACCTCGTGGAGGCACTCGAAGTAGGCCATCTCGGGCTGGTAGCCAGCCTCGACCAGGGTCTCGAAACCTGCCTGCACCAACGACGTGACGCCGCCGCACAGCACGGCCTGCTCGCCGAACAGGTCGGTCTCGGTCTCTTCCTTGAACGTGGTCTCGATCACGCCAGCGCGCGTGGCGCCGATGGCATCGGCATACGACAGCGACAGCGCATGAGCCTGACCGGTGGCGTCCTGCTCGACCGCGATGATGGCGGGCACGCCGCCGCCCTCGGTGTAGGTGCGCCGCACCAGGTGACCGGGGCCCTTGGGGGCGATCATGATGACGTCGATGAGCTTCGAGGGACGAATGCGCTTGAAGCGAATGTTGAAGCCGTGGGCGAAGACCAGTGCCTTGCCCTTCTTCAGGTGCTTTTTGATCTCGGTCTCGTACGTTTCCTTCTGCTCGGTGTCGGGCATGGTGAGCATGATCACGTCGGCCCACTTTGCAGCGTCACCGATGGACTTCACCGTGAGGCCGGCGGCCTCTGCCTTTGCCTTGCTCTTGGAACCCTCGCGCAGCCCAACGACCACGGGAACACCGGATTCTTTGAGGTTGAGCGCGTGAGCGTGACCCTGCGACCCGTAGCCGATGATGGCCACCTTGCGGGTGCGAATGATCGACGGATCCGCATCGGCCTCGTAATACACCTTGGCTGCCATCAGACTGATTTCCCTTGCACCGCGCGAAGCCGGGCTTCGCGATCCAATTTGGGCAACGCCACCCGACCGGTGCGCTGCAGTTCCACAATGCCATAGCCTCGCAGAAGTTCTTCAAAATCGTCGATTTTGTCCGGATTGCCGTCCAGGCTCACCGTGACCGCCTCGACACCGACGGCAAGGATCTTGCCCTCGAAGATGTTCGTGAGCTCCACGACCTGGCCGCGGTTGTCGGGAGTGACCCGCACGGTGGCGAGCAGCAGTTCACGCTCGACGCTGCGACGGGGGTCGAGTTCGCTGATCTTGACGACCTCGATCAGCTTGAACAGCTGCTTGACCACCTGTTCGAGCGGCGTGGACTCCACGTCGACCACCACGGTGATGCGACTGAACGCCTCGTCCTCGGTGGGCGCAACCGCCAACGAAAAGATGTTGTACCCGCGGCGGGCGAACAGGCCAGACACCCGGGCGAGCACGCCCGGACGGTTCTGCACCAGCACGCTCAGGATGTGATAGGTGGGCTGGTTCGGTGTGGACGAGACGCTCATCGCAGGAACTCCTTGCGGGCCATTTGTGACGGGGGCAGCAGCAGGTCGTCGTTGCCGAAACCGGCCGGGACCATCGGGAACACCTTCTCCGACGCGGCGACGCGGAAGTCGACCACGACCGGGCGGTCATCGATGCTGTTCGCCTTGTCGATCGCTGGCTGCACCTCTTCGGGGGAATCGACGCGAATACCCACGCAACCCATCGCCTCGGCCCACTTCACGAAATCGGGCGTGTCGGGCGACAGGTACACCTCGCTGTAGCGCTCCTCGTAGAACATCTCCTGCCACTGGCGCACCATGCCGAGATAGCTGTTGTTGAGGATCGCCACCTTCACCGGAATGCGTTCGGTGCTGGCGGTCACCAGTTCCTGGGCGGTCATCTGGAAGCAACCATCGCCATCGATGGCCCACACCGTGGCCTCGGGGCGCCCGACCTTGGCGCCAATGGCTGCTGGCACGCTGAAACCCATCGTGCCGAGGCCGCCGGAGTTCACCCAGGTATAGGGCTTCTCGAAACGCCAGTACTGCGACGACCACATCTGGTGCTGACCAACGCCGCTGATCAAGATGGTGTCCTCGGGAGCGCTGTCGCGGAGGGCCTCCAGGCAGAACTGCGGCTTCAACGCCTCGCCCGGCTCGCTGGGCTCGTACTGCAGCGGGAACTGCTCGCGCCAGCCGCTGATACGGCTCTTCCACACGCTGGTGTCGGCCTGAGTGTTGCCCGTGGACAACAGGTCGCGGATGGCCTTGACGATTTCCTCGATGACGAGACGGCAGTCGCCGACGATCGGCACATCGGGGCGGCGCACCTTGCCCTGCTCGGCAGGGTCGATGTCGACATGGATGATCTTGGCCTCTTGGGCAAACTCCGACACCTTGCCGGTGATGCGGTCGTCGAAGCGGGCGCCGAGCGCAATCAGCAGATCGCTGCGCTGCATGGCCGTGGTCGCCGAGGCGGTGCCGTGCATACCGGGCATGCCGAGGCACAGTGGGTGGCTGTCGGGGAATGCACCGCGGGCCATCAACGTGGTGACCACATGGATCTGGGTGAGTTCGGCGAGTTCGCGCAGCGCCTCGGCGGCACGCGCCTTCAGCACGCCACCACCCACGTACAGGATGGGGCGCTCGGACTCCAGGATCAGCCGGGCGGCCTCTTTGATCATGCGTGGGTGGCCCTTCATGGTGGGGCGGTACCCGGGCAGGCTGTCGATGACCTCGGCATCGGTGGGCCAGTGCCACTCCATGCTGTTCTGCAACACGTCTTTGGGGATGTCGATCAACGTGGGACCGGGGCGACCGGTGGTGGCGATGTGGAACGCCTGACGAACAGCCATGGGGAGGTCAGCCGCTGACATGACCAGTTCGTTGTGCTTGGTCACGCTGCGGGTGATGCCGACGGTGTCGCATTCCTGGAACGCATCGGTGCCGATCGCGCTGGTGGAGACCTGACCGGTGATGCAGACCATGGGGATGGAGTCCATGTAGGCATCGCACAGCGGGGTGACCATGTTCGTTGCCGCCGGCCCGCTGGTGACCATGGCCACGCCGGGACGCCCCGTGACGTGGGCATACCCCTCGGCCATGTGCCCGGCGCCCTGTTCGTGGCGCACGAGGATGTGGCGGATGCTGCTGTCGAGCAATGGGTCGTAGGCGGGCAGGATGCATCCGCCGGGAAGGCCGAACATGACTTCGGTGCCTTCCATCTCCAGGGCCTTGATGAGGGCTTGCGCCCCGGTCATCTTCACTTGGTACTCCTCATTGCTGCTTGACGTTGCTGCTCGACTGTTGTCGGGCTCTTGGTGCGTGGACTGAGATAGCTGACGAACTGTTCCGGCTGAAACTGGGCCGAAAAACGAAATGACCTCCCGGCTGGGAGGTCGTGCGGCACAGACGGCGTGAAGCCGTTGCCGCTAGGTGATTACTACGAGAATGGGGGCAGAGCTGTTCACAGCCACGATTCTGCCACAGCGGGCACATCGTTTGCAACCACAGCGAGCCCGAACACCGCGCACCTCACCATGTGTCGATGTTCGGTCGCTTCTTCGGTCTGGCCGACCAGGCGGGCGATGGCGGGGTCGAACGCAACAGCGTGGCGATCCAACGGCGGGTGTCGATCGGATCGATGACGTCGTCGATCTCGAAGTGCGAGGCGGCATTCAGCGCCTTGCCGTGCTGGTACATGCGATCGACCATCTGCTGGAACATGGCCTCGCGCTCGACGGGGTCGGACACGGCCTCGAGCTCATTGCGGTACCCCAGTCGCACCGCACCCTCCAGACCCATACCGCCGAACTCGCCCGTGGGCCACGCAACGGTCGCCAGCGGCGCCTTGGTGCTGCCCCCCATCATCGCCTGCGCGCCGAGGCCGTAGGCCTTGCGCGTGACCAGGGTGATGTACGGCACGGTCAGGTTGGCGCCGGTGACGAACAAGCGACTGCAGTGGCGCACCAGCGCAGCGCGCTCGATGTCGGGGCCCACCATCATCCCCGGGGTGTCGCACAGCGAGATGACCGGGATGTCGAAGGCATCGCAGAGTTGCAGGAACCGGGCAGCCTTGTCGGCGCCGTCGCTGTCGATGGCACCGGCGAGGTGACCGGGATTGTTGGCGATGACCCCCACGGGCATGCCCTCGATGCGGGCCAACGCGGTGATCATGCCCAGCCCGAAATCGCGGCGGAGTTCGAGCACAGCGCCGGTGTCGAACAGCGCGTCGAGCAGGGCGCGCACGTCGTAACTACGCTTGCGGTCCTCGGGGATGACATGGCGCAACAACCGCTGATCGCCGTGTTCCCATGTGGGCACCGGCCCCTGGAAGTACGACAGGTACTGCTTGGCAACGCGCACGGCCTCGGCCTCGTCGCGCACGACGATGTCGACCACGCCGTTGGCGCGTTGCACATCGATGGGGCCGATCTCGGTGGGAGCGAACACGCCCAGACCGCCGCCTTCGATCATGGCCGGACCACCCATCCCGATGTTGGAGTCCTCGGTGGCGATCACGACGTCGCAGCAGCCCAGGATCGCAGCATTCCCGGCAAAGCAGTAACCAGCGTTCACCCCGACCAGCGGTACCGACCCGCTGAGTTGGGCGAACCACAAAAACGCCAGGCAGTCGAGGCCGCTGACGCCGACGCCGTCGGTGTCGCCGGGCCGCCCACCACCGCCCTCGGTGAAGAACACCACGGGTAGGCGCAGTTGTTCGGCGAGCTCGAACAGCCGGTCCTTCTTGCGATGGTTCTGTTGACCCTGCGTGCCAGCGAGCACGGTGTAGTCGTACGACACGGCCACCACCTGCGCCGCATGTCCGCTGAAGACCTGACCGTTCACAGTGCCGATGCCCCCCACCATGCCGTCGGCCGGCGTGCGGGTGATCAGCTCGTCAACCGGGCGGCGACGGCGCTGGGCAGCGATCACCACCGGGCCGTATTCCACGAAGCTGCCCTGATCGACGAGGTCAGCCACGTTCTCACGCGCCGTGCGCCGACCCACCGAGCGCCGGCGCTGCACGGCCTCGGGACGGGCCGTGTCGAAGCCGACCTCGTGGCGCGCAAGCACCTCGGCGAGGTCCGGCCGGATACGGCTGAGATCGAGTTGGTCCTCGACGACATCGGCGATGTCGGCCACTTCGACGATGTCGATCACGAGCATCAGTTGGCCCGGTGTCACGGTGACGCCTTCGGCGATCAGCACATTGCACACCACGCCGCCGGCGGTGACCTTCACGTCGTGGAGCATCTTCATGCTCTCCATCAGCACGACGGTCTGCCCGGCGCGCACGGTGTCGCCCACCGCGACGGACACCGTTACGGCCGTGCCCTGCATCGGTGATTCGACGGTCAGTTGCTCACCCACGCTGCCAGTGTGTCACGCCTCCCCCGCCGCCAACGGTACGTACTACTGTCGCGCCATGACCACGAAGTACACCCTCAACGAAACCGACATTCCTCGTGCGTGGCTGAACATCGTCCCCGCACTGCCCAGCCCGCCGCCACCGGCGCTGCACCCCGGCACGCTGCAGCCGGCAGGTCCCGACGATTTCGCCCCGCTGTTCCCGATGGACCTGATCATGCAGGAGGTGTCGATGGAACCGTTCATCGAGATCCCCGAAGCCGTGATGGACGTGTATCGCCTGTGGCGACCCACACCCCTCTACCGTGCCCATCGTCTGGAGAAGGCGCTCGGCACCCCGGCGCACATCTACTACAAGTACGAGGGCACCTCGCCGGCCGGGTCGCACAAGCCCAACACCGCCGTGCCGCAGGCGTACTACAACGCCAAGGCGGGCGTGAAGAAGCTCACCACCGAGACCGGCGCCGGCCAGTGGGGCACGGCGTTGGCCTTCGCCTGTGCGCAGTTCGACATCGAGTGCGAGGTCTGGCAGGTGCGGGCGAGCTACGACGCCAAGCCGTACCGCCGCCTGATGATGGAGGTCTTCGGTGCAACGGTGCACCCATCGCCATCCGATCTCACCGCCTCGGGCCGGGCCATCCTCGCCCAGAACCCCGATTCCCCCGGTTCGCTGGGCATCGCCATCAGCGAGGCCGTCGAGGTCGCGGCGCCCCGCGCCGACACCCGCTACGCGCTCGGGTCGGTGCTCAACCACGTGCTCCTCCACCAGACCGTGATCGGCCAAGAGGCACTGAAGCAGTTCGAGCAGGCCGGCGAGTACCCCGATGTCATCTACGGCTGCGTCGGTGGCGGCAGCAATTTCGGCGGGCTCACGTTCCCGTTCCTGGCCGAGAACCTGGCCGGGCGCCGCAACACGCGCATCGTCGCCGTCGAGCCAGCGGCCTGCCCGAGCATGACCAAGGGTGTCTACGCCTACGACTTCGGCGACACCGCAGGCATGACCCCGCTGATGAAGATGCACACGCTGGGCAAGGATTTCATCCCCGACACCATCCATGCCGGCGGCCTGCGCTACCACGGGATGAGCCCGCTCGTGTCGCACATCTACGAACTCGGTCTCATCGAGGCCGAGTCCAAGAACCAGCTCGACTGCTTTGCAGCCGGCGTGCAGTTTGCCCGCACCGAGGGCATCATCCCGGCGCCAGAACCCACCCACGCCCTTGCTGCGTGCATCGAGGAAGCGCTGCGCTGCAAGGAGACCGGCGAAACCAAGGTCATCCTCACGGCACTGTGCGGACACGGCATGCTCGACCTCGCCGCATACGACAACTACCTCTCCGGCAACCTCGTCGATTACGACTACCCGGCCGAGGCGATCCAGGCAGCCCTCGCTGGTTTGCCCAAGATCTGATCGCCGCCAACCACGTGATCATGCTCGGCACTGCGTTGTCGCGCGCCTGGCCGCCAACATGATCGGTAAAGATTTCGACCCAGCTTTTCCGGGAGAACACGCTGGTCGGCCTACGATGATCCAGATATTTCGCTCGATCGCGCGTCACACGCCGCGATCTCAGGAGGACACAGCATTATGACCACTCCCCCCTCGCCCACCGTGCAGCCCGCCACCGGGCGCCTCGGTGTGCTCACCGTCGGTCTCGGTGCCGTCGCCTCCACGCTCATCGCCGGTGTCGAACTGGTCAAGCGCGGCCAGGGCAAGCCGATTGGTTCGCTCACCCAGATGGGCACCATCCGCCTGGGCAAGCGCACCGACAACCGCAGCCCGCTGGTGAAGGACTTCGTACCGCTCGCCCGGCTCGAAGACATCGTGTGGGGCGCCTGGGACGTCTTCCCCGACGACGCATATGTGGCCGCATCACGCGCCGGCGTGCTCGAGGGCGGCAAGCACATCGAAGCCATCGCCGAGGCGCTGCGCGACATCCGCCCCATGTCCGCCGCGTTCGAGCGCAAGTACGCCCGCAACCTCGATGGCGAGCACACCAAGGGCGACATCGGCAAGCGCGCCATGCTCAACGCCATCCGCGAAGACATCAACACCTTCCGCGACGAGAAGCAGGTCGACCGCCTGGTCATGATCTGGTGCGCCAGCACCGAGATCTTCATCGAGCCCGGCCCGGCGCACATGAACCTGGAGGCGTTCGAGGCAGCCATCGATGCCAACGACCCCACCATCGCTCCATCCATGCTGTACGCCTACGCCGCCATCCTCGAAGGCGTGCCGTTTGCAAACGGTGCCCCGAACCTGGCCGTCGACACGCCGGTGCTGCGCCAGCTCGCCACCGACATGAACGTGCCCATCAGCGGCAAGGACTTCAAGACCGGTCAGACGCTGATGAAGACCGTGCTCGCCCCCATGCTGAAGGCCCGCCAGCTCGGCCTGTCCGGCTGGTACAGCACGAACATCCTCGGTAACCGCGACGGCGAGGTGCTCGATGCACCCGAGAACTTCAAGACCAAGGAAGAATCCAAGCTCGGCGTGCTCGAGGACATCCTCGAACCCGCCAAGAACCCCGACCTGTACGGCAACGTCTTCCACAAGGTCAGCATCAACTACTACCCACCCCGGGGCGACAACAAAGAGGGCTGGGACAACATCGACATCTTCGGATGGCTCGGGTACCCCATGCAGATCAAGGTCGACTTCCTCTGCCGCGACAGCATCCTTGCTGCGCCGCTCGCGCTCGACCTGGTGCTGTTCAGCGACCTGGCCCAGCGGGCCGGTCTCGGCGGTATCCAGGAGTGGCTGAGCTTCTACTACAAGAGCCCGCAGGTGGCCCCCGGGCTGTATCCCGAGCACGACCTGTTCATCCAGCTCACCAAGCTGAAGAACACGCTGCGCTGGATCATGAACGAGGACCAGATCACCCACCTCGGCCGCGAGTACTACGACGAGGTCACCGAGGTCTAGGGCACTCGGGACCCGATCACGGCCGGGGCGTATGTCCCGCCAAGATCGTGGCCAATAACGGAGCATCCATGTTGCCACCCGACAGGGTGACGCCGACGCGCCTGCCCAACTGCAGATCTCGCTCAGCCAACAACCCGGCGAGCGACACCGCGCCCGCTGGCTCGGCAATGTTGTGGGTGGTCGAGAACATCAGCCGCACGGCTGCTGCACAGAGGTCCTCGCTGACCTGCACAATGCGTGACGCACCGCGCAGAATGATGTCAATGGCAGCGGGATCAGGCACGCGACACGCCACGCCATCCATGAACGTGTCGGCGGTGTCGGTGCTCACGGCGTGACCGGCATCGAACGACAGCGCTGTTGCCGGAGCGTTCTCGGCCACCACGCCAACGATCTCGGTGCGCAGGCCGAGCAGATCGCGCACGGCGATGTGCGCACAGATACCCGAGCCCAATCCCACGGGCACGTACACGGTGTCCAGCTCGGGAGCCCCCGCCAGGAACTCCCGGGCGTACGTGGCCACGCCGAGGACGAGGTCGGGATGGAACGAGGGCACCATCTGCATGCCCTGCGTGTCGGCAAGGTGCTGGGCGTGCTCGCGTGCGGCCTGGAAATCGTGACCGTGCTCGATCAGTGTTGCTCCGAACGCACGCATCGCTGCGTTCTTGTCAGGGCTGTTGCCGAACGGCACCACGATGGTGACCTCGAGCCCGAACGCCCGGCCGGCGAAGGCAAGGCTCTGGCCATGATTGCCGCGCGTGGCACTGATGAGCCCGCGCGGCGATACATGCTCGCGTGCGTAGCGGTCGGCGAAGACCAGCCCACCCCGTACCTTGAAAGCCCCCGTCGGCGTGTGGTTCTCGTGCTTCACCCACACATCGGCACCCACTGCATCGGACAACAACGGCCATGCGAACTGTGGGGTCGGGGGAACATAGCGGCCAACAAGCCGGGCGGCGTCGTTCAGTTGTTCGAGTGTGAAGGGCGAAACCATGTGGTCACTGTGACACACCGTCGCAGATCACCCGGCTCATGTTGCGGTCGTGGTCCTCGTTGGGGATCGAGTCAACGATCTGCTCGCGGAAGCACACGCCCACGGTGACGCAGTCGGAGCGCACCAACGGCAGGAACCGGTCGTAATAGCCTCCGCCCTGACCGAGCCGGCAACCATCGAGCGTGAAGGCAAGCCCGGGCACCACCACCGCGTCGATGACGGTGGGATCGCAGGCCTCGCCGATGGGTGCAGGAATGCCATATGCCCCGACTTCCAACGGGTCGCCCCGGTCGTGGCGGACTGCCACCATGTGGTCGCCGATCACGCGGGGCAGGTACACGAGGGCGCCACCCTGCCAGAGCGAGTCGAGCAGGCCGGTGGTGTCCGGCTCGCCGCCGACACCAACGAACGCAAGCACGTGCAGCCCCGCAACCCCAGATGGCCCGAACGAGTCGACCACGAGCCCCCCCAGGGCAGCCGAGCGGTGCAGACGGTCAGCAATCGCAGCGCGCAGGCGACGCATGTCCGTACGCAACTGTCGTTTTGCTTCGCTCATCACTCTCCACCTTCGCACGGACCATGTCACCGGATACGGCCACCGGATAGGGTCACCGCTGATGTCTATCTCAGCAGAAGAGTTCGATTCGGCCCGCTTCCGCCAGGTGCTCGGCCACTTCCCCACCGGCGTCACCATCATCACCGGGATGGCCGGCGACCAACCGGCCGGGTTCACCATTGGTTCGTTCACCTCGGTGTCGCTCGATCCACCGCTGGTGGGCTTCCTGCCGCAGGTCAACAGCGACACGTGGGCAGCGATGGCACCGTCGGGACGTTTCTGCGTGAACATCCTCGGCGCCCATCAGGGTGCTGAATGTTGGCGCTTCGCGAAGAAGGGCGTCGATGATCGTTTCGCCGATGTTGCCTGGCACCCCGGCGTGTCGGGATCACCCGTCCTCGACGACGCCATTGCCTGGATCGACTGCGAGACCGAAGCCGTCCACGAAATGGGCGATCACTACTTCGTGCTCGGCCGGGTGGTGGCCATGAGCCACACCGACGACGACCCGAAACCGCTGCTGTTCTTCCGCGGCAAGCTCGGCGGATACCTGATGCACGAATGATGGCGGCCCTCACCAACCGCCGGTCGCTGCTGCCCTTTGCCGCCGACCTGCTTGCGGTCATCGTCTTTGTGGCCATCGGGCGCCGCACCCACGATGAAACCGGCAACGTCTTCGTCGGTGCCGCCAAGGTGGCAGCGCCGTTCCTCATCGCGGTCGCCGTCGGCTGGCTGGTGGCACGCGCGTGGGCGAACCCGCTCAGCAACGCCACCGGCGCCATCATCTGGCTCAGCACCGTGATCGTGGGGCTGCTACTGCGCCGCTTCGTGTTCGACCGCGGCACCGCCACACCGTTCATCATCGTTGCGACCGCCGCCCTGTGCGCGTTCATCATGGGTTGGCGCGGCATCACCCGCTGGTACCTCGCCCGCGACAACTGAATCGAGCGGCGGAGCGGAGTCAGCGGCCGAGCGGCGGAGCGGAGTCAGCCCAGGTTCGACGTCCTGGGGTACTCGTCAGCAGGATCGGTGACGATGTTCACGAGATACGGCACTCCGGATGCAAATGCCCGGTCCATGGCCGGTCCGATCTGGGCGGCGTCAGTGACCAGTTCGCCTGCGCCACCGAGCGCGCGCACGACCTCGTCGTACCGGCAGCCCGGCTGCAGGTCGCAGGCCATGTCCCAGCCGTAGATCGCCTGCATCGGGTGCTTCTCCAGACCCCACATACCGTTGTTGCCCATCACCATCACCACGGGCAGGTCGTGGCGCACCAGCGAATCGGCGTCCATCAGGCTGAAGCCAGCGGCGCCATCGCCGAGTAGCAGCACCACCTGGCTCGACGGTCGCACCACCCGCGCCGCTGTTGCGTAGCCGAGTCCATTGCCCAGACACCCGTATGGGCCGGTGTCGAGCCAACAGCCGGGCTGCTTCACCTCCACGAACTTGCCCGCATACGAGGCGAAGTCGCCCCCATCACAGATCACCACGGCGTCGTCGGCCAGGCGGCGGCCGAGTTCGCCATAGATGCGGCTCGGCCGGATCGGCGAGCTGTCGGCGGCCAGCAGCGCAGCGTCGGCCGCAATGCCAGCACGCTCGGCCGTGCGCAGCTCGGCGATCCAGTCCTCGTGATCGCGTCGATCTCCCGAGTAGTCGGCGAACGCTCGCAGAATCAGGGCCGTATCGCCGGCAGCGGTGGGCACGCTCACGTGCTGGGCGCGCTGCGCATCGCTGTCGACCACATGGGCCACCTGAGCGTTGCCGAACCGGCCGAAGCCCAGACGGAAGTCCAGTGGTGTGCCGAGCACCACCACCAGATCGGCACGCTGTTTCAACACGCCACGGGTGCGCAGGAACGCCAGCTCGTGCGATGCCGGCAACATACCGCGACCGAGTCCGTTGAAGAAGCACGGCACGCGCAGGTGCTCGACTGCCGCGCGTAGTTCGTCCCACGCACCGTCCCAGTAGACATCGCTACCCACGATGAACGCCGGCCGTTCGGCGGCCGCGATCATGGCCACCAGCGCGGCGACCTCGTCGTCGTCGGGTGCCCGGCCCTTGCCGACGCATACGTCAACATCGGGCACAGTGCCCGCAGCCGGACCGAACACGTCGAGCGGGAAGTCGAGAAACGTCGGCCCGCGGTGCGGTGTGAGCGACAGCCGGGCGGCCGCATGCACCAGCTCGCCGGCCTGCGATGCGTCCTTCACGGTGCCGGCCGACTTGGTGATCGATTGCACCACCGGCACATGATCCATCTCCTGCAACGACCCCGAGCCCCAGCGACCCTCGGGGGCACGCCCGCCCAGGACCACCAGCGGCGAGCCGTTGAAGTACGCCGAGGTAATGGCCGACACCCCGTTGGTGATGCCCGGTCCGGCAGTGAGCGCGGCAAGGCCGGGGCGCCGCGTCAGCTTCGCGTAGGCCTCGGCTGCGAAGGTGGCGGTCTGTTCGTGGCGCACGTCGACCACGCGCATGCCCTGGTTGCGCGCCGCGTCGTACAGCGGCCAGATGTGGCCACCGTTCAACGTGAACATCACATCGGTGCCGAAACCCAACATCGCCGCGATTGCTTGCTCGCCGGCATGCCCTTCAACGTTTGTTGTCATGCCACAGCTTGACGCGGCCGGACCGCATCGAGCGACTTACAGCGTGCCGAGCGATTTACAGGGTGTTCGTGATGGCGCCGGTCTCGGCGCCCTGCACCAACTTGGCGTACTTGCCCAGCACCCCGCTGGTGTAGGGCGACTTGTTCGGCACCCAACCCTTGCGGCGCTCGGCGAGTTCGGTGTCGGACACCAGCAGGTCAAGGGTGAGACTGCGCACATCGACGCGGATGCGATCGCCGTCGCGCACGAACGCAATGGGGCCACCATCAACGGCTTCGGGGGCGACGTGACCGATGCAGAAGCCCCAGGTGCCGCCGCTGAAACGACCGTCGGTGACGAGCGCACAGTCAGCGCCGCGTCCAGCACCCTTGAGCGCTCCGGTGATGGCGAGCATCTCGCGCATACCGGGGCCGCCCTTGGGGCCCTCGTAGCGGATGACGATGACGGTGCCGGGCTGCATGGAGCCGTTGAGGATGGCTGCCATGGCGCCGTCCTCGCCGTCGAACACGCGGGCCTCGCCCTCGAACAGCATCTGGTCTGCGCTGAGGCCGGCAACCTTGACGACCGAACCCTTCGGCGCCAGCGAACCGGTGAGGATGTTGATGCCACCCTCGGCGTGCAGCGGCTGGTCGAGCGGGTACACGACCACTCCATCGGGTGCTGGCGGATCGATGAGGGCCAGGTTCTCGGCCATGGTCCGCCCCGTCACCGTCATCACGTCGCCGTGCAGCAGGCCGGCGTCGAGGAGATGCTTCATCACCACGGGGACCCCGCCGACACGGTCGAGGTCGCTCATGTGGAACTTGCCACCCGGCTTCATGTCGGCGATGTGGGGCACCTTGGCAGCGATGCGGTTGAAGTCCTCGAGTTCCAATGCCACGCCCGCCTCGTTGGCGATGGCGAGCAGGTGCAGCACGGCGTTGGTGGAGCCACCGAGCGCGCTGGTGACGGCGATGGCGTTCTCGAACGCCTGCTTGGTCATGATCTGGCGTGGTGTGATGCCGAGGCGGAGCATGTTGACCACGGCCTCGCCGGCCAGCACAGCATCGTCCTCGCGGCGGCGATCGACGGCGGGCGGCGACGCCGACCCGGGCAGGCTCATACCCAGTGCCTCGGCAATGGAGCTCATCGTGTTGGCGGTGAACATGCCGCCGCAGGCGCCTTCACCGGGGCATGCCTTGCGTTCGATCTCGCCGAGTTCTTCCTCGGTGATCTTGCCCATCGCACACGCGCCGACGGCCTCGAACACGCTGGTGATATCAAGCGCCACGCCGTTGTGGTTGCCGGGCAGGATGCTGCCGTTGTACACGAACACACTGGGCAGATCGAGCCGCGCCGCCGCCATGAGCATGGCCGGGATGCTCTTGTCGCAACCCGCAAGACCGACGAAGCCGTCGAGCCGTTCAGCGTGCATGACGCATTCGACCGAGTCGGTGATGACCTCACGGCTGACCAGCGATGCGCGCATGCCCTCGTGGCCCATGCTGATGCCGTCACTGACCGTGATGGTGCCGAACTCCATGGGGAAACCGCCGGCGCTGCGCACGCCTTCCTTGGCGCGCTCGGCAAGCTTGCGCAGGGTCATGTTGCACGGCGTCACCTCGTTCCACGCGTTGGCGATCGCGATCTGGGGCTTGTCCCAGTCGTTGTCGGTCATGCCCACGGCGCGCAGCATGGCTCGTGCCGGCGCCTTCTGGTAGCCATCGGTGACGTCGCGGCTGCGGGGCTTGATGTCAACCGGGGTATCTGCAGGGGTCTTGGGCGAAGCGGCCATGTCGCCACGGTAGCAATCGCACGCGTACGTTCCTGAGTTGGTTCCCCACGATTAGCCTTTCGCCCTGTGCCAACCACCCTGCAGCGCGGCGAGTCGCCCCCTCCCGACGTACGTCCCGAGCACATCGCCGAGGCCATGCAACGCATCGGTGGCCATGTGCGGCGCACGCCAGTCATCGCCACCCGCGCGGGCGAGCTCGGGCTCACATACGGCGTCACGCTGAAACTCGAACTGCTGCAGTACGCCGGATCGTTCAAGACACGAGGCGCATTCAATCGGGTCCTCAGCGCGGCGGCCCAAGGTGGCATCGGTTCGGCCGGGGTGATCGCTGCCTCGGGTGGCAACCATGGCGCAGCGCTGGCATTCGTGGCCGGCCAGCTCGGCTACCCGGCCGAGATCTTTGTGCCATCCACCAGCCCGGCGATCAAGCGCGACCGCATCGCCGGGTACGGCGCGCGCGTCAACGTGATCGATGGGTATTTCGACGACGCACAGACGGCGGCGGTACAACGCCAACTCGCCTCGGGTGCGTTGGCCGTGCACCCCTTCGAACACATCGACATCGTCGCCGGCCAGGGCACGATGTCGATGGAGATCGATGATCAGGTCGGCGACTACGACACGCTCATCGTGGCTACCGGTGGCGGCGGGTTCATCGCCGGTCAGGCAGCCTGGGTGCAGGATCGCCGCCGGGTGGTCAGCGTCGAGCCGATCACGAGTTGCTGTCTGCACGCGGCGCGGCTCAACGGCGCCCCGGTACAGGTAGAGGTTGCGGGCGTGGCTGCCGACTCGCTCGGCACGCGTCAGCTCGGCGCCGTGGCGTGGTCGATCGTGCGCAACTACGTCGACGATGCGGTCCTGGTGCACGACGACGACATCCGCTCGACACAGCGCGCCCTCTGGGACGAGTTCCGCCTCGTGGTGGAACCAGGCGGGGCCGCTGCGCTGGCAGCCCTGCGATCGGGTGCCTATGTGCCCGAGGCCGGCGAGCGCGTCGTGGTGGCCGTGTGTGGCAGCAACTGCGACCCGGCTACCGTCACAGCCTGAACACATCAACAGCGTTGTCGCGCAGGAACCGCTGCCACACGTGCTGGCGGAACGGCACCTCGCGTAGCTCGGCCACGATGCGATCGAGCGACAATCCCATTGGGTAGTACCCGGCGTACAGCACCTTGTTGACGCCTCGGGAGTTGGCGTAGTCCACGATCTCACGAGGAAAGTACTTCGGGGCGAACGCGCTGGTCATGTAGTAGAGACCCGGCCATTTCAGCATCAACTTCACGGCGAGTTCCTGCCACGGCTCGGCGCCATGACGCATCACGATGCGCAGATCGGGGAAGTCGTAGCAGACCTGATCGAAGTGCTCGACATGCTGGCAGAGCATGGGCACACGCGGCCCGGGGACACCGGCGTTGATGATCATCGGGATGTCGAGGTCGACACACGTTGCGTACAGCGGGTAATAGCGGGCATCGCTGACCGCCACCTGCGGCAGGCAACCCGAGGGGAACGAGGTGACGGCCTTGATCCCCCATTCGGCATGTGCAGTGCGGATACGGCGGATCGCTCCACCGATGTCGTTGGGGTCGGCATCCACGCATGGGATGATGCGATCCGGATGTGCAAGGAGCGCCTTCACGGATTCGTCCGAGCCCATGTGCACCATGCCCCTCGCCACACCGCAGCGGTCCATGTCGGCGAGCAGCATCGCCACCGTGTCGGTCTGCTCGTCGACATCACCGGGCACCTCGGTGAACATGTACTGGGCGGGCATCGTCATCACTTTCGACTCGGCGTCCTTCACCGCTCCGGCCAGGAACTGATAGTGGTCACCCGCAGTGCGCTTGGGGAACCCGATCATCAGATCGATGATGCCGATGTCGTCCATGGGATGGCTCATGAGCGCACCATAGATGCGACGTTCGCTACGTTGGGAACTGTGACATCAGCGGCACGCCAGGCACCGAGGTCAAACACATGAAACCCGTCGCCGCCTCCGGCCCGAAGGCGGGGGCCAAGGGAGCAACCCCGGCGACCGTGCTGCTGCAACAGGCCGGCGTGGCCTTCAGCGTGCACGAGTTCGGACACGACCCTGGCGAGCGCCACTACGGTAAGGCAGCCGCCGAGGCACTCGGCGTCGACGAGAACCGCGTCTTCAAGACCCTGCTCGCTGCGCTCGATGGTGCCGCAACGGTGCCGGGAGTTGCATCGGCAACCACGGCCGTTGGCATCGTGCCGGTCAGTGGCCAGCTGTCGCTGAAGGAGCTTGCATCGGCCGTCGGCGCGAAGCGGGCAGAGATGTGCGACCCGGTCGTGGCGCAACGCCTCACCGGATACGTGGTCGGAGGAATCAGTCCCTTCGGCCAGCGCAAGGTGCTCCCCACGGTCATCGATGAGACCTGTCTGCTGTTCGACACCATCTTCGTCAGCGGCGGTAAGCGCGGGTTCGACATCGAGATCGCTCCCGGCGATCTGATCTCGGTGCTACGCGCCGTGGTGGCCCCCATCGGCACCGCCCACTGAACAACTCCGCGCGGGCTATCCGAGCGAGCGCCTGCGGTTTGCCTCCCGGCGTCGTAACGCTTCGATACGCGCCACCCGGCTGCGCGGCGATGGATGCGTCACCAACAGTTCGTCGCGAAGCGAAAGGCCCTCATTGTTCGTTTGCGTGGAAGCAACGCGACGCAGTGCTGTCGCAAGCTCGCGCCCGAAACCCATCTCGACCGCCCGTCGGTCGGCCTCGAACTCGGCACCCTTGCCGATGCGATTGGCAATCCTGTTGCTGAGCAACAGCGCAGCCAGGAACACCCAAGCGACTGCATTGAGCACTCCGCTGACCAACCGACCCACCGCCGTGAGCAGCGGGGAATGACTGGCGAAGCTGCGGGTGGCGGCCACCGCGACGTTCTGGAGGAAGAACCCCACCCGGGCGAGCACGAAGATGGGCAGGCTCAACCATTGGCGCAGCGTGAGCGCCACGGTGTGGAAACCCAGATGATGGGCGATCTCGTGCGCGAGCACACCGGTCATCTCGTCGCGCGGCAGCGCGTCGATGGCATACGACGTGACCACCAGCAGGCTGCCTCCGCACGCAAACGCATTGAGTTCGTCGGATGGAAGCACCGCAAGAGCGAACCGATGCGGCGGGATGCCCAGCTGTTGGGCCACGCTTCGCCAGGCCGGCTCGAGCCGGCGCGACTGTTCGACGGTGGCGCGGTGCGCACCCAGCATCCGCATGACCAACACGTTCTGCAACGGCCTCCAGAACATCACCACCACGGCGCCCAGATGCAGGCAGGCGAACAACCAGTACGGCACTCGCCACCATTCGCGAATCGGTAGCCAGAACACAGCGAGCGACAACAGCCACATCGGAATGATCGCGATGATGGGCAATGCGGCCGTCAGGGCAGACCGCTCCACAGACCGCCCGGCGCCGCGGTAACGGATCACGCCGATCGCCCGCGAGGTTGAGTTTGGAGATAGTGGAGCGCGTTCACCCGCGCTCAATCTAGGTCCTCGACACACGATGAGTTTCGGGGCGATGCACGCCATGCTCGGTCTCCGTCAAGAATGTGGCGATGCTGTGCGGCCCACGACCACGGTGCGTGGATTTGCACGAACCATTGTCAAGCTTGAGCAAAGATCAACCGCTATCCCTGTACCGATTTCCAATTTTGATTATTCTGCAAACCTGTATCAGGTACCGCGCCTGATCTTGAGCTTCGGAACGCGCAACGTGTGTTACGGGAAGGAGGTGCGGGATGACGCTTGACGTCACGACAGTCCACCCGCACGCCACTCCCGATACCGTTCGCGACCTGCTCGACCGGGCCAAGGGCATCGAACAGGACGATCCCGCCCTCGGACGCTCCCTGGTGCAGCAGGCCCGTGTGCTCGCCCACGCCCTGGGCGACGATGCCGACGAGGCCGAGGCCCTCTACCGCCTGGCCAGCCTGGCCTACTACGGCGGGCATGCCGACGAAGCCTTCGGCGTGGCCGTCGGTGCACGCGACCTCGCCCGCAAGGCCGGCGCCGCAGTGACCGAGGTGTGTGCGCTCAACCTGATGGGCATCGTGCACTTCAACGCTGGCAACCACAGCGAAGCCCTCGCCTGTTGTCTGCGGGCGCTCGAGCAGTACCGCACCACCGATCACCGTGTCGACGAGGGCAACCTGCTCAACACGGTTGCGTCCATCCATCATTCACTCGGTGACACCGACCGCGCCATCGTCACCTACGAGGCTGCGCTCACAGCGAACCGCCAACTCGCCCGGCCCGATGTCGACGCCATCACGCTCACCAATATGGCCGAGCTCCGCGCTCAGCGCCACGAGTATTTCCTGGCGGCCAGTCTGGGCGAATCGGCACTCGAGCTCTCCCGGGCACACGCACCCAGCTTCATACCCGACGTGCTCGCCAACCTTGGCGAGGCCTACGCGAGCCTGCACGATCTCGCCCGCGCCGCGCAATGCTTCGACGAGGCACTGAGCATCCTCGATGATCGCACCCGGCGCGGCACGGCACCCACGCCTACCAGCGTCATCGCCGTGCGCGTCGCGCGAGGCAAGTCATACCTCGGCCAGGGCGAACTCATCGGCGCCGAGGCCGACCTGGCGGTTGCGCTCGATGTCGCCAGGGCAACCAACTTGCGCTCGCTCGAGCTCACCATCCACGAGCTGCTCAGCAGGGTCTACCGCCAGCTGGGCCGCTTCGAAGAGGCGCTCGAGCACCAAGAGGCCCGGTTCGACCTGCACCAGAGCCTCTTCAACGAGGGCACCGACCTGCGCATCAAGACCCTGCAGATCGCCCACGACACCGAGCACGCCCGCCAACAGGCCGAGATCCTGCGCCTGCGCACCAGCGAACTCGAGGCCCTCGTTCGAGGCCGCACCCACGAACTCGAGGAATACCAACTCGAGGCCTTCCAACGTCTGGCCGTGCTGGCCGAGTTCCGTGACACCGACACCGGCGAGCACACCATCCGCGTCGGCGACCTGTCCGCCGACATCGCGCTGGCGCTGCGCGAGGAGCGCGGTTGGTGCGAGCAGCTCCGACTCGCCGCACGCCTGCACGACATCGGCAAGGTCTCGGTGCCCGATGCCATCTTGTTGAAGCCCGGACCACTCACCGCCGACGAGTTCGAGATCATGAAGACGCACACCACCGTCGGTGCGCAGATCCTTTCCGGCAGTACGTCCACGCTCATCCAACTCGGCGCCGTGGTGGCTCTGAACCATCACG
Organism: Actinomycetota bacterium; assembly: GCA_009726095.1. Lineage (GTDB taxonomy): Bacteria > Actinomycetota > Acidimicrobiia > Acidimicrobiales > Ilumatobacteraceae > WLMZ01. Next base: position 37,059 of record WLMZ01000002.1, read on the forward strand.
AACGATGGGACGGCACGGGCTACCCGTCGGGCCTGCAGGGCACCGACATTCCCCGCTGTGGCCGCATCGTCACCGTCGCCGATGTGTTCGATGCGCTCACCAGCGAGCGCGTCTACAAGCACGCGTGGTCGCAGGCCGAGGCCCTCACCTACATCATCAGCGCCAGCGGCTCGCAGTTCGAGCCCGAGGTGGTCGATGCGTTCGTCGGGGTCATCGTGCGGCGCCATCCGTACCTGCAGGCCGAGGTCGAGGCCAACGCCGGCGCTCAGACCCGACCGAACAACTGACCCCGGTCTGGCTCTACACTCGCCGCAATGGGCGCCTCTCGCACTGAACGAATCGAACTGCGCGCGCGGCACCCGAAGTGGAAGAACGCCCCCGTTCGTATCGAGATGCTCGAATGCATCAACTGCGATGCGTGCCTGCGCCACTGCCCATCGCAGTTCGGCGCCATCTTCAACCACGGAGCCGACGTGGTCATTCTCCCCGAGCTCTGCAGCGGGTGCGACAAGTGCCTGCCGGTGTGCCCGGTGAATTGCATCTACCCGTTCCCGGAATGGGAACAGCAGGGTTACCCCCTCGAGTGGTGGGAGCTGCCGCTCTCGAAGGAAGATCCCTACATCTGATCTGGGTCGCTGATCTGGGTCGCTGATCTGGGTCGCTGATCTGGGTCGCTGATCTGGGTCGCTGATCTGGGTCGCTGATCTGGGTCGCTGCTCGCAGAATGGCAGCGATCTGCGATAGAACGAACCCATGACTGTCTCTTTCATCCCAGGCGCCGAGGCGTGGTCGCACACAACCACCGGCGCGCGCGGCGCGCTCGTGATTCACGGATTCACCGGCAACCCGGGCTCGATGCGCGGTCTCGCCGAGGCGTTCGCTGGCGCCGACTACCACGTGGAGCTGCCGCGTTTGCCCGGCCATGGCACCACCGTCGAGGACATGCTCACCACGGGGTGGGCAGACTGGAGCAACGAGGTCGAGGCCGCCTATCAACGTCTGGTGGCGCGCTGCACCAGCGTGGTGGTTGCCGGCCTGAGCATGGGTGGCCTGCTCACCCTGTGGGCCGCCACGCAGCACCCCGAGATCGCCGGCATCGTCTGCATCAATCCGGTCACCCAGCCACAGCCCCCCGAGGTCATGGACATGCTGCAGGGCATGATCGATGGCGGCACCGTGATCATGCCGGGTATCGGATCCGACATCGCCGACCCCGACGTTCACGAGAGCGCCTATGAAGGCACCCCGCTGCCCTGCCTCTTGAACATGCTCACCCAGGGTGCCGCCGTCGTGGCACCGCACTACCACTCGTTGCGCATGCCCATGCTGCTGATGAACTCGCCGCAGGACCACGTGGTGGAACCGGCACAGGCCGAGTTCCTCGCCCATGCCTACGGCGGCCCGCTCGAGCGCATCACGCTCGAGCGCAGCTTCCACGTTGCCACGCAGGATTACGACAAGGAGCTGATCAACATCGAGGCGGTCAAGTTCGCCAACCGCGTGACCGCACTGTGATCCGCCTGTCTGGCATCGTCGCCAGCCTGCCCAGCCCTTCGAGCGGCACACTGAACATCGGGCCGTTGCGCATCCATGCCTACGGTCTCATGATCGCGCTCGGCATCATCGCCGGCGTCTGGCTGATGGGCCGCCGGTTCGAACAACGCGGTATCGGCACCCGTGACGATGCCAATGCCGTCGCCATGTGGGGTGTCATCGGGGGCGTCATCGGCGCCCGCCTTTATCACGTGGTCACCGACTGGTCGAAGTTCGCGCATCACCTCTCTGACATCCCCAAGATCTGGCAGGGCGGTCTCGGAATACCGGGCGGGCTGCTGCTCGGCATCATCGCCGGTGTCTGGGCGATGAAGCGACGCAACGTCCCCGTTGCAACGGCACTCGATTGTGCCGCACCGGCGCTGCCGCTCGCGCAGTCCATCGGTCGGTGGGGCAACTGGTGGAACCAGGAACTGTACGGCCGCGCCACCACCCTGCCGTGGGGCCTTCGTATCGACAACGACCACCTGCCCGTCAATCCGGCTACGAAGCATCTCTACGCATCGGGCACGCTGTTCCAGCCGACGTTCCTGTACGAATCGCTGGCAAACGTGGCGCTCTGCGGGCTGCTGCTGCTGATCGATCGCCGGAGCAAGCCACGTGTTGGCCACCTGTTGGCGATGTATCTCATGGGCTACGGGGTCATCCGCTTCTTCGTCGAGGGCCTACGTATCGACGAGGCGCATCACATTGCCGGCCTGCGCCTCAACCAATGGGTGGCACTCGCAGCTGTGGTCGGTGCCGGTGCGTACATCGCCATCTCCTCGCGTCGGCCATCGCCCGAAGTTGCCATGACAACCGCCGCCGAGATGCCGCAAGTCGCTACGGAGCAAGACCCCGAAGTTGCTCCGCCAGCACCTCCGGAATCACAGGATTGAAGAACTCGCCGCAGGCCACCTCGGCGGCGGCGATGAAGCGGGGCACACCCGCCGACCGCCACGGTGACACGATCTCGATCTGGAACCACGGCTCGACCCATTCGCCGCCGGTGGGGGCCTGCATCAGCCACATCATGTAGGGCAGGGCCCGCCCGTGCAGCGTGTCGAGTCGTTCGAAGACATCGACCAGCAATCCGGCCAGGTCGTCGCGGCCCTGTTCGGTGAGGGCTGCCAGATTGGGCACGCGTTCGCGCGGCGCCAGCGTGAGCGCCACCGGATACGTGGGCGCGTGCGGTACATACGCCTGCCACCCACCGCACGCTGCCACGGCACGATCACCGGGATTGGGGTCGGGCTGCCAGCCGGCGGCGAAGATGCGTCGCGGCCGTTCGGGCACATGGTCGTACGCGTAGATCTGACCATGGGGATGAGCGATGGTCGCGCCGACCTCGGGACCACGGTTCTCGAACACCAGCACGAACTCGACATCGTCACGACGGCCAAGTTCGATGGAGCGCTCGGCCCACAGGTCGATCACCTTGCGCACGCCCGGTACACCCAGCGACCAGAAGGTTGCCTCGTGCTCAGAGGTGTACAGCACCACCTCGCACCGATCGCCGGGCATGGCAGGCCAACGGTTGCGGAACCAACGCACGTCATAGGGGTCGGGGGCCTCGAGGCCACCCGGGCAGAACGGGCAACCCGAGCTCGGCAGGTTCGGTCGCGCCTGGCGCGAGCCGACCACATGCACGATGGTGCCCAGATGCGGATCGACCCGTTCGTCACGAGGGCCGCTCGCGGGAGTCCCCTCGGTGATCATTGCTCCAGCCTGCCGTCGCCCCGGCCCCGGAGTCAACCGGAGCGATCGACAGGCGCCCGACGCGCCCCGGGTCACCCCAGAACATCGCACGGCCGGTCCGGACCGTCTACCTTGCGGTGCAGCAACAAGTTGAGGAACTCCCCGCACGGGAGCCGGCAAGGGGTAGTCGTGTTGGTCCATCTCGCTGGCGAACAGACGAGCGTCGTCATCGATCTCTCTACGGGGGCCCCGACCATTCGACACTGGGGATCCCCGCTCGGACCGGATGTCGATCTCGACCTGTTGGCCGCTGCCGCCCAGCGCCCCATCGCGCACGGCATGCTCGATGTCGAGGCACCCATCTCGCTGGTGCCCGAACATGGCAGCGGTTTTGCAGGTCGACCCGGCCTGGCCGGGCATCGACGTGGCGGTACCGCATGGGCGCCGCGCTTCGAATACGAGTCGCACGCTCAGCCCGGCCACGGGCGGCTCGTTGCCGTCGCACACGACCCCATCGCCAAACTGCGGCTCACGTCGGTGCTCTCGCTCGCCGACGTACTCACGGTGCAGCTCACGCTGACCAACACCAGCGATGTCGATCGGTATCTCCTGGATCAGCTCAGCATCACGCTGCCGCTGCCCGGCCAGGCGCGTGAGCTGATGCAGTTCACCGGTCGATGGACCCGTGAGCTGCAGCCCTGGCGCACGACATTCGACCGTGGGGCGTACGTGGCCGAGAACCGTCGCGGGCGCACCTCACACGAGCACGTGCCGCTGGTGTTCGCAGGCACATCAGGTTTCGGCGAATGGCAGGGCGAGGTGTGGGGCGCCCACCTGGCCTGGAGCGGCAACCATCAGTCGATCGCCGAGGTATTGCCCGACGGCCGGCGGTACATGCAGATGGGCGAACTGTTCCATCCCGGCGAGATCTCACTGCAACCCGCAGAGAGCTACACCACACCCGAGCTCATCGCCACGTTTTCGCCCGAGGGCCTCACCCCCGCCTCCTGGGGATTCCACCGCGCTGTGCGCACCCACGCCAGCCGCTCCGGTGCCCCCCGGCCGGTGCTGCTCAACACCTGGGAGGCGGTGTACTTCGATCACAGCACCGAACGCCTCCAGCAACTCGCCGACGCGGCGGCCAGTGTGGGTATTGAACGCTTCGTCCTCGACGACGGCTGGTTCGGTTCGCGTCGCGACGACCGCCGTGGCCTGGGCGACTGGTCCGTTTCGCCCGAGGTGTATCCGCAGGGCCTCACACCGCTCATCGACCACGTACGCGCCCTCGGTATGGACTTCGGCATCTGGGTGGAACCCGAGATGGTCAACCCCGACAGCGACCTCTACCGCGCCCATCCAGACTGGGCGCTGGTGACACCCGGCTACGAACCGGTTCTGGGCCGGCACCAACTGGTGCTCAATCTTGCCCATCCCGAGGCGTTCGCCCATGTGCTCGGCATGCTCGATGCGCTGTTGCGCGACCACGAGATCGCCTACATGAAGTGGGACATGAACCGCGATCACGTGCAGAGCAGCGGGGTCGACGGCGCGGCGGGGACGCACGCCCAGACCCGTGCGCTGTATCGCCTGCTCAACGAACTGCACGCACGACACCCCGGCGTGGACATCGAGAGTTGCTCGTCGGGCGGTGGGCGTATCGACCACGAGATCCTTCGCCGCACAACCCGCGTCTGGACCAGCGATTGCAACGACGCGCTCGAGCGCCAGAGCATCCAGCGCGGTGCGTCCATGTTCGTTCCCCCCGAGGTCATGGGCGCGCACATCGGCCCGACGCGCAGCCACACCACGGGGCGCCGGCATTCGTTGAGCTTCCGTGCCGCCACAGCGCTGTTCGGCCACCTCGGTGTGGAGTGGAACCTGCTCGAACTCACCGACCACGAACGAGCCGGTCTGGCCGAGGCAATCGCCGTGCACAAACGGTTCCGGCCCCTGCTGCACGGGGGAGACACGGTGCGATTCGACCCCACCAGCGACGCATCCCTCGCGCACGGCGTGTATGCCCTCGACCGCAACGAGGCACTGGTGGCATGCATCCAACTACAAACCGACATGGCGCTGACGCCGCACCCGCTGCGGCTGCCCGGGCTCAAACCTGATGCCCGCTACCGCATCGAGCGCGTGCCGCTGCCCGACGACAAATCCGAGCGCGGCCCCGCACGGGCACAACCGGCGTGGCTACGCGACGGCATCGTCCTGTCGGGTCGTCACCTCGCGGCCGCTGGTTTGCAGATGCCGGTGATGAACCCCGAATCTGCGCTGTTGTTGCATCTCCAAGCCATCTGACGCTGCACCCCGCCACCGGCCGAGGTGCCCACTCGGGCATGGTCCGACCGGCATGGTGCTGCCATCTGTCATGCTTGCAACATGAGCTTTGTGCCGCCACCGCCACCGTCGTCCGCGTCGCCGTCAGAGTCGCCCGTGCCGCCACCACCGCCCAGCGCGCTCCACGTACCACCGCCGCCCGTCTATCAGGGCCACGACGGGGGCGTCGCCGGCAAGCCCCTGCGCCCACAGGTGCGAGCCGGCGCATCGCTGCTGATGGGTGGCGCCATCGTGCTCTGCCTCGCTGTGTTCCTGCCATGGTTCAAGATCCAGGGCGAAACCTGGAACGGTCGCCACGACTTCATCACCTCGAAGATGGAGGTCATCGCCGCACCGGGCAACTTCTGGTTGTTCCTCGGCGCCGTACTGTTCGGCCTCGGTCTGGCGTCGTACCTGGCGGGACGCAACCTGGCCGTGGCCATCATCGCCGTGGTGATGAGCGTCATCACGCTGTTCTTTTCGCTGATCGGCATCGGCGCAGCACAGAGCACCAAGGACTTCATGGGCGAGGGCACCGTGGGCATCGGCGCCATTGTCGGCATCCTCGCAGCGTTCGTTGCACTGTCCGGCTCGATCACTGTTCTGGCGAAACGGCGGCGCTGACCCAACCGGTGTCTCACCGATGCGTCACGGTCGCGACACGGCTGCTTGGGCCGTAGCATCTTGGGTGTGTCTGAACGGATAACCACCGCCGATGTCGTGAAGGTGGCCAAACTGGCCCGCCTCGACCTCGACCCCGAAACCATCGAGCGCACCACCGAACAGTTGGCTGGCATGCTCGAGCATTTTGCCGATATCGACGCGCTGGATCTGCGCGACGTGCAACCGATGAACCAGCCCTACCCGTTGGTCAACGTGTTCCGCGAGGACATCATCGTTGCCGGTCTCGACCGCACCGAAGTACTCGCTGCAGCACCCGACGCAGACGACGGCCGGTTCCGCGTTCCGCCGATCCTTGGGCTGGACTCATGAGCACGCCGACCAACGCACTCACCGCCGTGCAGATCGCCGCCGGTGTCCGCTCGGGGCAGCTCAAAGCCGTCGATGTGCTCGAGCAGCACCTTGCCCGCATCGATACCCGCGAAGGCGAGATCCATGCCTTCAATCTGGTGCTCGCCGATCAGGCACGCGCTGCGGCCGCTGCCATCGATGCCGCCGTCGCTGCAGGCAACGATCCCGGCCCTCTCGCCGGTGTGCCGGTTGCCCTGAAAGACAACATGTGCACCCACGGCGTGCCCACCACGTGCTCGTCAAAGATCCTCGATGGCTGGAAGCCCCCCTACGACGCCACGGTGGTCTCGCGGCTCAACGCTGCAGGGGCCGTCACCGTCGGCAAGACCAACCTCGATGAATTCGCCATGGGTTCCAGCACCGAGAACAGCGCCTTCGGTCCGACGCGCAACCCTCACGACATCACCCGCGTGCCCGGTGGTTCCAGCGGCGGTAGCGCAGCAGCTGTTGCTGCGGGCTTCGCCTCGGTCAGCCTGGGCAGCGACACCGGCGGCTCCATCCGGCAACCCGCTGCGTTGTGCGGTGTCGTCGGCGTCAAGCCCACCTACGGGTACGTGAGCCGCTACGGACTCGTTGCCTTTGCAAGTTCTCTTGACCAGATCGGGCCGTTCACCAACACCGTCCAGGATTCCGCTCTGCTGCTCGATGTCATCGGTGGCCACGACCCAATGGACTCCACCAGCATCCCGGCCGCCCAGCCATCGCTGATGGCGGCTCTTGACCAAGGTGTCGAAGGGCTGCGCGTCGGGCGAATCACCGACCTCCCCGAGGGCGCCGACCCCGATGTGGTCGAACGGCTCGAGGCAGCGTTCGACGCCCTCCGCGCTGCGGGTGCGACCATCGTCGATGTGCAGGTTCCTGCGTTCAGCTACGGACTCACGGCGTACTACCTCATCGCCCCGGCCGAGGCCAGCAGCAACCTGGCCCGCTACGACGGTGTGCGTTACGGCCTGCGCGTCAACGCCGCCGACACCAACGCGATGTACGGCGTCACCCGAGCCGCCGGGTTCGGCGAAGAAGTGAAGCGGCGCATCATGCTCGGCACCTATGCGCTGAGCGCCGGCTACTACGACGCCTATTACGGCAAGGCGCTGAAGGTGCGCCGCATGATCGCCGACGATTTCGACCGTGCGTATCAACAGGCCGACGTGCTGCTCACCCCCACGTCGCCCACGGTTGCATTCCCGTTCGGCGCCAAGGGCGACAACCCGTTCGCGATGTACCTGTGCGACGTGTACACCATCCCCACCAACCTCGCCGGGCATCCGGGCATGAGCGTTCCCTTCGGCACCGGTGCCGGTGGGTTGCCGGTGGGTGTGCAGATTCTGGCTGGCACGTTGGGCGAGCCACAGATGTTCCGGGCCGGAGCCGCCCTCGAGCGGGCGATGGGAGCAGCGAAATGAGCCAGGACACCAGCAACTCCCAGGCCGCAGTGTCGCAGGGAACCACCGGCAGCATGATCTATAGCGCAGGCCCCGTCACGGGCAACGAGATCCTCATCGATGGGTGGGAGCTCATCGTCGGGCTCGAGGTCCATGTCGAACTCGCCACGCTCACCAAGCTGTTCAGCGCCAGCGCCAACCGCTTCGGTGACGAGCCCAACACCAACATCGATCCCGTCACGCTCGGCCTGCCCGGTGCGTTGCCGGTACTCAACCGACATGCCGTCGAGTTGGCAATGCGCATCGGTCTGGCACTGAACTGCACCATCCAGCCCAGCACGTTCCATCGCAAGAACTACTTCTATCCCGACATGCCCAAGGCGTACCAGATCAGCCAGTACGACCAGCCGATCAACATCGATGGCTTTCTGGCCCTGCCCGGAGGCAAGCGAATCGGCGTCGAACGCGCCCATCTCGAAGAGGACACCGGCAAGAGCACGCACCTCGGTGGCAGCGGCGGGCGCATCCACGGCAGCGACTACTCCCTCATCGACTTCAACCGCGCCGGGGTGCCGCTGGTGGAGATCGTCAGCCGGCCCGACATCCGCACCGCCGAAGAAGCCCGCCAGTACGTGACCGAACTGCGCTCCATCTTGGTGGCCATCGGTGCCAGCGACGCGAAGATGGAAGAAGGCAGCATGCGCTGCGACGCGAACGTCAGCGTGCACAAGCCGGGCACGCCGTACGGCACACGCTGCGAAATCAAGAACGTCAACAGCATCCGTTCGCTCGGTCGGGCCATCGAATACGAAGCGCGCCGTCAGATCGACATGAACGCTGCCGGCGAGACCGTGCGCCAGGAAACCCGTCACTGGGACGAGAACGACGGCCGCACGCACACCCTGCGCAGCAAGGAAGACGCCGACGACTACCGCTACTTCCTCGAGCCCGACCTGGTGCCACTTGCGCCATCGAAGGAGTGGATCCAGGCCGTACGTGACGCAATGCCGATGCTGCCCGGCGCTCGCCGGGCGCGCCTGTCCGAAGCAACCAGCATCGCTGCCGACGCCGAGGCCATCATGGTGGTCGTCGAGCGCGGGCAGGACGACTACGTGCTCGCCGTGGCCACAGCGGGCGGCGATGTCGGCCGTGCGCTGGTGCACGTGAAAGAGGCATTTGCCGATCTCGGCCCGACACCATCGGTACCGGCCGCCGACCTGGCCGGGCTCACGCTGCTCGAGGTCGCTGGAACCATCACCGCAACCCAAGCCAAGACCGTCTTGGCCGACATCGTGGCCGCCGGTGGCGGCAACGCTGCGGCGATCGCTGCGTCCAAGGGCTTCGAGGCCATGGATACCGGGGCGCTCGAGGCCATGGTCGATCAGGTCATCGCCGACAACGCCGTTGCGTGGGCGAAGTACTGCGGCGGCGAGGACAAGGCCATGGGCGCTCTGGTGGGCGCAGCGATGAAGGCGTCGCAGGGCAAGGCCGACGGCAAACTGGTCACGGCATTGTTGCAGGCGAAGCGACTCGCCTGACCCGCGGGTTCGTCCCCCGGTTCAATCGGGCTGGTTGAGCTCCACCACGTTGCCACTGGGATCGTTGATGAAACCCTGTGCGCCCGCGCCACGGGCAGGCGGCAGCCGGAACGCCGTGACGCCGTGCGGCGCGAGCTCTACAAGGCAGGCTTCGAGATCGTCGACGATCAGCGCGAAGTGGTTCTCGATCCCCGGCGTGGGTTTGTCGGTCTCGATGAGGTGCACCTGTTGGGCGCCGGCTTGCAGCCAGGCTCCGGCGACACCGAAATCGGGGCGGGTGGGCACCACCGTCATGCCCAGCAACGCATAGAACTCGATGGCGGCATCCAGATCGCTGACGCCAATGGAGACGTGTTGTACGCCGGTGATTCTCACAGCTCACCCGCCACGACGAGATCGATGGTGCGCCGGACCGTGCGGTTGAACGCATCGACCGCCATGAACAGGTGCGCCTCGGGAGTGTCTTCCTCTTTGGTGTGGCTCAGCCCGGCGATGGACGAGGAGAAGATCATCACCGTCGGCACCTCGCGCGCCATCTCGCTGGCGTCGTGCAATGCGCCACTGGGAAGTTCTACATCGTGCCCCTCTACCTCGCGCACGCTCGTGCGGGCAGCATCGAGTAAGCGGGGATGGAACGGCATGGGCGGGATACGGAAGATGTGTTCGAACTCCACGGTGCACCCTTCGGCCGCAGCTGCCTCGGCGGCCGCCTGCTGCATCTCGGCGAACATCTCCGCCAGTGATTCGTGACTGATGTGGCGCATGTCCATGGTGACCCGCGTCTCGCCCGGCACTGCGGTGACCACGCCGGGCCAGCATTGGGCATGCCCCACCGTGGTGACGCCATCGTGACGGCGACCGATGTCGGCCAGCGCCAGAGCGAACCGTGCTGCCGCCAGGAAGCTGTCACGGCGCATCTCCATCGGCATCGTGCCCGAGTGTGCGGCCTGGCCACGAAAGATCAGGCGCTCGCGTTCGATGCCCTTGGTGCCCGTGACCGTGCAGATACCCAGGCCCTTGGCCTCGAGCACCGGGCCCTGCTCGATGTGCACCTCGAGATAGGCCTTCACGTTGTTCAACCGGGTGCGCGCTGCGTCGATCTTGGTCAGGTCCACGCCATGTTCGCCAACGACCTCAGCGAGACGATTGCCTTCTTTGTCGACCAGATCGGCGACGGCGACCGTATCGAGCGAGCCCACCACGGCTGCTGCGCCGAACAGGCTGCGGCCGAATCGGGCGCCTTCTTCGTCGGCCCAATCCACCAGGGCCACGGTGACGGGCGGAGTGCCCTCGGCCGCCAACGATCGCAGCAGTTCGAGTCCGGCCATCACGCCCAAGGCACCGTCCAGCCACCCACCCTTGGGCACACTGTCGAGGTGCGACCCGACGACGATGGTGTCGTCGCTGGTGCCGCGCAGGTACGACCACAGGTTGCCCGCTTCGTCAATGTCCACCTCGACCGGCAGCGTTGCGAGCGATTCGCGCAGCAGGGCACGCGCCTCGAGCCAGTCGGGGGTCCAACAGAGCCGACGGCTGCCCTCGGGTCCGCCGGTGCGCCCGGCCAGTTGGCGCAGACTGGCCACCACCCGTGCAGGTTCGTACTGACCGAAATGGGCGATACCGGAGCCGCTGGTATCTGAAGAAACGGTTGTCATGTACCGAAACTACCCGACGCCGGCACCGTTCGGCATGGCAAACTCCCTGCATGAGCATCGAGATCCGCAGGCCGACCGATGACGAGTGGGAGGACGTCTGCCGGGCCGACGGACGGGCCTTCGGCGTGGCGTACACGACCGAGGAAATGGCCGAACGACGGCCCTTCCACGACATGACCCGGTTCCGCATCGCTGTCGATGATGGCGAGATCGTGTCCACCGCCGGCTCGTATCCGTTCGATGTCACTCTCCCGGGCGGGACGTGCGTTCCCATGGGCGGCGTCACGTGGGTGTCCACGCTGGCCACCCACCGTCGTCGGGGCATCATGCGTCAGGTGGTGGAGGCCGTGCATGCCGACATCGACGAACGCGGCGAGCCGCTCGCCAGCCTGTGGGCATCGGAGGGCAGCATCTACGAGCACCTGCAATACGGCGTTGCCGCGCAGATCCGCATGACCACCATCGACCCCCGCCGCACCGGCATCCGGGCCGAGTTCCGTCCGGCACCCAACACCGTTCGCTACGCAGAAGGCGAGGCGGCGTTCGACGCGATGGCCGACATCTGGGAGCGCTTTCGCCGGGGCCGAGCGGGCGAGATCAGCCACGATCCCGCTCACGAGGAGGCCGTCCTCGCCCGGCGCCAGCGACCAGAAGGTGCCCTCAGCGCTGCGTTCTACCTACTCCACGACGACGGCTACGCGATCTACCGCATTGAGGCGAAATGGAACGCTGGCCATCCCGCCCACACGATGCAGGTCATCGAGTTCGCCGCCGTGACCACCGAAGCGCACGCAGCGCTGTGGCATGCCCTGCTCAGCGTCGATCTGATCGGCGAGATCCGTTCATCGATCATCCCCCTCGATGATCCGCTCCCGTTTCTGCTCGAGAACCAGCGGGCGCTGCGCACCACCGACCTCAACGACAGCATCTGGGTGAACGTGCGCGACGCGTCGATCTGCTTCGGGGCGCGGTCATACCGCACCAGCGACCGGTTGGTGGTGGATGTCGACGGCACCCGTTGGGCCATTGAGGGCGGCCCCGATGGTGGATCGTGCCGCAGGGTGCGTACCCGGCCAGACCTGGTGACATCGCACGCCTGGTTCAGCGCGTTGCTGTATGGGGGCACACTTCCCAGCGCCCTCGTCGCTGGGCGGCGCATGACCGCCCGCACTGACGAGGTGCTGCATCGCGCCGACCTGTTCTTCCCCACCAGCCTGGCGCCGTACTGCCAGAGCCATTACTGAGGCCGACGCGTATGCCAAGCATCACCGCCCGCAGACTGCACCTCGCAGCAGGCACCCTGGCAATCGCCGCGTCGTTGGCCCTCGCCGGATGCGGCAATTCCAGTACCCCCGCCAGCCCGCTCGGCGTGGTGGTCGGCACCGCGCTGGCCGGCCCCACATGCCCGGTGGAACGGCCGGGTGACCCGTTGTGCGCTCCCCGCCCGGTCACGGGCACCGTCGAACTTCGCCAGCAGGATCGCGTCGTCGCCACTGCCGCCATCGATACGGCCGGCTCGTTCAGCGCCACCGTGCCAGCGGGTCGATACACCGTCGCCGTCGACGTCGGATCAAACCTGTTCCCCACCTGTCCAGCCGTCGAGGTCACCGTCGTTGCAGGCGCCACGGCCACCGTTGAGGTGCAGTGCGACACCGGTATTCGCTGAAACTGGCTTAGTCCTGCGGCCACTCCTGCGCCACGGCAAGCAGGTCGTCACGGACGTCGGGATGGGCAACGTGGGCGAGAGCGATCGAACGCTCACGGATGGTGCGCCCCTGTAGCTCTGCCACCCCGAACTCGGTGATGATGACATCGACCTGATGACGCGGCGTGCTGACCACCGACCCCGACGGCAACTTCGGCAGGATCCGGCTCACCAGTTCGCCGTTGATCGTGGATGTGGCCGGAAGGCAGATGAGGCTCCGCCCGTCGGCAGACAGGCTCGGACCGCTGACGAAATCCTCGTGGCCGCCGATACCCGAGAACTGCTTACCGCTGATGGTGTCGGCCACCACCTGACCAGCGAGGTCGATGGCCAGGGCGCCGTTGAGCGTGACCATCGAGCGGTTGCGGGCGATGTATTCCGGCGAGTTGACCATCCGCACCGGCAGGAAACGCACATCGTGGTTCTCGTTCAACCAGCTGTACAGCTCGGGGGTGCCACCGGCGAACGTGGTGACGGAAATGCCATCGAACGCGCCACCCTTGCGGTTGCTCACCTTGCCTGCCTTGTGCAGGTGCATGAGCCCGGTGGTGAACATCTCCGAGTGCACCCCGAAGTCGCCGTTGGGGCCCATCGCCAACATCTTGGCCACCTGGTTCGGAATGCCGCCGATACCGGTTTGCAGCGTGCTGCCGTCGTGCACGTAATGCGCGGCGTACTCGGCGATGGCGATCTCTGCGGCCGTGGGGGGCAGCTCCTCGATCACGAATGGCGCACGGTCTGTCTCGACGAGGATGTCGATCTCGTCGACGTGCAATCGGTGCATGTGGTCCGGCCCGAGACCATAGGTCCGCGGGAACTTCTCGCTGACCTCGACCAACAGCACGCGGCTGGGGTCTGCCCCGGCCATGTGCAGCTCGCTGACGCTGGCTCCGGCGTGCAGGCTCAGGCTGACCCAACCGTCCACCGGCAGCGCAGCGGCGGTGGCCATGACGCGCGGCTCGAGGTGATGCAGGACGGGTTCGAACCGGCGGAAGTCGGCCGGAACAAAATCGATCGACGCCCCCGAGTCGCGCAGGAATCGCTCGGCCGGCCCGAAGAACCCGCTGCGGTAGTGGACGCCGCTGCGCACAAAGACCTGATAGAGATCGGGCATCAGGGCGCCAAAGATCTGCAGGTCCGTGAAGTCGTCACGTTCGCCCAACGCGTGCATGAATCCACCCGGTACCCCCGGGCCCAGCGGCACGGCGAGCGTGTCGGACGGACGGATTGCTGCCACGGCCTGAGCCATCTCCATTCGCATGGAGGAACTATGGCCGACACCCCTACTTGACGCTAGGGCCAAAGGTCCTGCCGCCGACCGGGCAGATAGCGTGCCTGTGCCATGGCGTCCACCTCGTTTGCTCCCTTCCGCCATCGCGCCTTTCTGCTGGTGTGGATCGGTGCGCTCGTCTCGAACGTGGGCACCTGGATGGAGACCACAGCGCTGAGCTATTACGTGGCCGATACCTCCAAGGCGTCGTGGTCGGGCATCGTTGCCGCCGCCGGGTTCCTGCCCACCGCCTTGCTCAGCCCGTTTGCCGGGGCGTGGGCCGATCGGTTCTCACGGCGCGCCATCATGACCTGCACCAACGCGTTGTCGGCGATCATCGCCGGGGCCATCGCCCTGCTGGTGGCGCGTGGCGATGCCACGCCGGCGCTCCTTGCGCTGTTCGCCCTGGCCGGCGGTTGCACCAACGCCATTGGCTTCCCAGCGTTCCAGGCAACGCTGCCCGATCTCGTTCCTGCATCGGAGCTCGTGGCTGCCATCGGGCTGAGCAGCACGCAATGGAACCTGGGCCGCATCGTGGGACCCACCGCAGCGGGGCTGGCCATCTGGGCCGGCGGCGTACCGGCAGCGCTGTGGTGCAACGCAGTCAGCTTCCTGGCCGTGATCGTAGCGATCAGCTTGGCGCACATCCCGGCGAGCCCGCGGACGAAACGACCGATCCTGTCCGCCATCACAGACGGCATCCAGTTCGCGAGGTCCAACCCGGCCGTGCGATCGATGCTCCCGCTGATGATTGCGGTCACCTTCATCGCCGCGCCGTTCATCGGGTTCATCGCACAGATGGCCACCAAGCAGTTCCACACCAGACAGGGCGGCACCTCGTTGTTGGTGACGGCCCAGGGCGTTGGAGCGGTCTTTGCCGGCGCCGGCATGGGGGCGCTCACGACACGATTCGGCCTGCGCAGAACCATGCTGGGTGCCGTCTGCATGCTCGTGCCATCGTTGGTGGTGTACGGGCTCTCCCCCAACATCGTCGTGGCTGCTTTCGCGCTGGCATTCACCGGTGGCGCCTATATGGCTTCATTGTCGAGCTTCTCCACGGTCACCCAGCAGTCGGCACCATCGGAGCTGCGCGGCAGGGCGATGGCGGTGAACAACTTCATCCTCGGGTCCATGTACCCGATCGGCCTCTTCATCCAGGGCCCGCTCGCCGATCACACATCGCTCCGGGCGGTCACCGTGGGGTCTGGACTGGTGCTCGCCGGTGTGCTGATGCTCGGCCGGTTGTTGGCACCGGGACGCACCGACGCCGTCGCACTCGCCCTCGGCTAGCGCTCTGACTACAACTGTTCGCGCCGGTCAGCATGCGTTGTGGATTCCCGGATTCGATCACCACCACAGCCCCCGTCACCCGCCGGGTTGCCCACTGCGCCCGGTTGACACCGCGGGTCGTACTCTGCGCAGATGGACTTTGAAATCCCGGCAGACGTACAGGACCTCCTCGACCAGCTCGACGAGTTCATCGAGCGCGAGATCAAACCCCTCGAGCAGCAGGACGACAACATCCGCTTCTTCGACCATCGCCGCGAGTTCGCACGCACCGATTTCGACAACGGCGGAACACCCAGCCAGGACTGGGAAGATCTGCTGCGCGAGATGCGCCGACGCGCCGACGCGGCTGGCTGGCTGCGTCTCGCATTACCGACCGAGTACGGCGGGCGCGGCGTCAGCAACCTGACGATGGCCATCATCCGCGAGCACTTTGCGTCAAAGGGCCTCGGGCTGCACAACGACCTGCAGAACGAGTCGAGCGTGGTCGGCAACTTTCCCACCGTGCTGATGATGCGCGATTTCGGCACCCCCGAACAGATCGCAGAGTGGATGCCCGGCTTCCTCGACGGCAGCCGTCGGCTGGCCTTCGGCCTCACCGAGCCCAATCACGGCAGCGACGCCACCTACATGGAGACCACGGCCGTGCGCGACGGCGACGAATGGGTGCTCAACGGGATGAAGCGATGGAACAGCGGGCTGCACCACGCAACCCACGACATCATCTTTGCCCGCACCAGCGGCGCCAACGGCGACCCGAAGGGCATCACCGCCTTCCTCGTGCCCACCGATGCGCCCGGGTTCAAGGTCGAGTTCTTCTGGTGGACATTCAACATGCCCACCGATCATGCCGAGGTCTCACTCACCGATGTGCGCGTTGGGGCCGACACCGTGTTCGGCCCACTCGAGCGGGGACTCGAACTGGCCCAGCACTTCGTGCACGAGAACCGCATCCGCCAGGCGGCATCGTCGCTGGGTGCTGCGCAGTACTGCATCAACGAGGCTGTTGCATATGCAAACAGCCGCGTCACCTGGGGCAAGAAGCTGAGCACCAATCAGGGCATCCAGTTTCCACTGGTCGAGCTACACACCGAGGCGGCGATGCTTCGCCAGCTCATTCGCTACACGGCCACCATGCTGGACAACAAGCACCACATGGAGGTCACCCACCTGGTGGCAATGTGCAACTACCGCGCCAACCGCCTGGCCTGCGATGCCGCCGATCGGGCGATGCAGACCTGCGGCGGCGTGGGCTATTCACGGCACATGCCCTTCGAGCACATCTACCGTCACCATCGCCGTTACCGCATCACCGAAGGCTCCGAGGAGATCCAGATGCGCAAGGTGGCGCAGAACCTGTTCGGGTTCGGCCGCAAGTAGCCCACCTCGAAGGCGGCCGATCCTGCGGCGCGTCGGGCGATCAGTGGTGATCGCCCCACGAATCCCAATGGATCATCTGCTCGGGGGCCAGTCGGTGCGCCGGCTTGAAGTCGTCGCCGGTGTAGTACGCAACCGGGAACAACACGGCCTGCGTCCAGTCGGCGGGGATGCCGAGCAGTTCGGCAACCTGTGTCTCGAAGAACAGGTGGATGGTGGTCCACGCCGTGCCGAGACCGCGGGCTCGCGCCGCGAGCATGAAGCTCCATGCCGCTGGCAGGATCGAACCGTAGGTGCTGGCCTGGGCGATGAGCATGGGCACGTTCTCGACGCGACCCTTCACCAACGCCAACACGAACACCGGCACCTGATCCAGGATCTCGCCGAGGTAGCCGGCCGATTCCATCACCTTGGGCATCACGTGCTCGCGTGGGTCGCCATCCTCGAGCGGGGGCGGATACCCCGAACCGCTCATGATCGCGGTGCCCTGCCGGTAGAAGTCGGCAATCGCGCTGCGCTTGGCCTGGTCGGTGATCACCATGAACGACCAGTTCTGGGCGTTGGTACCCGTGGGCGCCTGCATCGCGATCTCGAGGCACTCCTGGATGAGTTCTGGCTCAACAGGGCGGGTGAGGTCGAGCCGCTTACGGACAGAGCGGGTGGTGGTGAGCAGTTTGTCGGCGGCTGCGCGGTCGATGGTCATTTCCGCAGGCTAATACAGGGCCGGGCGACCCGACGCGGTGGCCGTGACCGTGCCGTCGACGAAGAACTCCTCACCCTCGATGTGGGCGATGTTGAACACATGCGTCACCACGATCTCGGCGTCGCCTGCTCCTGCGTCGAGCACGTGCCGCATCGCATCGGCACGCGCCATGGCCTCGGCGGCGGCGATGGCATCGGCCTGCACGACATGGTCACCAGACGATGCAGGATGGTGCACCCGGAAGCGGCCCCGTTCGGGCTGCGACACGTAGACATCGGCATGCACTCTGACCCGGCCGACAACAGCACCGATGGCATTGGCCACATCGGCGTTGGCGGGGACCAGACCCTCGGACCTGAGCAACCGCGCCACTGCCGGGTAGTACATCTGGGCCGAAGCACCCAGACCGATAACGGGCACCGACAGCGCCGCAGTGATGGCCACGACACCGGCACGACAATCGAGCGACGCGGCGAGCAGCGGGTGGCGGCTCAGTCCCGCCCCCTCGAAGCCGTCCCGGGCCAGCGCCACATCGAGCAGCGTCTCTGCTGATCGGCGCTCGAGCGTGTCGATGACCCAACGCGAGAACTCCTGGGGTCCGTCGGCCACGGCTCGGCCGATGGCCGATCGCTTGCGGGCCATCAGCGCAGCACCCTTGTCGGCGGCGCTGCGGTCGAAGGCCAGATACTCGCCGAGGACGTGCGAGGCATCGGTGGGCGTGAACGCCGACAGCATGAGCAGGCCGCGCTTCACCAAACGATTCAGCCTGGATTCATCGGCGTGACCGCGCACCAGCGCAGCGACCGACGACGGCCCCTTCATCGCCCGGGCGAGCAGCTCTGCCTCTCCGTCGTCCAGACCGACATCACTGGCGCCCGCATCGCCCAGGGGAAGCACAAAGCGTGCGTCGTGTTCGCTGGGGAGATCGTGCAGAAGCTGGCTGTCGAGCACACGGTGAACGAGTTCGTGGTGATCAACCGCCGCCAGGCACAGCGGCACGACGCGTCGGGGGCCAAGGTCGAGCGCGGCGGTGACACCGGTCGTGGACACTGCGACCTCGCTGTCGCCACCTAGACCCACCGTGGTCATCGCCACGGCCTCGACCATCGTGCGGAATCCACCAACGGTGGCACCGTGCTCGTCGAGTCGGGGAGAGCCACCGGCAAGCATCGCCACATCGGTGGTGGTACCCCCGATGTCGGAGATGATCGCGTCTGCCACCCCGGTGAGATACGACGCGCCAACCAAGGATGCTGCAGGGCCGGACAGGATGGTCTCGATCGGCCGGGTGCGTGCCACCCCGGCCGACATCAGGGCACCATCGCCGCGAACCATCATCAACGGGGCATCAATGGAATGGAGTTCCATGATGTGCTGCGCCGCAGCGATGAGCCCCGACACGAGTCCGATGAGACGAGCGTTGAGGACGCCCGTCAGTGCGCGGCGCGGCCCGTCGAGCTTGGCCGACAGCTCGTGGCCGCAGGTCACCGGCAGTCCAGTGTGGGCAATGATGAGATCGCGCGCAGCGATCTCGTGCGCTGGATTGCGTGTGGCGAACTGTGCGGTGACGGCGAACCCGGTGACCGTGGGCGCATGCGTTGCAACCTCGCGCGTCAGCGTGTCGACATCGAGCGGGGCGAGTGCGTCGCCGTGCGGGTTGTGCCCTCCGGCAACGCGAATGAGCGGATCGCCGTGCAGGGCCTGCATCAGGCCGGCACGGTCGGCGTCGCCTTCGTCGAAGCCAATGAACACCAGGGCAACCCGACCGCCGCGCCCCTCGACCAATGCGTTGGTGGCCAGCGTGGTGGACAACGACACCAGCGCAATGTCTGACGCCCGGACCGCAGCGGTGGACAGCACGGCTCCCACCGCTCCGGCGATGCCGATCGCCAAGTCGTGACGAGTGGTCAACGACTTGGCCTTGGCAATGACCCCGTGCTGGTCGTCGAACAGCACAGCATCGGTATACGTGCCGCCGGTGTCGATGCCTAGGGAGAGCGTCATGGGGTGGGTCCTCGCAGTGCGGGCCGAGACCACGGTCGGGGTCTCGGTCGGGCCCGTTCGAGGCTAACGCCAACGCGCTGCGCCGCGGCCGCACAACCACCACGCCGACTAGGTTGAGCGTATGCAACGACCAGCGCGGAATCAGCAGTGAGCCGGGACATCGAGGCGCTCGTTGCCTCCATGACCATCGATGAGAAGGCGTCGCTCACGGCGGGTGCCAGTACATGGTCCACTGCTGCCATCGCCCGACTCGGCATTCCCGAGGTGTTCGTCTGCGACGGACCCGCCGGGGCCAGGGGGCCGCTCATCGAAGGGGTCGGCGAGCAGGTCCGCTCGCTCAACATTCCCTGTGGTTCGGCGCTCGGGGCCACGTGGAATCCGGCGCTGCTCGAGCAACTCGGCGACGCCCTGGGTGATCAGACGCGTACCAAGGCGTGCCGGGTGCTGTTGGCCCCGACAGTGAACCTGCACCGCGCCCCGCTCGCCGGGCGCAACTTCGAGTCGTACTCCGAGGACCCACTGCTGACGGGCAAGCTGGCGGCCGCATTTGTGCGTGGTGTGCAGTCGCACGGCGTCGCCACCACCGTGAAGCATTTCGCCGGCAACGAGGCAGAGTTCGAACGGATGACCATCGACAGCGTCATTGATGAGCGCGCCCTGCGCGAGCTCTACCTGCTGCCCTTCGAGCTCGCCGTCCGCGAGGGTGGCGCACTGGGCATCATGACGTCGTACAACCGGCTCAACGGTCGCTACAACGCCGAGAATCGCGAGTTGCTCCACGACATCCTGCGCGGCGAATGGGGCTTCGAGGGGTTCGTGGTCACCGACTGGTTCGCTGGCGGCACCGCAGCAGGAGCGGCCGACGCAGGCCTCGACCTGGAGATGCCGGGCCCAGCGCGGTTCTACGGCCGCAAGCTCGGTCAGGCCGTGCACGAAGGGCTGGTGGCCGAGCACCTGCTCGATGGCGCTGCGTCGCGGTTGCTCTCGGTGTTCGACCGTATCGGCGCGCTCGACGACGAAGAACTGCCACCAATCGCCATCGACCGAGCCGAGCACCGAGCCCTGGCCCGCCAGGCCGCAGCCGAGTCGATGGTGCTACTGAAGAACCAGGGTGTCCTGCCATTGCAGTTGTCGGACCTGCGAACCATTGCGGTCATCGGCCCCAACGCCGAACGAGCACGCATCATGGGCGGCGGGTCTGCGCAGCTGCAGCCCCACTACCGCATCTCTCCACTCGAAGCGCTCCACGCTCGCTTGGGCGAGCACGTCACCATCGTGCATGAGCCGGGCTGCGACATCGACCGCACCATTGCCCCGATCAGCGCGACACAGCTCGACAACGGCCAAGGTGGAACCGGCTTTCTCGTCGAGGTGTTCGCTGGCAACGACTGCGACGGCGACGTCGTTCATCGCACCACGCTCGATGACGGCAAGGTCTTGCTACTCCCGGGCATCGATCCGACGCTGCCGCGTGGCCCCATCGCCTTTCGCGCCACGTCGTCGTTCACCCCCACGAAGTCGGGACCACACATCATCAGCATGCTGCAGTTGGGCAGTGCGTGCTTGTCGATCAATGGCAACGTGATCTTCGATGGCATCACCCATCCCACCCCTCGGGGTGACGCCTATTTCGGTCTTGCCCGCAAGGAGCTGACGGCCGAGATCCCGCTGCGCGTCGGTGAGCGCTACGAACTCGACATCGAGTTCGTGTCCACCGAACGCTCGTGGATGCAGGGCGTTGAGATCGGCTGCAAGCCGGTGCCCGACCCCGACATGATGGACCGGGCCGTCGCCGCGGCGGCCACTGCCGACGCCGTGATCGTGATCGTCGGCACCAACAACGATTGGGAGACCGAGGGCCACGACCGCGACACGCTCGACCTACCGGGCAGGCAGGCCGAGCTGATCAGGCGGGTGTCGCGGGCCAACCCGAACACCGTCATCGTCGTCAACGCCGGAGCCCCGATCACCACTGACTGGGCCGTCGAAGCACCCGCCGTCCTGCAGGCCTGGTTCGGTGGTCAGGAGATGTCGAACGCGCTCGTTGAGGTGTTGTTCGGCGACACCGACCCTGCGGGCCGACTACCCACCACCTTTCCCACCTGCATCGAGCACACACCCTCGTTCGGCAACTTCCCCGGCGAACACGGCCAGGTGCGCTACGGCGAGGGTGTCCTGATGGGTTACCGGTGGTACGAGACCCGCAAGCTCCCCGTTTCGTTCGCGTTCGGGCACGGGCTGTCGTACACATCGTTCGCGCTGGGTACGCCAACCGTCTCTGCGGTATCCATCGGGCATGCCCAACTGCACACAGGCGCCGGCACGATCGACGTGTCCGTGCAGGTGACCAACACCGGCACCCGGCGCGGTGCCGAGGTCGTGCAGTGCTACGTCGGTGCCGTCGATCCCGTTGTCGTGCGGCCGCTCAAGGAGCTCAAGGCGTTCCAGAAGGTCTGGCTGGAGCCGGGCGAGACCACCGAGGTCACCCTCACCCTGGATGCCCGATCGTTTTCGTATTGGGACCCAGGCAATGCCTATCGCGGCGACCTGAACCCGAGTCCGATCGGGTTGTTCACCGATGTCCCGGAATCGCCTCGGGGTTGGCGCATCGATCCCGGCAGCTATTGCGTCCACATCGGCCGGTCATCCGCCGACATCGCCCACACCACCAACATCGAGGTCACCGAATGATCAAGCTCCGCGACGAGGGCCGCATCCGCGTCCTCACCCTCGATCGGCCCGAGGTGAGGAACGCGTTCAACGAGGCGCTCTACGACGCCGCCACCGATGCGCTGATTGCTGCGGCCACCGACCCCGGCATTGCCGTGGTCGTCATCACCGGTGCGGGCCAGGCATTCTCATCGGGGGCCGACCTGATGGACATGGCCCAACGCAACAGCGGGTCGTTCGTGAACGGCCGGCACGGGTTCCCCGGATTCGTCGATCAGTTGATCGCGTTCCCAAAGCCGTTGCTCTGCGCGGTCAACGGGCTTGCGCTCGGGATCGGCGCGACCATGCTTGCATTGGCCGACCTCGTGTTCATCTCCTCAGAGGCCCGCGTGCGCTGCCCCTTCACGCGGTTGGGTGTGGCACCCGAGGCGGCGAGCAGCGTCACGTTCCCCCGGTTACTCGGCCGCCAAAATGCAACGTGGGCGCTGATGAGCAGTGAATGGCTGTCCGCCGCCGAGTGCGTGCAGATGGGCCTTGCCTGGCGCGAATGTGCACCCGATCAGTTGCTGGCCGAAACCATGCGCCACGCCGCAGTGTTGGCGAGCAAGCCGATCAACTCCCTCGTCGAATGCAAGCGCACCATCGTCGAGCCGATGCTCGCCGAGTTGGCTGCGGCGCGCGAGCGCGAGAACGATGCCTTCATGGTGCTGCTCGGTGGACCGGCCAACACCGAGGCGCTCATGGCCTTTGCCGAGCGACGCGAGCCCGACTTCACGATGATCGACGATTCGCCGATTCTGCGCTGACCAGCTGCCTACAGCGACATTCCAACCGCCGCGGCATAGCGGCGGCTCACGTCGTCCCAACTGATGAGGTTCCAGATCGCCGCCATGTAGTCGGCGCGCACGTTCTGGTACTGCAGGTAGTAGGCGTGTTCCCACACATCGATGGCCAACAGTGGCACGGTGCCCAGGAGCTGATTGTCCTGGTGCGTCAGCAGTTGCTGGGTCACGAGACGACCGCCGAGTGGCTCGAAGCCGAGGATGCCCCATCCGCTGCCCTGAATGGTGACGGTGATCTGGGCGAAACGCGCCTTGAACGCAGCGAACCCATGGAATGTCTCATCGATTGCAGTGCGTAGCGGTCCCGTGGGCTCGCCCCCACCATCCGGCGACAGGTTCTTCCAGTAGATGCTGTGCAGGACATGCCCGCCGAGGTTGAACGCCAGCGCTCGTTGCAGCCCGACCAGATCTGCCCATTTCTCCTGCGCCGCTGCCTCCTCGATCTTCTCGAGGGCGGTATTTGCTGCCGTCACGTAGGAGGCGTGGTGTTTGCCGTGATGCAGGTCGATCACTCGTGCCGACAAATGCGGCTCGAGATCAGCGGGGTCGTACGCAAGATCGGGGAGGGAATACGTAGCCATGCCGTCAACGTACCCCGTCACGCATGAGGGTAGACATCGCCCTGGCCAGGCGGGTGGTCAGCCGCGGTCGCGGATGGCCTTCACCACTTCGTCCAGGTGCGCCTGGCCCTCGTACAACGAGCGCAGCATCCAGAATCGCCAGAACCGCACCAGTGCCGTGCGGATCCACAACGTTGCGCCGACGATGGCCATACAGATGCATGCGATACCGAGCACGATGAGTTCGTTCTGGTCGAGCGCATTGTCGGCCTGACCCGCCTGGATGTACGACCCGATGGCGATGACCACCGACGCCACCATCAGCACGATGCCGAACGATGAGTTCGCCTTCTCAACCGTTGGTTTGCCGGATGTCTTCACCTGCATCTCGGCAATGTCATTCTTGAATTGCTCGATTCGGTTGTCTGCGTTGCTCTGATCTTGGGTCATGGTTGTCCCTTTCCGCCGAGGTAGGCCGATGAAAGTTCTTCTGCGATTTCGTCGGGCGGCCCGACACGAGTGATGCGTCCGCTGAGCATGATGGCAGCTCTGTCGGCAATGCCGAGCACAGTACGCGCAAACTGTTCGACAACGAGCACGGAAACGCCGGTCTCGGCGACCTGTGCGACGATCTCGTACAGGCTGCTGACGATGAGCGGCGCGAGCCCCATCGAGAGTTCGTCGAGCAGCAACACAGCGGGATTCGTGGCCAGCGCACGTGACATCGCCAACATCTGCTGCTCGCCGCCCGACATCGTGCCGGCAAGTTGTGAGCGCCGATCACCCAACCGTGGGAACCGCTCGTAGGCGATGGCTTCGATATCGCTCAACTTGGCACCCGTGTGGGTGGCCATCATCAGGTTCTCGCGCACGGTGAGGTTGGGGAACACGCCCCTGCCCTCGGGAATGGTGCACACCCCGAGTCGGGCGAGCTTGTCTGCGCCAACACCTGTGACGGGTCGGCCCGCAAGGCGGACCTCGCCGCTCATGATGTCCACCAGTCCGGCGAGCACATTGAGGCTGGTGGACTTGCCGCCACCGTTCGGGCCGAGCAGAGCCAGCACCTCGCCACGGTGCACCGTGAGGGTGACGCCGTGCAACACCTCGATCGAGCCATAGCCGGCGCGGACATCGACTAGTTCGAGCAATGGCTCGCTCATGCCCGATGGTCCTCGCCGAGATAGGCCTCGAGCACTGCCTGGTTGCTCTGGATGTCGCCCGGGGCGCCCGATGCAATGATGCGCCCGAAGTCGAGTACCTGGATGAACGAGCACACCTTCATCACCAACGACACGTCGTGCTCCACGAGCAGGATCGCTGTGCCCTCGGCGCACAGGTGCAGCAGCAGCTCGCCGAACTCCTCGGTCTCCTGCTCGTCCTGGCCGGAGGCGGGCTCGTCGAGCAACAGGATCTTGGGCCGGGTCATCAGCGCCCTGCCCATCTCGACGCGCCGGGCCATGCCGGTGGGGATCTCTGACACATCACGGTCGGCGAGCGCTGACAGCCCGAGCAGCTGAACCACGTGGTCGGTCTCGGCGCGGGGATCTACCCGGGTCTTGCTCCAACGATTACGAATCTCGCCGGCCACACGGATGTTGTCGCGAACCGTGAGCGAGGTGAACAGCTCGAGCCGCTGGAAGGTACGGGCCACCCCTGCGCGTGAACGCTTGTACGGGGGCAACGAACTGATGTCGCGTCCATCGAGCAGGATCTCGCCGGACGTGGGCTGCAAGAGCCCGGTAATGC
Source organism: Actinomycetota bacterium (assembly GCA_009726095.1). Lineage (GTDB taxonomy): Bacteria > Actinomycetota > Acidimicrobiia > Acidimicrobiales > Ilumatobacteraceae > WLMZ01. The sequence continues at coordinate 62,383 of WLMZ01000002.1, forward strand.
AGTTGAACAGCGTGGTCTTGCCGGCACCATTGGGGCCGATGAGACCGGTGATGGCTCCGGCTTCGGCGGTGACACCGACATCGCTGAGCGCGGCCGCGCCGCCGAACGTCATCCCGACACCTCGACACTCAAGAAGGTGCATGGGGCACCCCCGTGACCGGAAGCCCGAGCGCAGTGTCCAGCACCTGGCGGTCCGAGGCGCGGAAGGGGCGCTCGAGACCGATGAGATCGAGATCCTCGCCGGCGACGAGCCGTTCCTCGTCGGCGAAGCGAGCCTCGAACACCGACATGATGAGGCGCGGCACCAAGAACACCGAGACCACGCAGATCAGCGCGAAGTTCCAGTTCGAGAGCACACCGCGCCAGGTCAACAGCCAGAGGCCGGCCAAAGACACGACCCACGCTGCCGTCGCGACCGGCGCCTTACGCAGCGGCCGGAAGCCGTCCATGACCTGTTGCGCGATGCCGCTGGGGTTCTTGCCGAGGCCGATGCCGATCATCGCCGGGCCGACGTAATGGGTGAAATTGCCGAGCACGGTGACGAACAGCCAGTGCAGCGAGGGGTAGTCGCTGCCGAGCTTGGCGAAGATGTTGGGCATCACCACGCTGAGCAGACTCAGGAAGATGCCCGCGATCAACGCACCGCTGACGTAGCCGATACCGCCGACCACCGCGATCATGAACAGGGTGAGGCTGGCGAAGCCGTCGAAGTCGGCGTTGTTCGGCAAGGTGCGGCGCTGCGCCGCCCACATCAGCCCACCGAGGCCGGCGATGGCCGACGACAGCATGAACACGCCGAGCTTCAGCCGAGTGATGTTGAGGCCCAGGGTTGCGCATGCCGCTGGGCTGTCCTTCATCGCGACGATCATGCGGCCGTAGGCGCTTCGGCGGAGCGCGATGAGCCCGACCCCGATGATCGCGAACATGACCGTCATCAACATGAGGAAGGCCCGTTGCCCGCCGAAGTCGATGCCGAACCAGTTCGGGCGCGGGACCGTGAGCGAACCGGTGCTGAAGAGGTTGACCGTGAACTTCCACCCGAACAGGTTGAAGTGCAGCGGCTGGATCTGCAGGATCACCAATTGGTACACGATGATGCCGAATGCAAACGTGGCCAGGCCCAGGTACAGGCCGCGCAGGCGTAGTGCGGGCAGGGCGATGAGCCCACCCACCAGTGCGCAGACGCACACCGCCAACAAGATGGCCATCACCGACAACGATTGCTTCGTGGCCAGACCGGTGGGTCCGACATCGAACTGCCAGGCTGCGATCACGGCGATGCCCGCAAAGGTGAACACGGCCAGGTTGATCTCACCCGCATACCCGGTGAGGAGGACCAGCGAGAGTGCCAGCAGCGACAGCGAGATGCCGTTGGCCAGGCTGATGACGGCCGACCCGGACATGAGCGACTGCAGCATGGCGACACACGCCACCAGGACAACGCCCCACAGCACGGCCTGGCGCAGTGTGGGCACCTTGAACCGCTCGCGGGTTCGGGACACCACGGCACCCCGCAGACGATCCTGGGGAAGCAACAGGAGGGCAACGAACAACAGCACAGCAGGGATGGCGTTGCGCAGGTTGCGCAGCACGAGCCAGCGCTGGCCGGCGTCGGACACCCAGTCGAAGTACAGCTTCGACAGGCCGAGGACCATGGCACCCACGTACGTCAGCGGCACGCTGCGCAAGCGGCCGGCAACCGCCGCCGGATAGGCATCGAACACCAACAGGGTCAGTGCGAACACCTGCAGTGCGCCGAGTTGCGGCGACAGCAGGACGCCGGCCAGACCAGCAAGCGCAGCGCCGATCGCCCAACTGGCAAGGCTTGCGCGATCTGGGCGACCACCGTTGAGCATGAGCAACGAGCGATCATCGACCGTTGCCCGCATGGTCACACCGAGACGGGTGCGATAGAGCACCACAAACAGGGCGCCGGCGATGAGGACAGACAAGCCCACGCCGATGATCTGGTGGAAGTACACCGCTTGCCCGAGCACATTGATATGCCGTTCGCCGAAGAACTTCTGCGGCACCAGTGCCCGGTTGCTCTTGCGGAACCAGATCCAGGTAGCCGCACCGTTGATGGCCAACAGCACCGCCACAGGAGTGACCAGGCGCGTGACCTCGCTGGTGCCACGCAACCCGCGCATCACCAAGATCTCCAGGAACATGCCGAGCAGGGGGGCGAACACCACGATGGTGAGCACCAGCGCGATTGGCGTGGCCATATGCCACCCGAATCGGAGCTGCCAGTACACGAGCGCGCTCATGGTGGCCACGGCACCGTGGGCCACATTGAACACCCCCGATGTGGAGTAGGTGACGACGAGGCCGGTTGCTGCAATGGCGTACACGGATCCGAGGCAGAGACCCAAGACGGTGTAGGCGAGAAAGTCCTGCATGATGGGGCCGGACTGTCAGTGGGCCCGGCCGCAGTTGCAGCCGGTCCCACAGACAGAAGACAACGTGGAGTCCTAGTTGCCCGTGAACTGCTGCGAGATGCGATTCGCATCAAGCTTGGCAGCAATCAGGGCGGGCGTTCCCGTGACCTTGGCGATCCAGGTGTCCTTGCACTCGAACGTACCGGGCTTGGTCGGCGCGACCCGCTCGTAGGTGGTACCGACGAGGTGTAGCAGAATGGCGCACTTCGGCGGGTGGTTGCCGCCCGGATCGGTCTCGGCGTGCAGACCATGGCCGGTCCAGCTATGGGTGGCCTTCATGTTGTCGAGCGTGCACTGACGGGTGAGCGTGGCACCGCACTCCGAGGCGGCCGTTGCCCACAGCAGGAACGATGACGTGGCCTGCATACCGAGCAGCGCAGCATCGCCCTGGCCCTTGAGCAGGTCGAGGTAATCCTGGGTGGCCTTGTTCAGGCTGGCTTCCTCGTAGGGGATGAAGCCGAAGCGGATGTACATCTTGTCGAGCGCACCGTTGGTGTTGGCGGCCGCACACTCGGCGGTGTAGTGGTTGGCGTCGGTGACGATGGGTACATCGAGACCGTTGGCCTTCGCGGTCTCTGCAAACAACTTCAGACCAGGCAGGCACGAACCCTGCCACGACACCATGGTGGCGCCGGAGTCCTTGATCTGCTTCACGAAGGGCGTCCAGTCGGTCTCACCGGCGGGGTTGTATTCCAACGTGGTCTCGGCGAAGCCCCAACCGAACTGCGGGGACACGGCAACGACCTTGTCACGGGTTTCGACGGTGGCGCCGAAGCCGCTGGTGAGCGTGGCGACCTTCTTGACCTCGTTCGGGAAGATCGTGGCCACCTGTTCGAACACGCCGGCAGGCGTTTCGTCCGACGGGTTGGGGACACCCTGGAACACATCAGCCGAATGGGCGAACGCTGCGCTCACGGTGTAGGCGGGGACCGCCGGCAGGTGACACCCGATGCGGATCTCCTCTTGCTGACCGTCGAATGCCCAGCCTTCGCCGACGAGGAAGAAGTTGTTGCCATCGCACGCACCCTGCATGGCCGTGGCGACGTCGAAGATCTTGGCGTCGAAGTAGTTGAACGTGATCTGGCGACCGTTGATGCCGCCGAGCTCGTTGCACTTGGCGACCAACGCCTTCACGGCATCGGTGACCTCGTGCGAGAGGCCGGGCGAACCGGCGTAGCCGGCATCGTCGCCACCGGCGATGCTGATGGCGTCCTTGGTGACGCCGGGCTCGGTGCCGGTGTCGGCATTGGCGCCGTCGCCCTTGCCGCATGGCCACGGGGCATCACCGAACGTGGGCACCACTGGGGCGGGCTCGGTGACCGGCGTGGTGTCGGCCGGGCCCGTGCCGGGAGTGGTGGCCACAGAGGTACCGGCGGTCGACGTGGCTGGCGTACTGCTGCGGTCCTTGCCACACGCTGTCACGACGAACGTGAGCGCAACAGCTACCGCCACGAAACGAATAGAAGACTGCTTCATCAAGGATCCCCCCCAAAAAACGCACTTGAATTTGCCACCATAACAGGTATCTGACGATCCGTCAGATGCGGAAACTTGGTGCGGCAACGACCACCCGATGGGCCAGATTTCCGGTCAGCCGCCGCTGAATTGCTGGGAGATGCGGTTGGCATCGAGCTTGGCAGCGATGAGCGCAGGGCTGCCCGTCACCCGGGCCACCCACTCGGGCTTGCATTCGAAGGTGCCCGGCTTGGTGGGTGTGACCCGCTTGTACCCGGTGCCCTCTATCTTCAGCACGGCGTTGCAGGACGAGGGGTGGTTTTGGCCGGGGTTGTCCTCGGCGTGCAACCCATGCCCGGTCCACGATGTGGTCTTGGCCAGGTTCGCCAGCACGCACGCCCGAGTGAGCTCTGCGCCGCACGCCTGCGATGCCGTGGCCCACAACAGGAACGACGATGCGGTCTGGGTTCCGAGCAGCGCAACGTCGCCACCGTTTTCCTTGAGCAGGTCGATGAAGTCCTGGGTTGCCTTGTTCGTGGATGCCTCCTCGAACGGCACCGAGGTCAACCGCACGTACACGTTGTTCATCGAGCCGTCGGTGTTCACCGCAGCGCATTCCGTTGCGTAGTGGTTGGCATCGGTAATGATCGGCAGGTCCAGCCCGTTGGCCTTGGCGGTCTGGGCGAACAGCTGCAGGTGCGGCAGACAGGTGCCTGACCAGTACACCATCGTGGCGCCGGAATCCTTGATCTGCTTGACGAACGGAGTCCAGTCGGCTTCACCGGCTGCGTTGTACTCGAGCTTGGCATCGACGAAGCCCCACCCGAAAGCGGGGGCAACGGCCAGCACCTTGTCGCGCGACTCCTGCGTTGCCGAGAAACCAGCAACGAGCGTGGCGACATGCTTCACGGCGTCGGGGAACAACGTGGCCATCTGCTCGAAGAAGCCGGCCGACATCTCGTCGGATGGGTTCGGAATGGCGTCGTACATGAGCTTGCCGTGGGCGAATGCGGCGCTGACCGAGTAGGTCGGCACTGCAGGCATCGGGCACTTCAGGCGGGCTTCCTCCTGCTGGCTGTCGAAGGCCCAACCCTCGCCGACGAGAAAGAAATTGTTGCCATCACAGACGCCCTGCATCGCGGTGGCGACGTCGAAGATCTTTGCGTCGAAGTAGTTGAGCGTGATCTGGCGGCCGTTGATACCACCGAGGTCGTTGCACTTGGAGACCATTGCCTTCATTGCATCGGTGATCTCGTGGTTCAGCCCGGGCGAACCGACATAGCCGGCATCGTCACCGCTGGCGATGCTGATGGCGTCCTGAGTGACGCCGGGCTCGCTACCCGAGTCGGTATTGGGTGTGGCGGCCTTCCCACACGGCCACGGCGCATCACCGAACATGGGCAGTTCGGGCGGGGCGGCCGTAGTGGGCGCAGCGCCATCGCCGCTACTGACCGGCGTGGTGACCGCTGTGCCCGGCACCGGTGTGGTGGCCGGCGCCGCATCGCGGCTCTTGCCGCACGCGGTTCCAAGGAGAGCCAGTGCCAGTGGAATGGCCAACAAACGTACCTGTAAACGACCCATCGAAATCCCCCCCGAGATTCACCGTGTGGTCGCACCGTAACACCGTTGATGCAATCGGTTCACAAATCCACCCACTCGAGTTGCCTAGCGACTCAGCCAATAGCGATGGGATTCACCGGGCTGCCCGATGCCCCCGTGACCAACAGCCCACCGACCGCAAGCAACACGTCGTAACACGAATCTGCGGCCAGATCGGCCAACCACAGGTGCTCGATCATGGTGACGCCGAGCTGCTGGAGCAGTTCGATGTGCACGCACAGGAACCGATTCTGGTCGAAGGGGATCGATTCGACGGCGGAGTTGTCGGTGCCCACCACGCTGATGCTGTGGTCGCGGATGAACGAGACCGCATCGAGGCCGAGGCCGGCCTGCAGCCAGGCCTGTGCTGGCGGGAGGTGCTTGTTGCGGTGCTCGATCCAGCCGGTGCGCACCAGCAACATGTCGCCCGGTTCGATGCTGGTGCCCTGTGCAGCACGACACGCCTCCAACAACGCAGCGTCGATGACCTGACCGGCCACGAGGCCCTCTGGGTTGACATGGTTCGTCACGTAGCCGGCCACATCGAGCAGCTTGGCCGGGCCGGCGAAGCTACCGGTCTGCTCGATGCCACACTTCGAGGCACCGCCGCGGGGCGTGAACGACGATGCCGGGTAACCGTTGTAGAGCGTGGACTCCGAGGTGACATGGCACAACGCATCCATGTGCGTGCCGATGTGGCTCGGCATCACCAACACGTCCTCGTTGGCACCCACGCCCTCACCGATCTCGAAGAAGGGCGGCACCCGCCCGATGTCGTCCAGGGTCGAGAGCGTGTAGCGCTCGGGGGCTGGGCGGTCGTGGACGGCGGGCACCGTTGCCTGGCTGAGTTGGATGGCCAGCGAGTACACCTTGCCGGTGACCCGTCGCTGGGCGGCCGCACGCACGGCCTCGGGCGTGATCAGGTTCAAGGCACCGCGCTGATCATCGTCGCCCCAGCGTCCCCAGTTGTTGCTCACGTCTGTCTCCTCGTAGTCGATGGGCAGATTCGAACCGCGTTGTCCCGAACCCCTCGCTGCTTTCGTATCACGTCCGAGCAAACGCGCCCGCTACCGTCGCCACCATGAGCACACAGACATCGCCCACGGGCGGACTCGAGGGGTACGCAGTCCTGATCACAGGCGGAGGCACCGGGATCGGGCGCGCCTGCGCCGAGCGACTGGCGGCCGACGGCGCTGCCGTCACCATCTGCGGGCGCACCGAAGCCTCATTGGCCGCAGCGGCCAGCACCATCGCCGCGGCAGCAGCGGGCAGTGGTCACGGTGGCAGCGTGCAGTTCGCCGTCGGCGACGTCACCAACGAAGACGATGTCCAGCGCATCGTTGCAACGGCACTGCAGCCAACCGGTGCGCTGAACGGCTGCCTCGCCAACGCCGGTGGCTCCGCCGGGCTCGGGCCCTACCACCTGCAGGACACCAAGCAGTTCCTCGACACCTTGCACCTCAACGTGTTGGGCACGATGCTGTGCGTGAAGCACACGGTGGCACACATGGTCGCCGCCGGTGGCGGCTCGTTCGTGGGCATGTCGTCCATCGCCGGCTACGTCACCCATCCATACTTCGGCGCCTACACCGTGTCGAAGGCCGGCATCGAGCAGATGATGCGCAATGCCGCCGACGAATACGGTTCGGTGAACGTGCGCTACAACTCGGTGCGTCCCGGCTTCATCGCCACCGAGTTGATGGAGGCCATCCCGCGCGACAGCGACGTGTACCGCAGCTACACCGACAACACCCCCATGGGAGGCGTCGGCGAGCCCCAGGACGTGGCCGGGTTGGTGCGGTTCCTGCTCGGTCCCGATGCGCGCTGGATCACCGGTGTGTCGATTGCGGTCGATGGTGGTCTCGGCCTGCGCCGCGGCCCCAACTTCGGGCCGTTCCTCGAACCCTTCCTTGGCAGCGATGTGATGCTGGCCAAGAAGCCGTTCCAGCCGTAGCCGCTGACGGCGCTACCAGGCTCAGCCGTGGGCGCCGCCGTCGATGCGGACCGACGTGGCGGTGATGTAACGACCGTCGTCGCTGGCCAGCATCGCGATCACTCCGGCCACATCGGCCGGTGAGCCCATGCCCTTGCCGATGATCGGCGACATCTTCGTGAACAGCGACCAGTCAGCGTCGCTGGGCAGCATGCCCGGGGTCGTCTCGGTGATGCCGCTGGTGATTCCTCCTGGCGCAACAGCAACGGCGCGCAGGCCCTGCTTGCTGTACTCGACAGCGAGCGTGTGGGTGAGCGCATCGACCCCACCCTTACTGGCCGCGTAGGCAGCCATGTACGGATGGGCGAAGCTGGCCGAGGTGGAACTGAAGTTCACGATCACGCCACGCCCCGATTCCAACAGCGCCGGCAGTGCCGCACGGGTCATCAAGAAGGTGCCGGTGAGGTTGATACCGATGACCTGGTTCCACACGTCGAGCGTGCACTCGTGGGTGTGCGCCGCACGCAGGATGCCCGCCGCGTTCACCAACACCTCGAGCCCCCCGAGTTCGTCGATCGCCGCGGCGACACCCGCGCCGACCTCGTGCTCGTTGGAGATGTCGAGCGGACCAACGCTCAAGCGGTCTGCCGTGCCATCCGCAGCAGCCATCGTGCGGGTGACCTCCAACCCATCAGCGTTCACGTCGATCGCGTGCACGCGGCCGCCCTCGGCGAGCAGTCGCAGCACCGTTCCCTGGCCGATGCCCGATCCGCCACCGGTGATGATGATGCGTCGATCAACAAACCTGTTCACTGCTACCTCCTGGTGAGCCGGCACGATCGAGCCGGCCCGACGATCCGATGGCGGCAACCGTACTCAGTGCAGGCACCGCCCGACCGGGTCGCAGTGGGCAATACTGACGGGGATGAGCATGATCCAGCGTCCCGAGGTCGGCGAGCGGGTGGTGCAGTTGCTCGGCCACATGGTGGCCATGCCCACCGAGAGCACCACACCGAACCGGTCGCTCATCGAATGGGCCGCCGATCACCTGCAGGCGTTCGGTGCCACCACCTCCATCATCGACGGGCCCGAGGGACGCGCCAACCTGTTGGCGACGCTGGGCCCCAACACCGGGGGCGGGCTGTTGTTGTCGGGCCACACCGACGTGGTGCCAGCGGGTGGAGGGTGGCGCACCGATCCGTATTCGCTCACCGTGTCGGGCGACCACATGGTCGGCCGCGGAACGGCCGACATGAAGGGCTTCATCGCCTGTGTGCTCGCCGTCATCGAGTACCTCGATCCCGCTGGTCTCGAACGACCGGTGCACCTTGCTCTCTCCTACGACGAGGAGATCGGCTGCGTCGGCGTACGCGGCCTGCTCGATCGGCTGCACGCCAGTGGCCTCGATGCACACGTCCGCCCCGATCTGGTGGTCATCGGTGAACCAACCATGATGCGGCCGCGACACTCACACCTCGGCAAGGTCGCCTACCGTGTGAGCTTCACCGCTCACGCCGGGCATTCCAGTTTGTCGCCGTTTCTACCGAGCGCGATCAGCGCGGCCGTGCGCATGGCCGCCGCCCTCGAGGCGACTGCTGCTCCACACGCACTCAGCGCATACCGCGACGACACGGGCGAAGCCAACGCCGAGGTCACCGTCAATGTTGGCAGCATCAGCGGCGGCACGGCTCTCAACGTGCTGGCCGAGCACTGCGTGGTCTCGTTCGAGTTGCGCCACAGCGCTACACATGATCCCGACGAACTGCTCCGCCCACTGTGGCACGCGGTCGACACCGAACGCGACGCATTGCAGGCGGTCGGGGGAGGCATCGACATCACCGAGATCGCGCGCTATCCAGCGCTGGCCACCGATCGGACCAACCCGTGGGTCCGCATGGTCGAGCGGGCAGCCGACCGGGGCGTCAGTACACCGTTGGGGTTCGGCACCGAGGGCGGCCTGTTCGCCCGCACCCTGCAGGCGCCGGTGGTGGTGTGCGGTCCCGGCGACATCGGCGTGGCGCACAAACCCGACGAGTACGTCTCCACCGAGCAACTGCACGCCTGCGTCGCCTTCGTCGATCGCCTCATCACCGACGCATGCACCGGCACCGCCTGACCGTTCCCAGATGCCGGGCCGCAGTCGCGAACCGTTCGAGACGACAGACCGTCAGTTGACCCGGCGCTCGCGACCTTCCCAGTACGGCGCGCGCAGGTCCTTCTTCAGGACCTTCATCGCCCCGGACAGCGGCAGTGGGTCGGCCCGGAACTCGACGCTCTTGGGCAGTTTGTAACCGGCGATCTGGTCACGGCAGTGTGCGATCAGCTCGGCTTCAGTGGCGGACGCGCCGGGCCGCAACACCACGACGGCGTGCACGGCTTCACCCCAGCGTTCGTCGGGAATGCCGATCACCGCCGCCTGGGCCACAGCGGGGTGGGTGGACAGCGCATTCTCCACCTCGCCGGAATAGACGTTCTCACCGCCCGTCACGATCATGTCCTTGACGCGATCGACCAGATAGAGATAGCCCTCGTCATCGACGTAGCCGGCGTCGCCGGTGTGGTACCAACCACCCCGGAAGGCCTCGTCGGTGGCTTCGGGCTTGTTCCAGTATTCGATCATGAAGTTGCCGGCACGGGCGCACACCTCGCCAATCTCGCCGATGGGCACCTCGACACCGCCCTCGCTCTGGATGCTCAACACCACACCGGGCATCGGCGACCCGGCCGACAGCAGGTACTTGCCGCCGGCGCGATGCTCGGCAGCACCCAGCATGGTGAGGATCGATGAGCTCTCGGTCATGCCATAGCCCTGCCAGACGTCGGTGTCGGGATACATCTGCAGCACCCGTTCGAGCAACGCCTGCGGCATCGGCGAGGCCCCATAGACCAGCGTGCGAAAGCTGCCGAGTCGCGCCGGGGCGAAGTCCGGATGTGCCAGCACCATGCCGATCATGGTGGGCACCATCACGGTGAGCGTGGGCGAATATTCCTCGACGGCAGCCATCACCCGCGATGGGTCGAACATGGGAATGGTGACCGTACGGGCACCGAGCGCCGGGCCACCGAGCACGCTGAACATCGAGGCGGCGTGGAACATGGGGGTCTGCAACAACGCGATGTCGTCGCTGCCCAGCGGGAGTCGGGCCATCACGTGGTACATGTTGAGCATCTCGGCGCGCTGATCGAGCAACACGCCCTTGGGCAGACCGGTGGTGCCACCGGTGTACATCAACACGACGGGATCGGATTCCTCGCCCTCGTCGGGAATAGTGGGCGTGCTGCGCTTGAGCAGGTCCTCGTATTCAATGTCGTGGGGGGCATCGCCACCACCCACGAGCACGACCGTTTCGATGCCGGCCTCGGCACGAACGGCGTCGATCAGCGCTGCGAAAATGGAGTCGACGAAGCACACCTTGGTCCCGGAGTCCTTGAGCACGTAGGCCAGTTCCTTCGGGGCGAAGCGCAAGTTGAGCGGGTTCACCACCCCACCACCGAGGAACGCTGCGTGGTACATCTCGAGATACTGCGGCGAGTTCATGGTCATGATCGCGAACCTGTCGGTTCGGTGCACGCCAAGCGACTGCAGCCCACCGATGAGACGGCTGACCCGGTCGAGGTGTTCGGCGAATGTGGTGCTGATCCCCGTGGAGGCATCGGTGACGCAGATGCGATCGGCGTTGCGCTTCACGGCGGGGAGCAGGTGCCGGTGGTAGATGAGTTCCTTCATGGCAGCGATCCTAGAGAGTCTCGGTTGGTGAGGTGGGTGGTTGGCTGGGTTCAGTCCTCGAGACGCACGAACTGGGGCAGGTACTTCGCCGAGCCGTGACGCAACACCTTCAGGTAGTTCGAACGCTCGTAGACATCGGGATCGGGCACCGACTGCTGGCTCATGCTGCCGCACAACTGCTCGACCGATTCGTAGTCGTTCTCGTCGAGCCAGGTCGAGACACCGCGGAGGAGTTCGCGCACGTGCTCGGGCCCCAGGCGCAGCAGCGCCGAGGTGGTCATCACCACGTCTGCACCAGCAAGCAGGCCCTTGACCGCGTCGGCCCAGTTGTGCACGCCGCCCGATAGCGCGAGCGAGCAGGGCACGCGATTGTGCAGCACGCCGATCCACCGCAGCGGCAGGCGCAGATCGGCTTGCGTGCTGAGATCGAGGCTCGGCACCACGGTGAGCGTCTGCAGGTCGATCTCGGGTTGGTAGAAGCGGTTGAACAGCACGAGCCCGTCAGCGCCGGCCCCCGCCACCGCTTCGGCCACGTTGCCCAGCGCGCTGAAGTACGGCGAGAGTTTGACGGCGATTGGAATGGCCACCGCAGCGCGTACCGCCAGCACCAGATCGAGCAACCGGTCCTCGACCGTGGCAGCGGTATCAGCCGGATCGGCGGCCATCAGGTACACGTTGAGTTCGATTGCCGATGCACCCGCTTGGGCGAGTTCGGTGGCGTAGCGCACCCACCCGCCGGCCGACATGCCGTTCAGGCTCGCAATGACCGGGATCGACAAACGCTCTCGTGCATCGGCGACGAGATCGAGGTAGCGATCGGCGTCGGTGGGCATCTCAGGCAGGTCGGGCAGATAGCTGTTTGCCTCGGCGAACACGCCGGTGCCCTGCCCGTGCATGTCGTGCAGGTGGAACGCCGTCGCGATGATCTCCTCTTCGAACAACGAGGGCAGCACCACCGCTGATGCGCCGGCATCCTCGAGCCGCTGCAGGGTGTCGAGCCGACCGGTGAGCGGGCCGGCCGACGCCACGATGGGCCCTGTCAGGTCGAGGCCGAGATAGCGGCAGCGCAGGTTCGCGGTCATGTGGGTGTCTCCGAGTTGTTGGTCTGCTCTTCGTCCAGACTGGCAAGCGTGCGTTCGACCCCGGCGAGTTGGCGGTAGTAACGCCACCGCTCGTCGACATCGATCTGGGCGAGCGCCATCAACCGCGCAGCCTGCTCAGGGTGCGAGCGGGCCAACATGGTGAAGCGCCCCTCGGAGCCGACGAAGTCCGCGATCGGCAGGGTCGGATCCTTGGAATCGAGCGCGAACGGCAGGGCATGTTCGTCGACGCCGGGGCGGTACCGGTACAGAGGCCAGTAGCCGGTCTGTACCGCAACCTTCTGATGCGACATCGAGGTGCTCATGTCGATGCCGTGAGCGATACAGGTGGAGTACGCGATGATCAGGGACACGCCCGGCCACGCCTCGGCTTCGGCAAACGCCTTCACCGTCTGTATGTCGTTGGCGCCGATGGCCACCTGGGCCACGTAGACGTCGCCGTAGCGGCGCGCCTCGGCGCCGAGATCCTTCTTCGCCGTCGTCTTGCCGGCCGAGGCGAACTTTGCGACGGCAGCGCGCGGCGTGGACTTCGATGCCTGGCCACCCGTGTTGGAGTACACCTCGGTATCGAGCACAAGAATGTTGACATCGCGACCAGACCCAAGCACATGGTCGAGCCCTCCGGCACCGATGTCGTAGGCCCAGCCGTCGCCACCGACGATCCACACGTTCTTGCGTACCAACGTGCCGGTCAGCGGACGCAGGCGCCGAGCCAACGCTGCGACCCCGCCGTCGGGACCTACCACAAGCGCATCGAGCAACCGGTCCAGTTCGGCAACGAGCGCGCGCTGCTGGGCGATGGTTGCGTCGTCGATGGGCGTAACGGGATCGACGGCGAGGATGCCGTGCACCAGGTCATCGCCGACAAGCGGCGCCATCTCGCGGATCCATCGTTGCGCCGTTGCGGCCTGACGATCCAGGGCGATACGCATTCCGAGGCCGAACTCGGCGTTGTCCTCGAACAGCGAGTTGGCCCATGCCGGACCACGGCCGCTCGAGTCGGTGCCCCATGGCGTGGTCGGCAGGTTTCCGCCGAAGATCGATGAACAGCCTGTTGCATTTGCAATGATGGCCCGGTCGCCGAACAACTGGCTGAGCAGCTTGAGGTAGGGCGTTTCGCCGCACCCAGCGCAGGCCCCGGAGAACTCGAACAGGGGCTGACGGACCTGCGACCCTTTCACGCTCGCAGGATCAAGCACACCGGGGGCCACCTCGTTCACTCCCTGGAAGAAATCGAATCGCTCTGCCTCAACATCACGATGGTCATCGATTGGTTCCATGTTGATGGCCTTGTGCTTGACCTCGCTCTTCGAGCGCGCCGGGCAGATGTCGACGCAGATGCCGCAGCCCGTGCAGTCGTCGGGCGCCACCTGGATGGTGAGCTGCAGGCCGGGATGGTCGTGCGAACGGAAGTCCTTCGTGGGGAAGTCGGCAGATGCCATCGCGAGCTCCGCTGGTTCGTAGACCTTCATGCGGATGGCGGCGTGCGGGCACACCAGCACGCAGCGCGCACAGTCGATGCAGATGGACGAATCCCAGATGGGGATGGTGGCGGCAAGTCGACGCTTCTCGAAACGAGCCGTTCCGGTGGGGAACAGGCCGTCAACGGGCAGCGCGCTGACGGGAAGAAGGTCGCCCTCCCCCGCCAGCATCCGAGCGGTGACGCGCTGCACGAAGTCTGGCGCCCCCGCAGTCACCGGGGGGCGACGAGAGCGGGTGGCGGTTGTCGCCGACGGCACCGGCATGGGATGCAGCCCATGGGCGGTGAGCGCGATCGCAGCGATGTTGGCATCGACCACTGGCCCACCGCGCTTGCCGTACGCCTTACGAACGCTGTCCTGCACTGCGGCGACGGCATCGTCGAACGGCATCAGGTTGGTCAGGGCGAAGAACGCGATCTGCATGATCACGTTGATCTGCCCTGCCAGGCCGGCCTCGCGGGCCAGACGGTGTGCGTCGATGACGTGCACGTCGAGTTGGCGCTCGACGATCTGCTCCTGCACCTCGCGGGGCAGGCGGTCGAAGGTGCCCGCGACGGGGTACGGGCTGTTGAGCAGCAGCGTCGCTCCGTTTCGTGCGAGCGACAGGACATCAAGGCGGTCGAACAGACCGAACTGGTGCACGGCAACGAAGTCGGCCTCGCTGATCAGGTAGGTGGAGCGGATCTCGTCGGCATCGAAGCGCAGGTGCGACACGGTCATGGAGCCGGACTTCTTCGAGTCGTACACGAAGTAACCCTGAGCGTGACGACCCGTGAGGTCGCCGACGATCTTGGCTGTCTGCTTGTTGGCACCCACCGTGCCATCGGAGCCGAGGCCGTAGAACACGGCCCGCAACGCCGCTCGGTCGGTCGTGAACGTGGGGTCGACGGTCAAGCTCAGATGCGTGACGTCGTCGATGATCCCGACGGTGAAACGCTTCTTCGGGTTGGCCGTATCGAGTTCGTCGAACACTGCCTTCACCATCGCCGGGGTGAACTCCTTCGACGACAGGCCATAGCGACCACCGATGATGCGCGGCATCGGTCGGAGTCCGTCAGCGGCCGCATCGGCGAATGCCTCGATCACATCGAGGCACAGCGGCTCGGCCGGCGCACCGGGTTCCTTGGTGCGGTCGAGCACCGCGACGGAACGCACCGTTGCCGGGACGGCGGCCACGAGAGCAGACGACGGGAACGGTCGGTAGAGGCGCACCCGCAGCAGGCCGACCTTGGCGCCTTGCGAAGTGAGTCGTTCGACAGCCTCGTGCGCTGCGCCGGCGCCGGAGCCCATCAACACCACGATGCGTTCCGCATCGGGTGCCCCGCTGTACTCGACCAGGCCGTACTGCCGACCGGTTGCATCAGCCAGACGCGCAAAGGCGCCCTCGACGATGCCCGGAACCGCCATGGTGTGGGTGTTGCCCGCCTCACGGGCCTGGAAGAACACGTCGGGGTTCTGCGCAGAACCGCGCAGCACCGGCCGGTCGGGATCGAGCGCACGCAGGCGGTGATCGGTGACCCATTGTTCGTTGATCAGCGCAGCAATGTCATCGTCGCTGGGCAGGCGAATGGTGGCAACCTCGTGCGAGGTGCGGAAGCCGTCGAAAAAATGCAGGAACGGCACCCGGCTCTCCAGCGATGCGGCATGCGCAACGAGCGCGAAGTCGGCGGCCTCCTGCACGGACCCTGCCGACAACATCGCCCAACCCGTCGTGCGCGCAGCCATCACGTCGCTGTGGTCACCGAAGATGGACAGCGCATGCGTGGCGAGTGCCCGCGCCGCCACATGCACGACAGCGGGCGAGAGCTCGCCCGCGATCTTGAACATGTTCGGCAGCATCAGTAAGAGGCCCTGTGACGCGGTGAACGTGGTGGCCAGTGCGCCGCGCATGGTGGCCCCGTGCAGGGCACCCGCGGCACCCGCCTCGGACTGCATCTCGATGACCTCGGGGACCGTGCCCCACAGGTTCGGGCGCCCCACCGCAGCCCAGGTGTCGCTGACCTCGGCCATCGTGGACGCCGGCGTGATCGGGTAGATCGCGATCACCTCGGAGAGTCGGTACGCAACGCTCGCCGCCGCCTCGTTGCCATCGACGGTGTCCCAGTCCTTCATTTGGTCAGAGTAGGCAGCCGTCCGACCCGGTCGAAAGGGTCCAAAGTAACTTCACCGCCAACCGGCAGAGTGGACCGTCGGCAGCCTCAGCCGCCCATGCGTGACGCAGGATCCTGCCGGTAGAAACCGGCGAGCACGCCATACAAATCAGGCTTCTCGGCTCGCATCTCGAGTGGTTGGCAGAAGAACACCTCGGTGGCCACGGCGAAGAACTCACCCGGGTTCACGGTGCCATAGTCGCGGATCAGCGAACCCGCAGTGCCCGCTTGCAGGGCCTCGTACTCGCTGGTGCACACCTGGATCCAGCGCTGCCGACTTTGCGCATCGACGAGTGGCGGCGTGCCGTCCACCGTGCCGTCGAGCATGTCGAGCTTGTGCGCAAACTCATGCAGCACCACGTTGCCGCTGCGTCCCGGGTGACGCGCCTCGAATGAGACGGCATCCCACGCGATGGTCACGGGTCCGTCGTACTGGGCCTGGCCCTGCACCGGGAAGGCCCCGCTCGACACGATGCCGCTGGTGTCGGTCGCACGTGGTCCGCTGAGCACCACCGTGGTGGGGTGCACGATGATTGATCCAACCCCACGGTAGTAATCGACATCGAGGTTGAGTACCAGCAGGCATGCTTGCGCAGCGATGAGCACACGCATCTCGTCGGTGAGCCGGAAGCCGTTCGCCGCCTCCCACCGCTTGTCGGCGATGAACACCTTGGTCATCGCTTCGAGACGGTCCCGTTCGTCGACCCGAAACGAATGCCACAGAGACCAACGCTCGGCGAGGATCCGCCGCCACTCGGCAGGGAAGGGCCGATCGAGCGCCTCGCGTCGCCGCCGCTTTCGTCTGGTCTCGAATCGCACGGCCCGTCTCCGTTCATCGCCGGGTGCACGTCAGTATGACGGCGAATCAACCCGGTATCCCCCAGAACGCCCACGTTCGTTTTGACGCTTCCACAAACCGCTTGTATGGTCGCAAAAGTTGGAACGACGACGGTGTTCGCATCCGTCGCGGCAAAACCAGCGCAAAGGAAACCTCATGTTCTCAGCACGGCGAGCATTCCGCACGGCGGGAGCCTGTGCGGCGGTCGTGGCGGTCGGGGGCGTTTCCACGATCCTGGGAGTCGCCAAGGGTTCATTTGCAGCACCGCAGCAGGCAGAGACCAACGATCACGACGAACGACCGATCGCCCCGGACCGACACAGTCACCTTGAGACCTGTGCCCCCGATCTTGGCGGCGTCAAGGTTCCGTACGAGTTCAACGGCTTCTTCAAGCCGGTTTCAATGGACAGCCTGAAAAACGTCGAGGCCGGCCGCAAGGTGCCCCTGAAGTTCCGTGTGATCGACACCACCGACAACTGTGTGATCTCGAATCTGGCCGCAGTTGGCGCCGTCACCCTGAATGAGGTTGCCTGCCCTGGCGAGCCCGATGCAGCGCCGTTGCCGGTGCCGTTCGAGGGTTCGCAGGTCAGGTTCGACAAGCACGATCAGCAGTTCGTACGCGAGTGGACGGTACCTGCGAAGCGGCGCACCTGCTACGACATCAGCCAGTCCGTCTGGACCGAGCCCGCTTCGACCACCGCACACTTCCGGGCCAAGTGAGCAAGCGTCGGATCAGCCCTGCTCGACCACTCAACTTCTGGTACGAGAGGATCGCGCTCATACCCGGCGGCCGCTGGCAGATTCGGGCCTATCGCAGCGCACACCACCCCGATGGCGAAACCGTCGGTCCGGGCCTGCCCGATGGGTCCTTTCCCGCTGACGCAGTGGTGGCCGAGGTGGACCTCGACAGCGAGCGGCGCCTGCGAGTCGTGCTCAGCGAGTGGGCGCTTCCCGGTGCGCCTTCCCTGTGGTTCGTTCGCATTCCCTCAGAGTCGGCCGGCCGGCCGCAAGAGAGCCTGGTGGCCTACGCAAGCAGCCATTTCGCTGATGGCACCGTCATCACCAACGCGATGTTCTTCACGGTCCCGGTGCGCAGTTCGGAGCAGATCGGAGCGGTCCGATGGTGGGCAGACTCCGGTCTCATCGATCAGGTCTTCGTGCGCGAGGAAGAACGCCTTGCGCATGTTGCGATGAAGCTCGTGTACACCGCCGATGGGGTGCACCAGCATCAGGGGTGGCCGGGGCATATTCACGTCGGCGGCGAACGCACCGATCTCGGTCAACGCGTCGTCGAAGCGCGAAAGAACGACACACGCGTGGCTCCGCTGACCCAGCGATCGAGACTGCGGCGAGGCCCTCAAGACTGACGAGCGCCTGCTTGCTCGCAGGCTGCGGTCATCGCCGTGTTCCGACCAGCCACGAGCCCGTCGCCGAACCGGGCAAGCCCCCCGACTTACAGTCCAGTGAAGCGAGGGTCGCGGCGCTGGGCCATGGCAGCGACGCCTTCGGCGAAGTCCGCTGTGGTGAACAGGCGTGCTTGCAGGGCGCGTTCGTGGGCCATTGCTGCTTCAACACGATCGGCGAGGTCGCCGCGTTGCGTGGCACGGATGGCGCGGATCGAAGATGGGGCGTTGATTGCGATGCTCGCGGCGAACTGCATGGCGTGCTCGCGCAGCTGGTCTTCGTCGACGACGGCGTCGACGAGTCCGATCGCCAGCGCTTCGTCGGGATGTGGAAGAAGAGCAGGTCGATGAAGAAGTCGTCGTCGCCGACATGAAGTGCGTACTGACGGCCGACGAACGCGAAGCCTTGGCCGAGCTCGAGGAGGAAGCGCTCGACCTGGTCGATCTACGCGTTCTCCAGCGTCCGTTCGGTCGCCTCGGTCGACAGGTCGAGGAAGTCGAGGTGGTAGGGGTCCTTGATGAGCTGCTGGACGAGTTCCGACTCTGCTGGCAGCAGAGCGGTCGAGAAGTTCGAAGGGGCCGCACCACTGCGAAGGTGCAACTTCGACATGATCTGGGCAGCGAGCACGTTGCGCGACCATCCATGGGCGATCGCCTGGTCTGCGTACCAGACCCTGTCGGATGGAGCGTCGAGGGCCGAAAGCAGCTCCACGTTGTGACCCCACGGAAGTTGTGCAATGAGTCGTTGCACAACCTCGACGTCAGGCCACGCCTCGGCGAAGGAGCGCATGTAGTGCA
>WLMZ01000020.1 GCA_009726095.1 Actinomycetota bacterium
GGCCAACAACTGGCCGCTCGAGATCAGCGCTGCGCTGATCGGCAGCTGCACCAACAGCTCGTACGAGGACATCACCCGCGCCGCATCGGTGGCCCGTCAGGCCGCTGCGATGGGCCTGCGCACCAAGACCGATCTGCTCATCAGCCCCGGATCCGAGCAGATCCGGGCCACCATCGAGCGCGACGGCCTGCTGGCCGATCTCGAGGCCATCGGCGCCACCGTGCTGGCCAACGCCTGCGGACCGTGCATCGGTCAATGGGACCGCCCGGCAGCCGCCAACGGTCAGGCCAACACCATCGTCAACAGCTTCAACCGCAACTTTCCGAAGCGCAACGACGGTTCGGCCAACACGCTCAGCTTCGTCACCTCGCCCGACACGGTCATTGCACTGGCGCTGGCAGGCCGGCTTGACTTCGACCCCACCACCGACACCATCACCAACCCCGATGGCGTCGAGGTGAAGCTCGAGGCCCCCGTCGGCGAGGTCCTGCCCGATCGCGGGTACGACCCCGGCGAGAACACCTTCACCCCTCCCCCTGCCGATGGCTCCGGCGTGATCGTCGAGGTGTCCCCCACCAGCGACCGCCTGCAGTTGCTCGAGGCGTTCACCCCGTGGGACGGCAACGACTACCTCGGCTTGCCGGTGCTGATGAAGGCCCAGGGCAAGTGCACCACCGACCACATCTCCGCCGCTGGCAAGTGGCTGAAGTATCGCGGCCACCTCGAGAACATCAGCGGCAACCTGTTCATCGGCGCCGTCAACGCCTACGGCGGCGCTGTCGGCGAGGCAAAGAGCGCCATCGACGGCAGCATCGACAGCTACCCGAACCTGGCCAAGCAGTACAGCGAAGCCGGCATCCGCTGGTGCGCCATCGGCGATCGCAACTACGGCGAGGGCTCATCACGCGAACACGCCGCCATGGAGCCCCGCTTCCGTGGGGGCGTGGTCATCTTCGCCCGCAGCTTCGCCCGCATCCATGAGACGAACCTGAAGAAGCAGGGCCTGGTGCCGCTCACGTTCGCCGATCCCGCCACCTACGACCTCATCGGCGAGAACGACCGCATCAACGTCACCGGGTTGCCACCGGTGCCGGGCCAGAACGTGCGCTGCCAGATCGTCAAGCCCGATGGCAGCACCATCGACTTCGAAGGGGTGCACACGTTCAGCCCCGAGCAGGTCGAGTGGTTCAAGGCCGGCTCGGCGCTCAACGTGGTGCGTCGCAAGGTGGCCGAGGGTCAGCACTGACACCAGCGGGCAGCGGGTGCCCGGTGCCATACTGACCGGGTGGAACTCTCAACGGCACTTCGCACCACCGGATCGGTTCGCGCCTTCACCGACGAAGCTGTCGATGATGCAACGCTGTACGCGCTGCTCGACGACGCGCGCTTTGCCCCCAGTGGCGGCAATCGTCAGGGCTGGCGCGTCGCTGTGGTCAGGGACCTGGCCAAACGAGAGGCGCTCGCTGAGCTGATGCGACCGGTCTGGGACGACTACGTCGCCGTTCGCGGAACCGGGATGACCCCGTTCACGGTCGTCGACCCCGGCACCTACCAGCCCGCCGAGCGCGCCCCCGGACACTCCCCCAACGACCTGCTCGACAACATCGCCACCACGCCGGTGGTGCTGGTGGTCGCCGCAGATCTGTCGCTGGTCTCGATGATGGACAAGGATCTCGACCGCGCCGCCATCACCGGCGGCGCATCGATCTACCCGTTCTGCTGGAACCTGCTGCTGGCGGCACGCGACCGCGGCCTCGGTGGCGTCATGACCACGTTTCTCGCCCGCGCCGAACCAGCGGCCGCACCGCTGCTGGGGCTACCGGCCAACTACGCGATCGCGTCAACGATCTTCATCGGCCATCCCGTGCACCAGCCCACGAAGCTCAAGCGTGCCCCGGTCGAGGCGTTCGCCACGATCGATGGGTTCGCCGGCGAAGCGTTCGCCGGCTGAGGCTCAGCCGGGCTCGATGTAGGTCAGCGAGAACGTGACCACGAGCCGGTAAGCCGTATCGGTGGGCAACAGGTTGGCTTTCGAACAGGCCACCAACGACACGCTGGGAAGCGGCGCCCACAGCCCGGCGCTGTAGATCTCGGTGGAATCCTCACCGGTGATCTGACGCCACACGTACTGGTAGTGGTACACACGGCCATCGGCCGCAGAGATGGTGATCTCATCGCCAACGGCGAGCAGGTGCAGGTTGCGGAAGAGCGCTGTGCTCTTGGTGCGATGGGCGAACAGCACCATGTGCCCGTGCTGGCCGGCCAGGCCAGTGCCGGGCCAGTGCCCGACATAGCCGGCGTCAACGACGTCGTCGGTGATGCCCTCCACAACTGCAGCGGCCACGCCCAGCGCCGGAATGGACAGGAAGTACGGCATTTGCGAGGGCGGCGGGATGTTGACGGGTGCCGGCAATGGAGCGCCCAATGGAATACCGGTGAAATAGCCGGCGACGTCGACGATCAGCGCTCCGCCGCTTTGCGTGAATACGGCCACTCCGGCCGTCGAGCAGCGCAGCATGGCGTGGTTGGCGATGGTCTGGTTGGCGTACGAGGCGTTCAGGTTGGAAGCCAGCGGACGGTACGTACGCGCCGGGTACCCGGTGAAGAACCCCGGGCCGCGCGTTGCCGTGGTGGTGAGGTTCACCACCACCGCCTGGGCGCCTGCCCGTCCGGTGAAGTCGAACTCGGCGACCCAGCCCGGATAGAGCCGACCGTACAAGGCGACCAAGCGTGTGTCGAGCGCACGATACGGGGCGTTGGGCACGAACAGGCCAACAGTGCTGGCTGCGGCCGAGTCGCCCGTGAAGTACCCGGCGATATCGACGATGAGGTGGCCACCGTAGGAGGCGAACACCTCGATGCCGAACAATCCACCCGATGATCCCAACGGCACGATCGCCTGGTTGGCGCGGGTCTGGCCCACCGCGTCAGCGTTCAAGCTCGACGAGTTCGGCAGGGCGCTCCCCATCGGGTAGGCGGTCCAGAAGCCAGGGCCGTTCGTCTCGGTGATCGTGAGGTTGACCACCACAGCCGTGGCGCCAGCGGGCACCACAGCGCCAACGCTGATGCGTTCGACGCCACCGATGCTGACCTTGTAGCCGCGATTGCGTGTGTCGATCGCCCGGTACGCCGATTCGAGCGCCACGAACCGACCGCCCGCAACGGCGGCAGCGACCGGCACATACGCACCGTTGACATCGACCACGATGTCGTTGATCTGCGACGAGAAGATGTCGACCGACCCGTTGACGCCGAGTCGGACCGTCACGAGGTTGGCGATGACCTGACCGGTCTGTTCGACGTTCACGTTCGATGCCTGTGGCCGTGCGTTGCCGGCCGGGTAGGCGGTGACGAATCCGGGGCCGGCCACGTTCATCACCGTCACATTGAGCACCGCCGAGATCGCGTTGGCCGGGACCCCATTGCGGCCCGCGATCTGCACGCGGATGGTGTTCGCATCAATCCGGGAAAATCCGAACGCTCCAATGCTGACACGGGTTTCGGCAAGACGCGACGGGGCCACCGAAACGAACGCCGACGAGCCAGGTGGAGGAGGAACCGGGGGCAACGGGCTACTGGCACGGGGCACAAAGGGCACCGCAATGCCCATTGCGAGAAGCCGCCGACGCGACAGCGACACGTTCATCGGCCACCAACCGGGAAGCATTGGCGCAGCATCGCTGCCCTGGGAGTGAGAGCCATGTGGAATCGCTTACCTTCGATCAAGCGGGAGCGCGGTGCTACGCATTCCGACCAAGAGAGGATACGACGTCGCAGCCCCGAGCGCTACAGCACCATCACAACAAGCTGGCTCGGTGGCGCCACACTCGCCCTACGCCCGGCTCAGGCCCGGGCCATCACCCGCAGTGCCTCCAGCGCAGCATCGGCGGGGACACCCGCAACCACCTCGACACCGTTGTCACCGTCGAGCACGAACGTGAGGCCGTCGAGCGCCTTCTTGTCCCGCCCCATCAGGGCAAGCAGGAGCTCGTGGTCGAATGGGGGTAGCGCCGTGTTCAGCTCGTAGAGGCCGCCGACCACGTCGTAATGCTGACGTACCCGCTCGTCGCCGATACGGCCGAGTACCTGACCCAGATGAGCGGCATAGATCAGGCCGATCGCGACTGCCTCGCCGTGTGCCAGTGAGAAGTCGCCGGCAATCTCGAGTGCATGGGCAAGGGTGTGCCCGTAGTTCAACAGGGCACGTCGACCACCTTCGCGCTCGTCGGCGCCGACGATCTCGGCCTTAATCTGCACACATCGCGAGATGCGATCGACCATCCCCATTCCGAGCAGGTCGTCGCCGGTGAGGAAATGGTATTTGGCCATCTCGCCCATACCGCAACGCATCTCACGCGGGGACAGCGTGGCCAGCGTGTCGAGGTCGCACAGCACACCCGAGGGTTGCCAGTAGGCACCGACCAGGTTCTTACCCTCGGGCAGGTTGACGCCGGTCTTGCCACCGATGGCAGCATCGACCATGCCGAGCAGCGTGGTGGATACGTGCACCACCGGAATGCCGCGGTGCCACGTGGCCGCAGCGAACCCGGCTACATCGGTGACCATGCCTCCGCCCAACCCAACGACCACGTCGTGACGGGTGAGACCCATATTGGCGAACCCGCGGCACAGTGTCTCGATGGTGGCCAGCGACTTGTGTTCCTCGCCGATGCCGATGCTGAAGACCTCATGGGGCACGCCGGGGTCGACGTTGTAGGGGATGCCCTGTTGGGTCACGATGGCCACCCGACGCACTGTCGCCGGCAGCAGCGATGTCAGCGAATTGCGCACACCGTGACCGATCAGCACGTCGTAGCTGCGGTCGGCCAACGGCACTCGCACGGTTCGGAAATCCTGGTTCATCGCAATACCGCCTCGACCACTTCGTTCACGGACCGACCATCGACGGTGACGATGGCATCGGCGACTTCACGGTACAACTCCTCGCGCTCTTCATACATGCGCTGCAGGGTTCCGGCCGGGTCGTTGTCGAGCAACGGGCGGTGAGGCCCACCCTTGACCCGTTCGAGCAGCACGGCGGGATCGGCACGCAACCACACCACCCGGGCGCCGCTGTCCCGCAGGGCTTCGCGGTTCTCGGCCCGCAAGACGACACCACCTGCGGCGGCGATGACCGTGACCTCGGGGCGGGCCAGACACGCCTCGAGCACCTCGGTCTCGATGGCACGGAAGGCGTCCTCGCCCTCGCTCACGAAGAGCTCGCGTACGGTTCGGCCTTCGCGGGCCTCGATCAACGCATCGGTATCGAGCAGTGGACGCCCGAGGCGGGCGGCGAGGAGCCGACCGACGGTGGTCTTACCCGAGCCCATCATGCCCACGAGCACCACATGCCGATCGGGGGCGATGCTCATTTCAGCGAAGCGGTGAACGCCTGTGCGTTCCGCACGAACTCCTCGACGGAATCGCCGCCGAACTTGCGCTGCGCCTCGGCGGCAAGCACGAGTGCCACCATCGTCTCGGCCACCACGCCCATCGCCGGCACCGCAGTGACATCCGTACGCTCCTTGAAGCTGACGGTCTGTTCTTTGGTGATGATGTCGACGGTACCCAACGTGGGGGTGTTGAGCGTGGCGAGCGGCTTCATCGCGGCGCGCACCACCACCACCTCACCGGTGGTCATGCCGCCCTCGGTACCGCCCGCCAGGGTGGTTGTGCGGCGGTAGGTCCCGGCGTTGGCATCCCATGAGATGGCGTCGTGCGCTGCGCTGCCGCGTCGGCCAGCGACCTCGAAACCGTCACCGATCTCGACGCCCTTCACGGCCTGAATACTCATCACGGCCTGAGCCAGCAGGGCATCGAGCTTGCGATCCCAGTGCACGTGGCTACCGAGGCCCACCGGCACGCCGTAGGCGAGCACCTCGACCACGCCGCCCAGCGAGTCGCCGTCCTTGGCTGCAGCCTTGATCTCGGCGATCATTGCGTCCTCTGCCGATTTGTCGAAGCAGCGCACGGGGGATTCATCGATGGCATCGAGGTCGGCCATCGTGGGCAACTGCGTCGACTTCGAGTGCGCCGGGCCCATCTGCACCACATGGGAGAGGATCTCGATACCCAGCGTGCCGAGCAGCTTCTTGGCCAAGGCACCGGCTGCGACACGAGCCGCCGTTTCGCGTGCGCTGGCCCGCTCGAGCACATCACGAGCGTCGGTGAAGCCGTACTTCTGCATGCCCGCGAGATCGGCGTGGCCGGGCCGCGGCTGGGTGAGCGGATCGTTGGTGACGCCGGGCGCTGGCGACATCTCGTTGTGCCACTTGTCGCTGCGGAACCATTCGGTGTTCTTGATCTCGATGGCCACCGGCGAACCGAGCGTGCGACCGTGGCGGACGCCCCCGACCAGGGTGACCTCATCGACCTCGAAACGCTGACGGGGGCCGCGGCCATAGCCAAGGCGGCGGCGACCCATCTCGACCTGGATCTCTTCGACCGTGATGGGCAGACCAGCGGGAAGGCCCTCGACGATCACGACAAGTGCCTGTCCGTGGGACTCGCCGGCGGTGAGGTAACGAAGCATCCGTGCAGGTTATCGGTGGCGGGCCGCGAGTTCCTTTTCGGCCGCCGAGCGCATCACGGCCGGATCGGGCCGCACGCCGGTCCAGAGTTGTTGCTGCAGGACCGCCTGGTGCACGAGCATGCCCAAGCCATCAACGGTCACCGCGCCAACAGCAGTTGCCGCACGCAACAGCGCTGTCTGTAGCGGGTGGTACACCAGATCGGCAACCACCTGACCGCTGTGCAACAGCGCGACATCGCAGGGTTCCAGATCGGTACCCATGCCGATCGACGTTGCGTTCACCACCATGTCGACACCGGCGATGTCGCCCATCTCGCCCCGGTGGGCAACAGCGCCGCCGAGCCGGGCGGCGAGTTCGGCCCGGTCGCCCGAGCGGTTGATGACGACCAGTTCCGCAGCGCCGGCGCGCGCCAGAGCGTCGATGACGGCTCGGGCCGCGCCGCCGGCACCGAGCACCGCCACGCGCAAACCGGCGGGATCGACCCCGGCATCGCGCAACGAGGCAACGAAGCCGGCGCCGTCGGTGCTGTAGCCAGCGAGGCGGCCATCGGGCTGCAGCACCACAGTGTTGATGGTTCCCAGCGCTGCCGCCGCTGCATCGAGCGTGTCGACCGCAGCCGCTGCATCGTCCTTGTGCGGCATGGTCACCGAAAGCCCTCCAATGCCCAGGACACGCATTCCGGCCAGCGCGCCGGCCGCGCCACCGGGCATCACCTCGAATGCTGCGTACACCCAATCGAGTCCACCAGCGGCGAACGCCGCGTTGTGCATGACGGGGCTGAGGCTGTGGCGCACGGGAGACCCAATGACGCCGGCAACCCGGGTGGATCCGGTGATCATTTCAACAACCCTTCGTCGCGTGCTCGCTGCACGTTTGCTTCATGCTGGTCCAGCGTGACAGCGAACACATGGTGTCCCTCTGCATCGGCAACCACGTAATAGAGGTAATCGCATGCCTCACCCTTCGACAGCCCGCGGCACAACGGGTCGCCCAGCGACGGGTTCTGTTCCGGGTGCAGCGCAGCGTGGATCGACGCACGGCCCGCGCCGGCGATCGGCGTGGGCGGCAGTCCCGTGTGGATGTAGGTGTTGTACGGAGTGTCCAGATCACGCAGCACGCTGAACGGCGTGCCGGCCGGCTGCCCGTAGTAGAGCGTGGCGTCGATCTGCAGGGGCATGCCGAGAGCGATGCGGTTGTAGATGACCCGAGCGATCTTGGCCCGATCGGTATCGAATTTCGCCTCGCGCTCGATCATCGATGCCACCGTCAGCACCTGGTACGGGGTCAGGTTCAGCTCGGCGGCGCGCGTGGCAATGTTCTCCTGTCGGCCGACGCGTTCCATCAGGGCGATCATGCGCGCGATGACCTGGGCCTCTGACTCGTTTCCGGCCACCTGATACGTATCGGGGAACAGCAGACCCTCCAGGCTGGTGGCGCCATCGGGCTGGAGCGTGGAGCGAAGATCGGGCGATGCAGCAGCGGCAGCGAACTGAGCGGCGGTCATCGGCGGCAGATCGCGCTCGACCCGTTTCCCCATCTGCGCAAGCGTGAACCCCTCCGGGAAGGTGATCTTGCGGTAGGTGGCCTCGGGCGGGGTGTTGAGCACGCGCATGATGTTGCCCATGTGGCTGCGCGCGATCAGTTCGTAGTAGCCGGGTTTGAGGTCGATGCCGCCCTTGTGCCTGACGTAGTAGCGAAAGACACGCGCGTTGGTGATGATGCCCTCGGTCTGCAGCCGGGCGCTCACCGAATCGAGCGTGTCGGCGTCGTTGACCGTGAAGTTCGAGGTCGTCAGCGCCTCGCCCGATGGGTTCACCTGACGGATGTACCACCACCCGACGGCGCCGCCAGCGAGCACTGCCGTAATCGTCAGCGCTGCGGTGACGTACACGACCCACTTCAGCAGGCGGCGGCGCTGCGGCGCCTTTTCCACCGCCGCAGCGGGAGCGCTGTCGGCGTCGTCCCACTGATCGTGCAGCCATGGGTCATCGGGCATCTGCGGTGGCGGCACGGGGTTTGCGTGCTTCACGCGTTGTCCTCCGCTGCGGGGTGTTCGCGTTCGCGGTGCTCGGCGCGGGCCGGGCGGCCATCGAGCCAGGTCTGCAGAATCACTGCAGCCGCCACCTTGTCGATGATCTTGCGACGCTCGGGCGCGCGTATGCCCCGGTCGATCAGAATCTGATCAGCGGTCACGGTGGTTCGCCGCTCATCGAAGGTCTCTACGGGCACGCCGACCACGGTAGCCAATGCCTTCGCCTCACGGATGGCAGCCTGCGCCGCCTTGCCGATGGAGCCGTCCATTGACAACGGCAGGCCGACCACGACCATCACGGCCTCTTCTTCGTCGAGAAGTTCCTTGACGCGCTGATGGTCCGCCCGCCAGTTGCCACTGCGCTGCAGGACCACCAGCGGCGTGGCGATGGTGCCGCTGCTGTCACTCACGGCAACGCCGATACGCCGGCTGCCAAGATCGAGGGCGAGCACTCTCACGATCGGCACCTGCCCAAACGGATCACCGGTGAGTCGCAGCCTCTGTGGCTAGGCGCAGCGCCTCGTCGAGGCCATCGGGGTTCTTGCCGCCGGCCGTGGCGACATCACCTTTACCGCCGCCGCCACCACCCACAGCCTTGGCCGCGTCCTTGATCAGGTCGCCCGCCTGGCCACCAAAGGCGGGGGTCACTGCGGCCACCAGCGAGACGCCACCGGCCGAGGTGACGCCGCCAAGGACGACCGCCTCGATACCTGGCTGCTGGCGCACAGCGAGGGCAAGGTCGCGCAGGTCACCGGGGCCGAGGTCATCGACGCGACTCACCAACACACCGCCGACGGCCTGCGCCGCCAACTCGCCGGCCCGACCCATGGCGGCCTTGGCGCGCAGCACCTTGAGCTCGTCCTGTAGTGCCTTGATCTCGTCGAGCTTTCGTTGCACGCCATCGAGCAGGTCGCCAGCGGGTACGCCCACGAGCCGCGCTGCATCGGTGAGGATGCGATCTTCACGCTGCAGAAGCGCCACGCTGTTGTAACCGGTAACGGCTTCGATACGGCGAAGGTTCGAACCAATGGAGCTCTCGCCGATGATCTTGATGGTGCCGATGTCGCCGGTGGCCTTCACGTGCGTGCCTCCGCACAACTCCACCGAACTGCCGGCCTCGAGCACGCGGACGATGTCGCCGTACTTGTCGCCGAAGAACGCGATGGCACCGAGCGCGGTGGCCTCGTCCTTGGTGGTCTCGTACGAGCGCGCCGGCGAATTGACCAGCACCTCGGCGTTGGCGATCTGCTCGATCTGGGTGATCTCGTCGTCAGTGACGGCCGAGTAGTGGCTGAAGTCGAACCGCAAACGATCGGGGCCCACCAGCGAACCAGCCTGCTTCACGTGCTGGCCCAACACGCTGCGCAGCGCATGGTGCAGCACGTGGGTGCCCGTGTGGTTGCGGCGGATCGCATCGCGGCGCACGTCGTCGATGGTGGCAGTTGCCTGCTGCCCGGTGGTGATGGTGCCAGCGGTGATGCGCGCCGAGTGACGGCGCAGACCAGGCAGCGCAAACGTGGTGTCGATGACCTCGGCCACGCCGGTGTCGGTACGAATGGTGCCGGTGTCGCCCACCTGGCCGCCGGACTCGGCGTAGAACGGTGTGCGGTCGAGGAAGATCTCCACGGTGCCGTCGTCCACCGGCATGACGCCCAACACACGGGCCTCGGCGTGGCTCTGTACATAGCCGACGAACTCGGTGGCACCGAACTGCTCGCTCAGCTCGCGGTAGGCATCGGTCTGGTCGTCGTCGACGGCGTTGGCCTTGCGACCGGCCTTTGCTCGTCGGCGCTGCTCGGCCATGTCGGTGTCGAAGCCGTCGCGATCGACCGCCACGCCGCGCTCGCCGGCAATCTCCTCGGTGAGCTCGAGCGGAAACCCGTAGGTGTCGTGCAGCGTGAATGCCGTGGTGCCCATGAGCACCTTGTGATCCTTGGCGAGTTCGTCCTCGAGAATGATCAGGCCGGTCTTGAGGGTCTGACGAAAGCGTTCTTCTTCCTTGGTGAGCACGCCGACGATGAAGTCACGGTTCTTCACAACATCGGGGTAGGCGCCACCCATGACATCGATCGCTGTCTCGACCAGGCCCGGCATGACCAAGCGCTCGGTGCCGAGCAGGTAGGCGTGACGGACGGCGCGGCGGATGATGCGACGCAGCACGTAGCCGCGCCCCTCGTTGCTGGGGAACACACCGTCGTTGACCAACATGGTGCTGCTGCGGGCGTGCTCGGCCAGCACGCGCAGGCTGAAGCTGTTCTTGTCGTCGTAATCGCCGGTGCGGTACGACTTGCCGGTCACCGACGACGCCTGGTCGATGAGGGGCTGCATGACGTCGGTCTCCCAGACGCTGTCCTTCCCCTGCACCAGGGCGAGGATGCGCTCGAGGCCCGCCCCGGTGTCGATGGACGGCTTCGGCAACGGTGTCCGTGTGCCATCGGGCGCCTGGTTGAACTGCATGAACACGAGGTTCCAGAACTCCATGAACCGGTCGCCCTGGGGGTCGTTCAAGGGGCCGCCATCGGGCCCGAATGCGGGTCCGCGGTCGATATGCAGTTCGCTACACGGGCCACACGGACCGGTGTCGCCCATCTGCCAGAAGTTGTCCTTGTCACCGAGGCGCTGGATGCGACTCATCGGCACACCGACCTGATCGTGCCAGATCTGCTCGGCCTCGTCGTCGCTCTCGTGCACGGTGATCCAGATACGGTCGCCGTCGAGCCCGAAGACCTCGGTGACGAGCTCCCAGCTCCACGGGATGGCATCGTTTTTGAAGTAGTCGCCGAAGCTGAAGTTGCCGAGCATTTCGAAGAACACGAGGTGCCGCTTGGTGCGCCCGACATCATCGAGGTCGTTGTGCTTACCACCGGCACGGGCGCACTTCTGCGCAGTGACGGCCCGCTTGAACGGAGGCGTCTCGTCGCCCACGAAGTACGACTTGAAGGGCACCATGCCGGCCACCGTGAACAACACGGTGGGATCGTGTGGGATCAGGCTTGCCGATGCCACCGGAGTGTGACCGCGCTCGGCGAAGAAGGCGGTGTAGGCGTCGCGTAGCTGATTGGCGGTGGTGGGCGGCGTACTCATGGTCCGAGCAGCCTACCCTGCAGGTCTGTCGCTGAATCTGGTGCTTTTGTCGCCTCGGCCGCTACCTTCGTGGCGTGGCCCGACCAGACGACCTGCACGAGTACATCAGCTTCGAAGATCCCGCCGAGCAGCGCACCTGGGTCTTCGACGCCACGTTCCTGAGGTCGAACTGGAACTGCATCTGGGGCAACGGATGCAAGGGCATCCTCCACGAGGATGCCGAGCATCTGCAGCAGGGATGCTGCAGCTACGGCGCGCACTTCATTGATGACGCCGATGTACAGACC
Organism: Actinomycetota bacterium; assembly: GCA_009726095.1. Taxonomy (GTDB): domain Bacteria; phylum Actinomycetota; class Acidimicrobiia; order Acidimicrobiales; family Ilumatobacteraceae; genus WLMZ01. The sequence goes on from WLMZ01000020.1 coordinate 11,937, forward strand.
GTCGTCGAGAGCTCAGCGCGCCTGTCGCCCGATCAGTGGCAGTTCCATGCCGAGGGCCACGACGGCGGATGGACGGCCATCGACCCCGATGGCACCACCACCACTCGGGTCATCGATGGTGCCTGCATCTTCCTGAATCGTCCCGGCTTCCCCGGCGGGGCGGGCTGTTCTCTGCACAGCGCAGCGTTGGCTGTCGGTGAACGGCCGCTCGATTGGAAGCCCGATGTCTGCTGGCAGCTTCCGCTGCGCCTGCACGAGGACACCGACATCCACGGCCATGTCACGAGCACACTGCGCGAATGGAAACGCCGCGACTGGGGCGAGGGTGGCACCGACTTCCACTGGTGGTGCACCGAGAGCAGCGACGCCTTCACCGGCAAGCAGAAGGCGTATCAGTACCTGCGCGACGAGATCATCGAATTCACTGGTCCCGACGTGTACGACCTGCTCGTCAAGCAACTCGAGAAGACACGCAGCACCCCCCTGCCGCATCCGGCGGTGCGGCGCAAATAGCACCGGGCATGGACCATGTGAATGCTGAGCGCAGCACAACCGCGCGCACAGCACTCACCATGGAACAACTGCTGACTCGCCGCCCGAGGTGGGCGGCACCGATCTCAGGCGGCGCGCGTCGCGACAGCGCGCGTGACCGGGGTCTTCTTTGCCGCGGTCTTGTTTGCCGCGGTCTTCTTTGCTGGGGTCTTCTTTGCTGCGGTCTTCTTTGCCGGAGCCTGTTTGACCGGGACCTGCGTTGCAACGACCCGCTTGGCAGGAGTCAACCTGGCCGATGGCTTCGCAGCGGTCTTGTTGGCCGGCGCCTTCTTCATCGGCGAGAACTCAGCCACCCGCCGGGCCAGATGCTCGACCTCGCGGCGCAGGGTCACGACCTGATCGCGCAGTTCCTTGTCGACGGTCTCGACAAGGCGATCTGTCGCCTTCTCGCCACGATCCAGGAACGACTTGATCCGACGGTCGAGCTGCCTGATCTGGTCCTCGACATCTTTGGCGATGCGCTCGGACGCCTTACTGAGACGATCAAACATTTGGTCGAACACTTCGGGCGTGTACGTCTTCGGGGTGGTCATGGGGGCCTCCTTGGAGGGTCTCGGTACCTACCATCACGGTAGGACCGGACCCGCTCGGGCGTCAGGGGACAAGGTCCCGATTCACCCGCCCACAAGCCCTCATTCGCCTACTTGACCTTCTTGTTCGCCTTCCGACGATCTTCGAGTGCCAGATGCTTCTTGCGAATGCGGATGTTCTTCGGTGTGACCTCGACGAGCTCGTCGTCGGCGATCCACTCGATCGCGGTCTCAAGGCTGTGGATCTTCGGCGAAGGCAGCTTGACGGCATCGTCATGGCTGTGCGTACGAATGTTGTTCTTCTCCTTGGGACGAACGGCGTTGACCACCATCTCGTCCTCGCGGGCGCATTCGCCCACAACCATGCCCTCGTACACCTGCTCGCCGGGTGCAATGAAGAACTGGCCGCTGAGCTGCAGCTTGTCGAGCGCGTAGCCGGTGGACTGACCGATGCGGTCGGCCACCATCGCGCCGCCACGGGAGTCGGGCATCTCGCCGCTCCAGGGCATCCAGCCGAGGTGGTGCTGATGCAGCAGCGCCGTGCCGCGGGTGGCGGTCATCAGCAGCGAACGGAAGCCAATGAGCCCACGGCTCGGGCATTCGAAGGTGACAATGGTGCGGCCGGCATCGCCGGAGCGCAGGTCGGTGATACGGCCCTTGCGGGGCGCGAGCTCCTGGGTGATGGTGCCGACGTGCTCGTCGGGGACGTCGCAGACGCCACGTTCCTGCGGCTCGAAACGCTTGCCGTTGACCTCTTTGGTGATGACCTCGGGCCGGCTGACCTGCAACTCGTAGCCCTCGCGGCGCATCGACTCGATGAGCACAGCCAATTGCAACTCGCCACGGCCAGCGACCTCGATGATGTCGGGCGAACCGGTCTCGAACAGCTTGATCGACACGTTGCCGAGCAGTTCCTTCTCGAGGCGCTCGACGAGATGGCGGCTGGTGAGGTACTTGCCGTCCTTGCCGGCGAACGGCGAGGTGTTGACACCGAAGGTCATGCGCAGCACGGGCTCGTCGACCATCAGGCGGGGCAGCGCAATGGGCGTCTCGACCGAGGCGATGGTGTCGCCGATCTCCACCTCGGGGAAGCCGGCAACCACGAACAGGTCACCGGCAGAGAGCTCCTGCACCTCGTTGCGGCTGACGCCCTCAAAGGCCATCAACTGGCTGAGGCGACGCTTCAACGGGGGCTGGCCCTCGCCGAACTCCTCTTCGAGCAGGGCAACGGTGTCGCCACGGCGCATCACGCCGTTGACGACGCGGCCGATGGCGAGACGACCAAGGTATTCGCTGGCATCGAGCGTGGTGACCATGGCCTGCAACGGCGCCGTGGGATCGCCCAGCGGCGCCGGGATGGTCTCGATGATGGTGTCGAGCAACGACGACAGGTCGGCATCGGGAGCGGGCATACCGATACCGCGCATCGAGCGGCCCTCGCGGGCCACGGCTGAGATGACCTGGAAATCAATGTGTTCGTCGCCGGCATCGAGATCGATGAACAGCTGATAGACCTCGTCAAGGACCTCTTCGGGGCGGGCATCGCCACGATCGACCTTGTTGATGATGACAATCGCGGGCAGATCCAGCGCAAGGGCCTTCTGCAGCACGTAGCGCGTCTGGGGCAACGGGCCCTCGGCGGCATCGACGAGCAGCAGGACGCCATCGACCATGGTGAGGGCGCGTTCCACTTCACCACCGAAGTCGGCGTGACCAGGGGTGTCGACCAGGTTGATCTTGACACCCTTCCAGTTGATGGAGGCGGCCTTGGCAAGAATGGTGATGCCACGCTCGCGCTCTTGGTCGTTGCTGTCCATCACGCGGTCCACGACGGCCTGGTGAGCGGCGAAGGTACCAGTGGCGCGCAGCAACGCGTCAACGAGGGTGGTCTTGCCGTGATCGACGTGCGCGACAAGGGCGATATTTCGTAATTGAGTCATGGTCCGGGGGTTTCGTTGATACCGAAATACTGAAACGGGGGCCTCAGCGCGGCAGGCGATAGTGAAATGTTGATTCGAACTGCAGGTTCAGTCTTCGGGCTCTTCGTCGTCGTCATCATCGAAGGTAACGCCGTACTTCTCCGCTAACGCGGCGTACTCATCGTCTTCGGTACGAGGACGTTCTTCATTGCCAGCAAATCCCAGATCTAATGCGCTGGGACCAGCTTGCTTGAGCTTTCGCGCTTCTTCAAAGCGACGATGACGACCCTTCTTCACGGCAGGGCTCCGAACCTAGAGAGATAACATCGGGCGCAATCCTACCCGTTGCATGATGCAACGAGACGGATCGCGAACCGGTCTGCCGGTGATTTCCGGGCGATATCCCAGCTCAGGGCACCCCGCTGGCTACGAAACCTGCCAGGTTCCTGCCGACTGCAACAGCGTGCGTAGGTCGCCCGGACCCTTTTTCGTCGATGCCTCGGCGAGCTGTGCCCCCACCATGGATCCATAGTCGGGGCGTTCGACGTCGCGAAACACCCCGAACGGCGTCGGCGACCAGACCGCGGTGGAATGGCCAGGGTCGTCGGCCGACAACCGTGCCAACGCAAAGGCCAAACTGGGGTCGGTGCGATGGGCGTCGTGACGCAGGATGGCCTCCAAACCGACATCGGCAACCTCGACGATGCGTAGGTGTCCATCGGAACCCATCACCACGCCGGCATGGCCGTTCTCGCCGAAGACGATCGGCTCACCGTGGCGCAGGTCGATCATCATCTCCCCACGTACCTTGCGGCCCGTGACCTGGTCGAAGGCACCGTCGTTGAACACGTTGCAGTTCTGCAGGATCTCCACGAACGAGGCGCCACGGTGGGCATGGGCTGCGCGGAAGGTCTCCATCATGTGCTTGCGGTCGAGGTCGTGTGTACGGGCCACGAAGCTGGCCTCGGCACCCAGCGCCAGCGCCAGCGGGCTGAAGGGGTGGTCGATGGAGCCCATCGGCGTGGATTTGGTGACCTTGCCGACCTCTGACGTTGGCGAATACTGCCCCTTGGTGAGCCCGTAGATGCGGTTGTTGAACAACAGGATGGTCAGGTTGACGTTGCGGCGCAGGGCGTGGATGAGGTGGTTACCGCCAATCGACAGCGCATCACCGTCGCCGGTGATGACCCACACATCGAGGTCGGGCCGTGCCACCGCCACACCGGTGGCAATGGCGGGTGCCCGGCCATGGATGCTGTGGATGCCATAGGTGTTCATGTAGTACGGGAAGCGGCTGGAACAGCCGATGCCCGATATGAACACGGTATTTTCGGGTTGCACACCCAGTTCGGGCATCAGCGTCTGCACGGCGAGCAGGATGCCGTAGTCGCCACATCCGGGACACCAACGCACCTCCTGGTCGCTGGTCCAGTCCTTCTTCGTGGTCAGCGGAACGACAACATCGGTCATCAGGCAGCTCCCTTTTCGCTACTGTGCACGGCGGCCAGCGCTGTGTCGATGGCCGTCTCCAACTCCTTCGAGGTGAAGGGCAGGCCCTGCACCTTGCTCACTGCCTGTGCGTCCACCAGGTAGTCGGCCCGCACGATGCGGCACAACTGGCCGAGGTTCAGCTCGGGCACCAGCACCCTGGGGAATGACCGCAGCACGTCGCCGAGGTTCGCAGGCAGCGGGCTGAGATGGGTGAGGTGCACCCACGCAACCTTCTTGCCGCTGCGGCGGGTGCGCTGGACCGCAGCGTCGATGGCCGCCCAGGTGGAACCCCAGCCAAGTATGCACACATCGGCATCGGCATCGCCGACGATCTCGGCGGGCGGAATATCGGCGGCAATACCGGCGATCTTCGCCGCCCGAAGGTGCACCATCGTCTCGTGGTTGGCCGGCGTGTAGTTGATGTCGCCGCTGCCGTCCTGCTTCTCGAGCCCACCCACGCGGTGCATCAATCCGGGCGTACCGGGGATGGCCCATGGCCGGGCGAGCGTCTCGGGATCGCGCAGATACGGCCAGTATTCGTCGGTGCCGTCGGGGGCGACGTGGTTGAAGCCCTCTTGGAACTCGACGGAGATATCGGGCAACGACTCCACATCGGGCAGCAGCCACGGCTCGGAGCCGTTGGCGATGTAGCCGTCGGACAGCAAGATGACCGGCGTGCGGTACTTCAGCGCAATACGCGCCGCCTCGATGGCGGCATGGAAACAATGGCTCGGGCTGTACGCCGCAACGATCGGCAACGGAGCCTCCGAATGGCGTCCGTACATGGCGATGTTCAGGTCTGCTGCCTCGGTCTTGGTGGGCAGGCCGGTAGACGGGCCACCACGCTGGATATCAATGAGCAACATCGGCAGCTCGAGCGACACCGCCAGGCTGAGCGTCTCGCTCTTCAGTGCAAGTCCGGGGCCGCTGGTGGTGGTGACCCCGAGGTGCCCCGCGAATGCAGCGCCGAGGGCCATACCCGCTGCAGCGATCTCGTCCTCGGCCTGCACGGTTCGAACACCGAAATGCTTGCTCTTGGAAAGTTCGTGGAGAATGTCGGACGCGGGCGTGATCGGGTAGCTACCGAGGAACACCGGCAACTTCGCGAGTTGGCCGGCAGCAACCAGACCCCAGGCAAGGGCCACGTTGCCGGTGATGTTGGTGTACTCGCCGGGCGGCATGTGCGCCGACAGCACCTGAAACGGGTGGTCGAACAACTCGGTGGTCTCACCGAAGTGGTAGCCGGCGTTGAACGCTGCTGTGTTGGCGCTGCGGACCAGGTCGTCGTTGAAGCGCGACGTGATCCATTCCAGCGTTGGCTCGCGCGGTCGCGAGAACAGCCACGAGATCATGCCGAGCGCGAAGAAGTTCTTGGATCGTTCGGCATCGCGCGGCTTCACCCCGAGCGAGGCGGTTGCCTCGATGGTGAGCGAGGTCATCGGCACCTCCACAACGCGATAGTTGACGAGCGAATCGTCGTCGAGCGGATTGGTGTCGTAGCCCACCTTGGCCAGATCGCGCTCGACGAACGCGTCGCGATTCACGATGATGAGACCCCCCTGCTCGAGACGGCCGAGGTCGGCCTTCAGCGCGGCGGGGTTCATCGCCACCAGCACGCTGGGCGCATCGCCCGGGGTGGTGATGTCGTGGTTGGCTATCTGCACCTGAAAGCTGGACACGCCGTTGACGGTTCCCGCTGGAGCCCGAATCTCGGCCGGGAAATCGGGCAGGGTGGACAGGTCGTTGCCGAAGATGGCGCTGGCCGACGTGAACCGGTCGCCGGTGAGCTGCATGCCGTCGCCAGAGTCCCCGGCGAAACGGACCACCACGCGGCTGATCGTCTCCGGAGCGGACTTGCGCTCTGCGATGTCGGTCATTGGGACGCCTCCCTTACCGGACGAGCTCAAGCACGCCCTCGTTCTGAACCATACACCCACCAACGCGCAGCGCCAGACCTACCATCGGGGCATGGAACAGGTGCCCTGGTGGCAGTCGGCAGTCGTGTATCAGATCTACCCGCGCAGCTTCGCTGACGCCGACGGCGATGGGGTGGGCGACCTGCAGGGCATCCGCTCCCGGCTCGACTATCTGCAATGGCTCGGTGTCGAGGTGATCTGGCTCTCCCCTGTGTTCCGTTCGCCGATGGCCGATTTCGGCTACGACGTCAGCGACTTCTGCGACATCGACCCCATCTTCGGCACCCTGGCCGACATGGACGAACTCATCGCCGACTGCCACGCGCGTGGGATGCGCCTGATGCTGGACTGGGTGCCGAACCACACGAGCGATCAGCATCCGTGGTTCCACGAGAGCCGCTCCAACCGCACGAACCCGAAGGCCGACTGGTACGTGTGGCGCGACGAACCGGCGAACAACTGGCTGTGCTCGTTCACCAACGGGGCGAGCGCGTGGGACTTCGACGAACGGCGAGGGCAGTGGTACCTGCACTGTTTCCTACCCCAGCAGCCCGACCTCAATTGGGACAACCCCGACGTCGAACTGGCCATGCACGACACCCTGCGCTTCTGGTTGGACCGTGGGGTCGACGGGTTCCGCATGGACGTGGTGCACCTCATCGGCAAGCAACTCGATCAGGACGACGCGCCCGGGGCGATCAAACGCGGCTACCCGCATGTGCCCTTCAACGATGTGCCCGTTACCCACGAACGCCTCCGCGGTATCCGCAAGGTGCTCGACAGCTACAACGGCGACCGAGCCAGCGTCGGCGAGGTGTACCTGCTCGACGAGGCCAAGATGGCCGCGTACTACGGCGATCACGACGAACTGCACCTCTCGTTCAACTTCTCGTTCCTGTGGGCCACCTGGGACGCCGCCGGGCTACGCGCGAAGATCAGCAACACGCTCGGTCATCTCGAGCCGCTCGGCGCCTGGCCCACATGGGTGCTGTCGAACCACGATGTACCGCGCCACCGCCAGCGCTACGGCGGCTCCGAGCACGTGGCACGCCTCGCAGCAGTGATGCTGCTCACCCTTCGAGGCACGCCGTTCCTGTTTCAGGGTGAAGAACTCGGCCTGGTCGACGCCGTGGTCCCGGAGGCCCAACGGCTCGACCCGGGCGGCCGAGATGGTTGCCGCGCTCCTCTGCCCTGGACTCCCGATGCTGCGCACGGTTGGCCGGGCACACCGTGGCTGCCGTTCGCTCCCGAGCCGGACGTGCGCAACGTGGCATCGATGCAGCGCGACCCGGCATCGATCCTGCACCTGTATCGCGATCTGCTCGGCCTGCGTCGCGGTCACGCCGCCCTGCAGAGCGGCACCCTCGAGATGCTCGAGACCGGCGATCACGTGTTGGCCTATCGTCGCTGCGCGGGCAGCCAACGCATCGTGGTTGCGATCAACATGGGCCACGAGCCGCTCGCCGTGTCGGCGCTTGCCGGGGCCACGCTGCTGATCAGTACAGCGGGCGCCACAACCCCCGCCACCACAACCGGCATCATCGCGGCGCAAGAGGCGGTGGTCGCGTTGCTCGCGTGAGAGCATGGTGGCATGGGTCGCATCGTTGCTCTCCTCAATCAGAAAGGTGGCGTGGGCAAGACCACCGTCACCGTCGGCCTGGCATCCGCGGCTGCAGCATCGGGCCAGCGTGTGCTGGTGGTCGATCTCGACCCGCAGGCGTCGAGCACATGGATCCTCGGCCACGACCCCGCCACTGTCGAGGTCTCCACGGCTGAGGTCCTGGCCAAAGCCGATGCCGACAAGGCCATCGTGGAGTCAACGTGGAGCCCCCTGATCGATCTCCTGCCGGCATCGAACCGCCTGCAACCGCACGAACATGGCAAGCCGAAGCGTCTACGAAATGCGCTCGAACGCATTGCCGATCGCTACGACGCCATCTTGATCGATTGCCCGCCGAGCCTGGGCAACCTCACCACGAGCGGGCTCACTGCCGCCAGCCTCGCCATTATCGTTGTCGAGCCGTCGGCATTGGGTCTGCGTGGTATCGGTGCCGTCGCTGATGTCATCGACGAGGTCTGGGATGCACACAACGACTCGCTCGAACTGGCCGGCGTCATCGTCAACAAGGTCCCGGCCATCTCCGGCGAGGCCGATCGCCGCTACGACGAACTCACCCGCATCGTGGGCAAGAAGGCGATCTGGCAGCCGGTGATCCCCCAGCGCGTCATCGTCAATCAGGCCAGCGGCGAACGGCGCTCGATCCACAGCTACGGAGCGCGCTCCGCCGATGTGACCGCAGCATTCGATCAACTCTGGAAGAAGCTGCGCCGCATCACCCGCGCCTGATTCTGCTCTGCGGGCGCAACCAGTCGGGTCAGGGGACGTCGATGAGACGCAGGCTGCCCTTGCCATCGAAGGTGAGCGCCGCCGTGCCCTGCACCAGACGAGTGACGTGGTCGCCAAGCAGCTCGGCCCGCCAGCCAGTTGCCAGGCGGGCCTCGGGATCGTTGCGCAGGAGCGAGACGATGTCGCCGCGTGTGCCCAACAGGGCCGTGTCGATCTTTTCCTGACGGGCCAACTCACTGACCCACGCCGACACCAACGTGATGGCGGGGCGCATGTTCCGGTCGAGATCATCGCCCTCGGACGCAGGGAGGTGCACTTCGCCCTCGAGTCCCTCGAGCACCGCAGCGATGATCTCGCGCCCGAGGTTGCCGCGCCAGTGCCGCTCGTCGATGCCACGGGCGTGGGCAAGTTCCTCGACGGTACGCGGCTGCTTCTGCGAGATCCCGAGAATGGCGAGGTCGGGCAGGATCTGGCGCACCGGCGAGTCGGCGCTCATCGCTCGGCGTTCGCGCCATGCGGCCACCGAACGGGCCACGCTGCGAGCGCGGGGCTTGAGCACGCGTACGTCCTTGAGGCGCAACCACGCACCTTCGGGGTCGGAACCACTGCCCGGCTTCACGCGGAGTTCCTCGCATGCGGCCTCTGCCCAGGCAACTCGGCCCGAACGCTCGAGTTGACCGGTGATGCGGTCCTGCAGTTCGAGCAGGTGCGCCACATCGCTGGCGGCGTACGACTTCTGGTCCTCGGTCAGTGGGCGCCGTAGCCAATCGGTGAGGCGATCACCCTTTGGCACGGTGATCTTCAGTTCGCCCTGCAACAGACTGGCGAGCGACGGCGTGCCGTAACCGATGAAGCCTGCAGCGAGCTGCGTATCGAACAAACGGCGCGGAATGGCCCCGCACGAGTGTGTGAGCACATCGAGGTCTTGCTGGGCGGCATGCAACACGCACTGGGTGTCGCTCTCGAGCAACGGACGCAGGGCGGTGACATCGACCGCCAGCGGATCGACCAGTGCCGTGCCACCCGGCCAGGCAAACTGCGCCAGCGCGAGCTTTGGGTAGTAGGTGCGCTCGCGATGGAACTCGGTATCAAACGCGTAACGCGGCTGGGCGAGCAGGGTGTCGACGAGTTCGACCAGTTCGGGTTGTGTCTCGATCCACCAATACGTCACGAAGGCGAGTCCCCGGACACCGTGTCTCGACCGCTCTGCACCCACGCCATGGTGCCGCCGGCAACATTGACGATGTGCACACCGTGACCGATCAGGTACTCGCACGCCTGCATGCTGCGCCCACCCGAGCGACAAACCACGTAGGTGGGATCGCCGCCGCGGAACGCCTCGACATTGTCGGGCACACTGCCAAGCACCACGTGGACGGCACCGGGGATGTGCCCACCCTCGTATTCATCGGTCTCACGAACGTCGATGACGCGCGCTCCGTGGGCCATCTTCTCGGCGAGTTCGTCGACGGTGATCTCAGCAATTGCCATGGAGGGGCAGGCTAGCGTCTGGGCAGGTCATCGGGGGTATTGACATTACGCAGGGCGTCGCCGGGCAGGGCGACCCTGAGCACGGTCAGCCCGCCGAGGGCGCGATGGATGGCCCGTTCGCCAGCGCCGAACGCCAACTGCAGCCGACCCAGGCTGCTGGGGCTCCACAGAGCGCACAGCGGTTCAAGGCGATCGGTCTGCGCCATCACCACATCGACCGGTGGCATCGAGCCTGCTGCCTGCCCCGCTGCATCAACCAGAACCTGCACCGCCGCAACATCCAACCACGGCATGTCGCAGGCAACGACCAACACGGCCGACGCGTGCTCGCCCAGCATGATCAGCGCCGTGATCACGCCGCCGAGCGGACCCTCACCCGGAGAGCGGTCGGCAACTGATTCGAGCCCGCCCGCCAGGTGTGCGGGGCCGATGGCCACCACGCGTTGGCACCCGGCGGCGCGCACGACCGCCCCGATGCGATCCACCATTGCCTCGCCGTCGAGGCGCAACAAGGCCTTGTCGGTGCCCATCCGCCGGCTCCTGCCGCCGGTGAGCACTGCCCCGGCCAGGCCGGTCTCAGCCATCCGATGGGATGCCGCTGGGATCGAGTTGCTGGATGAACAACGCGATCCGCTCGGCCTCGTCGGTCTCGCCGATGCGGTGGGCCATGTGGCCGAGGCCACGCAACGCCCGCAGGAAGCCGCGGTTGTCCTCGTGGCTCCAACGGACGTAACCCGAGCCGCGCCAGCCATTGGCGCGCAACGCATCGAGACCGCGGTGGTAACCCACGCGGTATGCGGCATAGCGCTCGATGTCGTCGCGCCCGAGATCACCCAACCGCGCCCACGCATCGACATAGCGCGGCCATGTGGCCACCACGGCCGACACCGCATCGTGACGCTTGTCAGCGTCGCCAGCGAGCGCCTGCTGCAGGGCGTGGCGAGCGGCCGGCTCGGGCGGCGGCAGGGTTGCGCTGGGCGGGCCCTGGTTGGTCAGATGGATCGGGCGCTCGTCACTCATGGCACCAACACTACGGCGCCCGGTGCGGGTGCCACACCCCGACCACCCGGTCAACGTATCGTGGTCGAATGCTCTCGCTCTCGCTGTCCTCGGCCAAGAACATCGCCCTGATCGCCGTAGCCGTACTGGTCGTGGGTGCGCTCATCTCGGCCAAGGTGATGGCGTCCGTCACGAAGAAGGCCATCATGATCGTGCTGCTCGTAGCCCTCGCCATCGGCGTATGGTCACAGCGTCAGGTACTGCAGAACTGTGCCGACAAGATCAAAGCGGGCGGCACCGCTGTCGACACCACCTGCACGTTCTTCGGCACCGATGTGCACGTCAGTCTGCCGAACAACTGACCTGGTCGGCCCACCCGCCACCGACCATGCGCATGAGCGGCTCCACGATGGACGTCGCGAACAGATCAGCGTGACGCATCGGTGCATCATGGCGACAACCCGGCAACTCGACCAGCACACTGGCTGCGATCTGGTCGTGCACGAACGCCATACCGTCGCGGTGATGTTGGACGCCACGAGAACCGGCGCTGACCACGAGCGGGCAGCGGATCTGCTCTGCGCGCCACGGCCGGTTGGCCTGTAGGTCGCGCAGTTCACCCACCATGGCGGCGCCCTCGGCGCGACGAGTGGCCCGGGTGCGCTCGGGCAGCGCCTCCCAGACCTCGTCGGTGATCAGCCGACGCATGAATCGTTCTGCAGCTTCTGCTGAATCACCGGCCGTGGCCCGCGCCGCAGCACCGGCCGTCGTTCCCGGCCACCAGGGTTCCCATGACAGCGGGGACTCGTAGACAGCCACGCCGTGGATCACCCCGGGATGCTGAGCGGCCGCAGCAAGGGCGACATTGCCGCCGTAGCTGTGACCCACCACCACCGCGGGCCGGTCATCGATCAATGCCATCAGGTCATCGACCTGGGCCTGCATGTCGAACGGACCATCGTGCGGAGCGGATCGGCCATAGCCGCGCCGGTCGTAACGCAACACCCGGAAACGGTCATCGAGCCGGCGGCTGAGCAGCAGCATGCCGGTGGCGCGGTCCATCGTGCCGTGCACCAGCACGATCAGCGGGGCATCGACGGTGCCGGCTTCGTCGTGGTGGATGGCCATCATCCGACCCGGACCAGGCGCAAGACATCGGTGGCGGCACCGCTGGTGCGGTCGGGGGCGCCGGCCAGCACCGCCACCACAGAGCCCGCGTCGACCAGACCGTGGCGCACGGCGGACTCGACGGCGAACCACACCAGTTCGTCGGTGGACCCATAGGTGTCGACGTGCAGCGGGGTGACCCCCCACGTGAGCGACAACGACCGCACCGTGGCCATGTCGGGGCTGAGGCCGATCAGTCGCGCCGTCGGCCGGAACCGCGCCATCGCCCTGGCGGTACGACCCGAGCGCGTGCAGCACAGGATTGCCTCGGCGCCTGCGTCGGCGGCTGCCTGAGCGCAGGCGTGGGTGATGGCCTGCGTGATGCGATCGGTGGCATCGGTCCACTGCTGGCGCTGCACCCGACCGAGACGCGCTCCCCATTGGGCATAGCTGGCCTCGCTCTCGGCACGCACGGCGATCTGCGCCATCGTGGTGACCACCAGCACGGGATCGTGCCCGATGGCCGTCTCGGCGGACAACATCACGGCGTCGGTGCCGTCGAACACGGCATTGGCCACGTCGCTGACCTCGGCCCGCGTCGGAGCCGGCGACACGATCATGCTCTCGAGCATCTGCGTGGCAGTGATCACAGGCACGCCCGCCTCGACGCAGTGACGGATGATCCGCTTCTGCAGATGCGGCACGTCTTCGAGCGGGCACTCGATACCCAGATCGCCACGGGCCACCATTACTGCATCGCTGGCCGCCACGATGGCGGCCAGGTTTGCCACTGCTGGAATGGTTTCGATCTTTGCCACCAGGCGCACCGCATGCGGAGCGGTGACCTGACGGACGCGTTCCATGTCGATGGCCTCACGCACGAACGACACACCGATGAAGTCAACCCCCTCGGCCGCCATTGCCGCAGCGAGCACCAAGTCCTCGGCAGTGGGGGCAGCGAGCCGCAAGCGCTCGCTGGGCAGGTGCACACCGGGGCGGCCCTGCACCAGTCCGCCGGCCTCCACGTTCGCTGACAGCGCATCGGCGCCAACGCCGCTGACCCGCAGCGTGATACCACCATCGCCGAGCACGATGCGGTCGCCCGGCTGCACATCGGCGAGCAGTGATGGGTAATCAACCGTGATCATCGCGGCATCGCTCGGCCCGGTGCCGGGCCGCAAGCCCAGCAACTGACCCACCATCAGCGAGACGCCTCCATCAGGAAACCGCCCGGCGCGCACCTTCGGCCCGGGAAGGTCGGCCAGCACCGCAGTGGGCGAACCAACGGCCGCTGCGGCAGCACGCACGGCACGCAGCCGCTGCACGTGCTCCTCCAATGGGCCGTGGCTGAGGTTGAGCCGGACCACATCGACCCCGGCGCGCAGCAGTGCCTCGAGCATCGCCGGGCTCTCGCTGGCCGGCCCGATGGTGGCCACGATCTTCGTCCGGCGGTTCATAGCTGCTTATCTATTCGGTTATGGAGTTGTTGTTGATCCGTCATGCCTTGCCTGTTCGCCGCGAGTTGGAGGAGGGCGTTGCCGATCCCGAGCTGAGCGAGGCCGGCCACGCCCAGGCGGCACACCTGGCCGATTACCTCGCGAGCGAAGAACTGCACGCAATCTACGCGAGCCCGATGCAGCGCGCTCAACAAACCGCTGCCCCGCTCGCTGCTCGGCTCGGGCTGGCCGTCACGCTCGTCGACGGTGTTGCCGAGTTCGACCGCAACTCCAGCGAGTACGTGCCGGTGGAGGAGCTCAAGGCCACCAACGACCCGCGTTGGCAGCAGATGCTCGACAACACCTGGGACGGACGCGACGAGACGCAGGAGGAGTTCGGGCGTCGGGTGTTCCGCTCGATCGAGGCCATCATCGACAACCACGGCGGGCACAACGTCGCCGTGGTCTGCCACGGTGGTGTGATCAACGCCTACCTGGCACGCGTGCTCGGCACGGCTGAGAGCAGCGGCTTCTTCTACCCCAACTACACGTCGATCCACCGGGTGGTGGCAGCCCGAACCGGGCAACGCCAGATCATCACCATCAACGAGACACCACACCTGCGCGGCACCGGCCTGCCCATTGGGCTCTACGGTAAGTGACATGACCGCCCCCGCACCCGAAGCCGTCGCCGACCTGCTCGCCTACCTCGATGCGTCACCGTCTCCCTGGCACGCCGTGTCGTCCACGGTGCAGCGGCTCGAAGGCGCAGGTTTCCAGCAACGCAGCGAAACCGCAGCGTGGGACAGCGTGCCCGCCGGGTTCGTGGTACGCGGCGCCGCCATCGTCGCCTGGCGTCAACCCGATCACACCGATGCTGCATCGCCGTACCGGATCGTCGGCGCCCACACCGACTCACCGGGGTTACGGATCAAGCCGCGGCCCGACACCGGAATGCTCGGCTGGAAGCAGCTGGCGGTCGAGGTCTACGGCGGTGCGCTGCTGAACTCGTGGCTCGACCGCGATCTCGGCGTGGCCGGTCGGGTGGTGCTCACCGATGGCTCCTTTGTCGATGTAGCAGTGCATGAGGGCGTTGCGCGGGTGCCGCAGCTGGCCATCCATCTCGACCGAGAGGTCAACGACAAGGGGCTGGTGCTCGACAAACAGCAGCACCTCAACCCGGTGTGGGGAACGGGTTCGCCCGCCGACGGCGACTTCGCCGATTGGCTCGCAGCTCAACTGCACGTGGCCGTCGATCAGATCGCGTGGTGGGACCTGTGCCTGTTCGATGTCACCAGAGCTGCGCTCATCGGCGCTGATCGTTCGCTCATCGCCAGTGCCCGTCTCGACAATCTGGCCAGTTGCTGGGCCGCCACGGCATCGCTGGTTGCGGCGCCACCCACCCGGCACACATCGGTGATGGCGCTCTTCGACCATGAAGAGGTCGGGTCCGAGAGCGCTACGGGCGCCAGCGGTCCACTGCTGAGCACCGTGCTCGAACGACTCGTGCATGGCCGCGGCGGCGACCGCGACGCGTTCCACCGCGCCATGGCGGCATCGTCGTGCGTGTCGGCCGACAACGCTCACGCCGTGCACCCCAACTACCCAGAGCGCCACGAGCCCGGGCACCGGCCACTCGTCAACCAGGGTCCGGCCATCAAGGTGAACGCCAACCAGCGCTATGCCACCAGTGCACAGACCGCCGTCACCTTCCAGCGTGCGTGCGAGACGGCCGGCGTGCCGTGGCAGGTGTTCGTGTCGCGCAACAACATGCCCTGCGGTTCGACCATCGGACCGATCACCGCCACGCGCCTTGGCATCCCCACCGTCGATGTCGGTGTGCCCCAACTCTCGATGCACTCGGCACGCGAGTTGTGTGGCGCAAAGGATCCGGTCTTTCTCACCCGGGCGCTCACCGCTTACTTCGACTCCTGAGCACCCGGGGGTGCAGGCGGTCTAGTTCAGGCCGACGTGCGCCTGAGCCGCGTCGAACAGCACCTGGAGTTCTGCGTGTAGTTCGGCGGTGAGCCGCTTCACCTCGGTGCGCGGCGCACGACCACGTTCGTCGGTGACCGGATAGATGGGCCTGCCGACGATGACGTGCACCTTGCGCGGGTAGATGAACTTGGCGCCCTTGGGCATCACCCGCTCGGAACCGCCGATGCCCACGGGGATGACCGGCACCCGGCCACGGCACGCCACGTAGGCGGCACCCTCGAAGAGGGGTTGCACAACAGGACCCGACTTGCGTTCACCCTCCGGGAACATCACCAACGGCTCGCCGACGCTGAGCACATGGATGCAGCGCTTCAGGGCCTCGATGTCGATGGTGCCACGCGTGACCGGGAACCCACCCACCGACGAAAGCAGCCAGCCGAACGGCTTGTTCTTCCACATGCTGTCCTTGCCCATGAACCGCATGCGCCGACGGGTGACACCAGCGGCGATGGGGGTGTCGACATAGCTGCGGTGTACCGGGGCGAGCACATAGGCGCCGGTACGGGGCAGGTTCTCCTTGCCCTCCACCGTCATGCGCGTCAACAGCCGGACGAAGCCCGTGGCGATGGCCTTCCAGAACTGGTACGACGCCTTGCTCCACAGACTCTGATCAGCAAAGAACGACTCAACCTCGCTCACTACTCCCCTTTCAGCAACCGTTCGATGCTGGCGACCACGACATCGACAGCCAGACCGCTTGTGTCTAGCACGATCGATCCATCTGCCTCGCGCAAGGGGCTGTCGGCCCGGCTCGAATCCTGTTGGTCGCGCAGCGCGATGGCCCGCTCGATCTCGTCGATGTCGCCACCCGCCTCGGCCACCCGACGCTCGGCACGAACCCGCGGTGACGCAGTGAGGTACAGCTTCAGCATCGCATCGGGGAAGACCACCGAACCGATGTCACGCCCCTCGATGACGCCGCCTCCGCGTTGTTCAGCCCACGCCCGCTGACGCGCACGCAACTCGGACCGAACCTCGCTGTTGGCCGCGACGGTGCTGACAGCACCCGTGATCTCGGGGGTACGAATCGCCGCCGTGGCGTCGACCCCATCAACGATCACGCTCTGCGTGCCGATGTCGAGCACGAGTCCACGCGACAGTTCGCCCACTGCCACCAGATCGTCCAGCGGGATGCCCCGCCGCAACGCTGCGAACGTGACCGCCCGGTACATCGCTCCGGTGTCGAGGTACTCCAGCCCGAGGCGTGCTGCCAGCACCTTGGCCACCGTGGACTTTCCTGCACCGGCCGGGCCATCGATGGCGACGACTCTCACCAGCTCGTCCCCTGCGGACGCCCTTCGTCGTACCCGGCGGCGCTCTGCACACCGACCACGGCACGTTCGTGGAACTCGGTGATGTTGGCGGCGCCGGCGTACGTGCACGAGGACCGAACGCCAGCCACGATCTGGTCGAGGATGTCCTCAACACCGGGGCGTTCCTGATCGAGGTACATGCGCGACGTGCTGATGCCCTCTTCGAACAGCTCCTTGCGGGCCCGCTCGAACGCCGTTTCGGCACGGGTGCGGTTCTTCACGGCACGGTTCGACGCCATGCCGTAGCTCTCCTTGTACAGCCGACCGTCGGGGTCGCGCAGCGTGTCGGCCGCAGACTCATAGGTGCCGGCGAGCCATGAACCGAACATGACGCTGGCAGCACCGCCGGCCAGGGCGAGCGCGACATCGCGCGGGTAGCGCACGCCACCGTCGGCCCAGATGTGCTTGCCCAGTCGGGCCGCCTCGCCGGCGCATTCGAGTACTGCGGAAAACTGTGGCCGGCCGACACCGGTCATCATGCGCGTGGTGCACATGGCCCCCGGGCCGACGCCGACCTTGAGAATGTCGGCACCCGCCTCGATGAGCTGCCGGGTGCCCTCGACGGTGACCACGTTGCCCGCAACGATGGGGGTGTCGGGGACCACCGCACGCACTTCCTCGATGGCGCGCAACGTGCGGGTCTGGTGCCCGTGCGCGGTGTCGATAACGAGGACATCAACGCCCATGTCGAGCAGGGCCTTGGCACGTTTCGCGGGATCGCCATTGATCCCGACTGCAACAGCGATCATCAACCGGCCCTGCTTGTCGACAGCTGGCTTGTAGATCGTGCTGCGGAGGGCGCCCTTGCGGGTGACGCAGCCGAGCAGACGGCCATTGTCGTCGACCACCGGCGCCACGGTCAGGCGCTGACCGGCGAGGCGATCGAAGATCTCCTCGGCCGTGACGTGTGCCTCGACGGTGACGAGCTCGCGGCTCATCACATTTTGCAACTGCGTGAACCGATCGAAACCCGCAGCATCGCCCTCGGTGAAGATGCCGACCGGCCGACCGTCATCAACCACGATGACAGCACCGTGGGCTCGCTTGTGGATGAGTCCCAGCGCATCGCCGACGGTGTGCTGTGGCGAGAGCGTGATGGGCGTCTCGAAGATGGGGTGGCGGGTCTTGACGAAATCGACGACATGCTCGATGACATCGAGCGGGATGTCCTGGGGCAGCACGGTGAGTCCGCCGCGACGGGCAACGGTTTCGGCCATGCGCCGACCAGCGACCGCCGTCATGTTGGCGACCACCACGGGAATGGTGGTGCCCAGACCGTCGGGGGTGCTGAGGTCGACATCGAGCCGACTGGGGACCGACGACAAGCTGGGCACCATGAAGACGTCGCTATAGGTCAGGTCGTAGGGCGGCACATCGTTCAGGAATCGCATGGATCAAACCTCGTTCTGTCGCTCATCGCACGCAAGAGCCGTAGCAGGCTACGGCTTTTTTCGACCCATGTGCGTCGTCGGTTATCGTGTCGCCCATGGCAGCACCGGTTGTTCTCGTTCATGGCTGGGGAGGGTCGTTCAAGACCACCTGGCAAAAGAGCGGTTTCACCGCCCTGTTGGAAGATGTCGACCGCAGCGTGATCGGCGTCGACCTGCTCGGCCACGGCGAGGCACCCAAGCCCCACGACCCCCTGGCCTATGCCGACCTGACCACGCGCATCACCGACCTGTTGCCCGACGAGCCCGTCGATGCCGTTGGTTTCTCGCTCGGCGCCATCACGCTGTTGCGCCTGGCCTGCAGCGAACCACACCGCTTTTCGCGTCTGGTGCTGGCGGGCATCGGCGAGAACGTGTTCCGCAGCGACAACAGCGGCACCGAGCGTATTCTCGCCGCGCTCGATGGCACAGCGGACCCCAACGACAACATCGCCCGCCTCTTCGCACAGTACGCCGATCAGGCCGGCAACGACAAAGAAGCCCTTGCTGCGGTCATGCGCCGCCCGGCGGGCGGTCCGTTCACCCATGCGGAGTTGGCACGCGTCACCTGTCCCGTACTGGTGGTCATCGGCGACCTCGACTTCGCCGGCCCCGGCGACCGACTCGCCGAGGCCCTTCCAAACGCCGAGCTGACGGTGTTGCGCAAGGTTGATCACTTCGCCACACCCGAGGCGTTCTCGTTCATCGACGCGGCGCTCGAGTTCCTGGATGCCACGCCCGGATGACCGCGCCGGCGTGACAGACCGCATCGATGAAGCGGTCGCCGTCCTGCGCCGTGGCGGGTTGGTGGGCATGCCCACCGAGACGGTCTATGGACTCGCCGCCGACGCGTCCAACGAGGCAGCAGTGCGGCGCATCTTCGCAGCCAAGGGCCGGCCAGCGGATCATCCGCTGATCGTGCACCTGGCCTCGGCCGACGACCTGACATCGTGGTCGTCGGCGGTACCGGCCAGCGCCCGACTGCTCGCCGAAACGTGCTGGCCAGGTCCGCTCACCGTGCTCGTGCCCAAGGCGGCGCATGTGCTCACCGTGGTCACCGGTGGCCGCGACACCGTCGGGCTGCGCGTGCCGGCACATCCCCTTGCCCTCGACCTGCTCCAACGGTTCGGCGGCGGGCTGGCGGCGCCATCCGCCAACCGTTTCGGCCACGTGTCGCCCACCACCGCCGAACACGTCCGCTCCGACCTCGGCGACGCTGTCGATCTGGTGCTCGATGGTGGCCCCTGCCCCATCGGTGTCGAATCGACCATTGTCGACTGCACGTGCGATCCGCCGCAGGTGTTGCGGCCGGGTGGCATCCCCAACGAGGTGATCGCCCGCCTGCTCGATGCCGGCCTCGGCTTGACGATGCAACCCGCCGGGGGCCCGAGCCGCGCCAGTGGCATGCTGGCCTCGCACTATGCGCCGCGTTGTCGCGTCGAGATCGCCGAGTCAGCGGGCGATGCAGCTGCGCGTGCGTCCAGCCTGCAGGACAACGGGCTACGCGTCGATGTGCTCGACCCCACCCCCGATCTCGTCATCGCCGCACAACAGCTCTATGTGTGGCTGCGTGCAGCCGACGAACGCGGTCTCGACGTCTTGGTCGCGGTGCTTCCGCCGGCAGTCGGGCTGGGACACGCCATCCGCGACCGACTGATCAAGGCTGCCGGTCTCGGCTGACCCGTTGCAGAGGCACGACCGAGATCACTCGAAGACGCCGGGCTGATTGAGGTTTTGCACCCACATGTCGCGCACGTCGTCGAGCAGCGGCGGTGCGCCATCACCCGAGGGGGCCACCGTGATGCTGACCGTGGATGCTCCCGCGTCCGGCACCAGATCGAGACGGCACCAGCACTCGGCGGGTTCGCGGAGATGCACCTCCAAGACGTATGGAGGATCGTCGACCAGCACCTCACCCACCCACGACGTGACCACCAGCAACGCTTCGAAGGCCTCGGCCGGTAGGGCAGCGACGACGAACGACGGCACATCGTGCTGCACCCGCCCGGATCGATGTTGGCCGGGCGTTGGGCGGCCCGCCGCAGCGGTCGGCGATGTGGTCGCAGGATCGGGTGTTGAAGTAGCACCGACGGGTGCCTCGGGGAGCGGGCGGCGCCCGGTGAGATGTCCAACGGCAGCATCAAAAGCTGCATTGAGCACGCGCATGTCGTCGGCGTTACCGCCCCTGTCCGGGTGACGATCGAATGCCAGCCGACGCCGCGCCACGCGCACCTCTGCCAAAGACGCAGCCCGGTCGAGGCCGAGCAACTCGAAGGGGTCGGGAGCGGTCACGCCATGCGGTCGCGCAGGCCCGCATACGCAGCGCGAACGACGGCTGCGGCATCGTCGGTGACCGAACTGGATCGGGCCACCTCGTGGTGCGAGCCGAGCCCCCACCGTGCCGCCAACGTGGCCGGATCGATTTCCTGCAGTACGACAGCCGCCTGCACGCACGCTCCGGCCGCCACCGCCTGCTCGGCATCAGAGCACACCACGGGAAGGTCGCAGAGGTCGGCAAGGATCTGGCGATAGGCCAGCGAGTGTGCCCCGCCGCCGGTGACGACGACCCGTCCGATGCCGGGAACCTGGGCCCGGAGGGCGTCGAGGCCATCGAGCAGGCCACAGACGACACCCTCGACAGCCGCCCGTGCAACCTGCTCGCGGGAGGCGTCTGAGCGCAGGCCAGCGAGGACACCGGTGGCCTTGGGGCGGTTCGGCGTACGTTCGCCATCGAGGTACGGCAACAACGTGACACCATTTGCACCCAGTGGGGCCGCCAGTGCAAGCGCATCGAGACCGCCGTGGTCAACACCGAGCAGCCGGGCGATCGCATCGGTGACCCGGGTGGCGTTGAGCGTGCAGGCCAACGGCAGGAAGCGGCCCGAGGCATCGGCGAACCCGGCGATCGACCCCGAGGCATCGGCGACCGGTTGCTCTGCAACGGTGTACACCGTGCCCGATGTACCGAGCGAGATCACCGCATCACCCGGCTGCAGCGCAAGACCGAGTGCAGCGGCCATGTTGTCACCGGTACCCGGCGCCACCACCGCATCACGCCAGGTACCCGCAGGCTCGAACGGCCCGAGGACGTGTGGCACCACGTGGGTCCAATCACGACCGGAGTCGATGATGGCGAGCAGGTCCCAGCAGTACTCCCCCGTTGCCGCCGACCAGTACCCCGTGCCGCTGGCGTCGCCGCGGTCGGTGAACATGGCGCCGGTGAGCTGGTAGGTCATCCAGTCGTGAGGCAGCAGCACGTGGGCAAGGCGTTGCCAATTGTCGGGTTCGCTGCGGTGCAACCACGACAACTTGGCGATGGTGAACGCTGCCACCGGCACGCTGCCACACGCCGCAGCCCAGTCGGCCGCACCTCCGGGCAGCTGCTTCAGCAGCCATCCGGCGTCAGGCGCACACTCAGTGTCGTTCCACAGCTTGGCCGGGCGGATGACATCGCCTGGCTCGTCGAGCGCGACCATGCCGTGCTGCTGGCCGGCAACACTGATGGCCGCCACGCTGGGCGCACCGGCTTGTTGCCAGGCACCCTCGAACGCCGACCACCACATGGCGGGGTCCTGCTCGCTCCTGGGCGGAGTCGTGGGCGTGTGTGCCACGATGCCACGCGAAACAACCTCGCCGCTGTCGAGATCGCGGACCTCCACCTTGGTGGAACCCGTCGACGAGTCGACGCCTGCGATCTGATTCAGCGCGAACGAGGCCATGAGCCAACAGTAGCGGCGACCATTGATCCCGGCGAAGGGCGTTCGGGACTAACGGCGCCGGGGACCCGCCTGGGTGAATTCGGTCCCGGGCGGATCGACTGCCCAGACCGGCGCTTCACCCCACATCTCCTCGAAGACCAGTTCGCCAAGGGGCCGCCGCCGGACGGGACCGTGCGAGCCGGCGGGACGGCCGAGCGTGATGCACGCGGAGAGCGCCACCTGCTCGGGAATCGACAGCAGTTCGCGCAGCTCGGCCTCGACCATCTGGTGCCACATCGTGAGCGCGCCTCCGTATCCCAACGCCCGCGCCGCCAGCAACAGGTTCTGACACGCCGGGTAGACCGACGCACCCTCGTACGGATTCGGCGCACGATGCCGCTGCATGCAGGCCAGCACGATGACCGGCACATCCTCGATGTGATCCACGTAGTGCTGCATCGTTGCGGCCATGCGCGCCTTGGGCGAGTCGTCCCTCGCGCCCGACCCCTCGATGTACCCGTCGGCGTGTAGCTTGGCCGCCCAACCCGCCCTGAACGACGAGCCGAGCAGCGCCTTCGCGGCTGTTGCCTGTGAACCGTCACGTAGCACCATGAACCGGAACGGCTGACGGTTGCTGCCGCTCGGTGCCCGTGATGCGTGCCACAGGATGCTGGCCAGATCGTGGTCGGGAATCGGCGCGTTGGTGTAGCGGCGCACGGCGCGGGTGGTGGCGAGGCCCTCGAGCAATGAGATCACCTCCGCATCCTTGTGCACCACGACCCGAGCAGGGTGGAATTCGCTGCCGGTGGTGGCAGAGTGGTCGACGGCCATCGGGGTACGACGATGAGCAGTTGACCTTTACCGGCAACTCAGCGGTTCGACTCCGCGCTTGGCCACCAACGATGAACACGCCAGCGCCACAGGCCGACCCAGGGTCTGCCGCGGCACCTATTCCGGAACCGAGATGGCTCGTTCTGGTGGTGGCCACGGCAGCAAGCGCACTCTTGTTCGCGTTCGTCCTCTCACCGCGGACTGCACTGTTCTGGTATGTCTTCCCGCTGTTCGGGCTAGGCGGTTGTTACCTCGTGCAATTCCGATCGGAGTTCCCTGCGCAATGGAGGCTGACCTTCGCTGCCACCACCGTCGTGAGTGTCGTCGCGCTTGCGCTGAACTGGCCGTTCTCCGGTCACGTGCTCTGGAACATCCTCTTTCTCGGTCACGCGTACATGACCGGCAAACGTCGTTCCGCGTGGACGTGGCTGCTGTTGGTGTCGTTGCTCCACCTGTTCGCGATGAAGGTTGCCTTTCAGACTGGTCGCGATGTGGGAGGCGCCTTCATTTCCGTTGCCCTTGCGATGATCGTCCTGCTCGCCCTCGAGCATCGAGATGGCATCCGGCCGGCATAGTCGGCGAGCACGTCTGTCAGCAACGCTCGGTCGAGCGGTCCCTCCACCGCCCAGCTGATGCTGGTCCCGATCAACGGCGCGTACACCTCGGCTGTCTCGTCGTAGGCCGCTCTGGTCGATGACACGTGGTTCGGTTCCGTCATCGAACAGTCACTCTGCCGACAACACGAACTCCTCGATCGCCTCCGCCACCTGCGCAGCATGGGTCGACTCGTGCATCGAGTGGTCACCGCCGGCGATCACCCGCAGGCGCGCACGGGGGACTTTGCGTTCGAGGTATTGACCCGACACCACGTACTCCGGACGATCCAGCTCGCCGGCGAGCACCAAGACCGGTACGGCAATCTCGGCCAGCCGGTCCATCACGATGGAGTCGTTCTGCAAGTTCAGATTGGTGACCTGCGGAGCAACACCAAACTTGTGCGCATTGCGTCGCGAGCGCTCGTTCCATGCCTCGCGTTTGTCGGCGTCCCGAAACCCCGGGCCGGTGTTGATCACGACGATGGCGCGGGCTACACCGGGACGCGTTGCGGCGTGGGCCAGCGCGAGGTAACCGCCGAGCGAATGGCCGACGAGGACTGCTGGGGAGTCGAGCGTTGCCAGTACGTCATCGATGTCGGCGAGTGCCAGGTCACGCGTATACGCATCGGGGTCGTCCGGCACCGACGAGCCACCGTGGCCCAGTAGATCGACGGCAAGCACCTCGAAATGCAGCCCGAGCAAACTCATGCACTGCGCCCACGTGGCGGCCGATGACCCCAGCCCGTGCACGAACACGATGGGCGGAGCCCCGGCCGTACCGCCCCTCACCACATTCAGCCTCATCGTCGCCCTCGCCTGCCCGTCATCGCCATCGATCGATGGATCAGTATGACAGCTCGACACCCGCCTCGATCTGTCCGCAAGCACCAGCTCCGATCCGTCAGTCGCAGTGAGCCATTCCGGGCGCGAATCGACTGCCAGAACGAATGTGGGCGCGATCGCGCGGTCGGGTCAGGCTGCAGACCCAGGCGGGGCGAAGTGCTGCGGCATTGGACCGGCGAGCTAGCGGCCGGTGAAGTCGGGGGTGCGCTTCTCCATGTAGGCGGCGACGCCCTCGCGGAAGTCGTCGGTACGGAACAGCGGCAGCAACTGCAGGAACACATGATGCACGTTCTGCTCGAACGTCTCGGTCTCGGCGGCGCGCATCATTCGCTTGATCGCACGCACCGCGAGCGGCGCATTGGCCGCGATCTCGGCGGCCATCTCGCGGGCCGATGACTGCAGGTCGGCATCGGCGACCACCCGGTTGAGCAGGCCGAGTTCGAGCGCCTCGTCCGACAGCAGCGTGCGCCCGGTAAAGGCAATCTCAGCAGCCTTCGCGTAGCCAACCATGCGCGGCAGCAGCCAGGTGCCGCCGCTCTCTGGAACGATGCCACGCTTGGCGAAGCCGGGGTTCAGTTTGGCCGACGCGCCGGCAATACGGACATCGCAGCCCAGGGCGATGTCGAGGCCGTAGCCCGCTGCGCCACCGTTGAGCGCGCAGATGGTGGGGGTGTCGACGTTGTGCAACACGATGGGCGGCGCATTGCGGATGTCGAACTCGCCGGGTGTGGCATCGAGCGAACCCATTCCGCCGAGGCTGCCCTTGGGACCGCTCATCTGCGCGGCCAGATCGAGCCCGGCGCAGAATGCCCGACCCGCACCGGTGAGCACGATGCAGCGGACATCACGATCGCGGTCAGCTTCGAGGAGCCGACTGGACAGCTGGTCGAGCATCGCACCGCTGATGGTGTTCATGCGCTCGGGCGCGTTGAGGGTGATGGTTGCGATGTGATCGGCAACGTCATACAGGACTTCGCTCATGGCCGAAACGGTAGTCGGCGGGGTCGTCAGCCCAATGGTTGAACGGTCGGCTCGTCGCGTGACGCCGCCACCATGGCGACCCCTGCGATCAGCAGGACGACACCCGCCCACCCAATGGCGGCGAGGTGCTGCGAGAGCACGACAACGCTCAACAGTGCAGCGGTCGCTGGCTCGGCGAGCGTGAGGGTGACCACTGTTGGCACCGCCAGCCGTGCCAGTCCATAACCGAACAATGCGTACGCCGCAGCGGTCGCCCCGAGACCAAGGTGCAGAGCCACGACAACACCCCGTGCACTCCCCAACCATGCCAGCGGTTCCATGAACAGCAGTGGGCTCATCAACACCGCACCAACCACGAACGACGCTGCCATGGCGTCGAGCGATCCGAGGCCATTCGCCATCGTCTGCTTCGTCGCCATCGAGAAGACCGCATACGACAACCCGGCCAGCAACGCTGCTCCGATCCCGAGCCACGAGGTACCGCTGACCTCGCCGTGTCGGGCGAACGCCACCAGACCGGCGCCCGCCGCCGCCAGCAACGTGGCCAGCATCCATTGCAGGCTCGGCAGTCGCCGCGACCGGAACGCATGGACC
>WLMZ01000021.1 GCA_009726095.1 Actinomycetota bacterium
CGTCGTGACCTCCCTCAGTCCCGGAGGAGGGCCCACAGCAGCCGGCACAGCGGTGACCCTCGTCGGCACTGGGTTCACCGGGGCGACCGGGGTCAAGTTCGGCACCGTCGCTGCGACCAACGTGAGCGTGGTCAGCGACACGCAAATCACCGCCACTGCTCCCGCGGGCAGTGCAGGAACACCGAACGTGACCGTCACGACCCCCGGTGGTACCTCAGTCGCTGCTAATGGCAACAAGTACGCCTACACGGCTCTCCCCACGGTGACCTCGCTCACCAAGAGCTGTACGTCGTACGCAACGGCCATCGCATGCGGGCCAGAGGCTGGCGGCTCGTCCGTTGTCATCAACGGCACCAACCTCACCGGCGGCAACGCTCGCGTCTACTTCGGACAGACGGCGGCGACGAGCTTTGTCGTCAACTCGGCCACCAAGATCACTGCGGTGGCGCCAGCCGGTGCCGGGCTGGTGGACGTGACCGTCAGCACCTACGGCGGCACAACGGCGGCTGGCATTGGGTTCACCTACATTGTGGCTCCAGTGGTGCAGAACATCTCGCCGGCAGTGGGCACCGCCGCCGGTGGCGACACGATCACTGTCTCCGGTACCGACCTGATCGGTGCCACCAGGGTGGCGTTTGGTGCAACCACGTTGACCTGTAGTCGGGCCCTGACTGCTGTGTGCTTCGACAACGAAGACGACACGCTCACCGTCTCCATCACGCCGGCTGGCGTCGGCGGCAAGACGGTGGACATCAGGGTGACCACCCCGGGCGGCCTGTCCGACATCGTGCCGGAAGACCAGTTCTCCTACCTGCTCCCACCCGTTGTCACCGGCATCAGCCCGAACAGTGGCCCGATCTTTACCTCGGTGACCATCAGCGGCACCAACCTCTCTACCCCGGATGGGGTTACCGTCGCCTTTGGCGGCTACTCAGCGGCCTCGGTTGTCGACAACGGTGACGGAACGATTACGGCGATGGCTCCGCAAGGTGCCGACACGCTGCCCCAGCCGGTGCACATTGTCGTGACCAACTCGATCGGCCAGTCGTCGACTGAGGTCGTCGCCGACCTGTTCACGTATGTCCTCGCGCCGGCCGTCACCAGTTTGACCCCGAGCAGCGGAGCCGAATCAGGCGGCGAGCTCGTGACCATCTCTGGCGACTACCTGACGGAAGCCACTGCCGTGTATTTCGACGGAACACAGACCGAGTTCGGTGTCTTTGGCGATGGAAGCATCTGGGCCTACTCGCCGAGCCACCCTGCGGGCGCTGTCGATGTGACCGTCGAGAACGCAGCGGGCTTGTCCGTCACAACGGCGTCGGATGTCTTCACATATGGGTCCCCGGTGATCTGGAGCTTGAGCCCGACACGTGGATCCGTGCTCGGGGGTGCGTACGTGACGATCTCCGGAGACTTCCTCGGTGGAGGAGCGATGGCCGTGTCTTTCGGCGGCATCCTCGCCCAGGTCTGGGACAACGGTGACGGCACCCTGACAGCCATCTCCCCCGAGCATGTGGCGGGCGAGGTCATCGTGACGGTCGACTCCGGCTACGAGACCTCATCGGCGACCTTCACCTACATGGATGCTGCCACCGTGACAGGCATCAGCCCGGCGAGCGGGCCGGGGTTCACTCAGGTCACGATCACCGGAACGAACCTGCTCGGTGCCGCTGGCGTCGATTTCGGCGGGGTTGCCGCAGATTTCATCGACAACGGTGACGGAACGATCACGGCCACTGCGCCGCCCGTGGCTGCTGGCACTGGTGTGGTCGACGTGATCGTCCACGGCGCTGGTGGCGATTCCATAGCTGTGGCCGATGACGAGTTCACCTATATCGACGCACCAGAGATCACCGGGCTGTACGACGGGGTGGCGTCCGTCGACTTTCCACTCGGGCAGCCGGTGACCGCAGGCCCCTTGGCCAGTGCTGTCCTGGCGATCGGTGGAGAGAACCTCCCCAATCTGGGCGCGGCCACTGGTGACCTGCCGACGGGGACCTGCTTGGTCAATGGGATCAATGCGCGCTGTCGTTGGAGCGGAAGCGGCAACTACCTGTACCCGATGCTGACGGTCTGGGTCCCTGCGGGAGCGGCCGGAACCACCGTCGCGATCACCTTGAAGAACAGCAGCGGTACATCAGCACCGAGCCCGTACGGGAAGTACACCTTCGTTGCGGCGCCGGTGGTCACCGGCGTCAGCTTGAACCCGGGTGAAGACGGTGGCACATCGATCAACGGCTCCGTTGGGACATATGTCTTCATCACGGTCGTGGTCGCTGATATCGGCGACGTAACAGGCGTCAAGTTCGGTGGTGTCGTGGCGTACGACTTCGCTTCCTACTTCGATGACGTCACCCAGACCTACCAGTTGCTGGTCCCCGTGCCCGATGGCAGCGGCACGGTCGACATCACGGTGCAGACAGCGGGCGGCACCTCGGGACCCGGCTTCAGGTTCACCTACCTCTAACGGTTCGCGTCACCGCTGCGGCGGTGGCAGTCAGTTGCCGGTGCGCGCGTGGTCGAGGAAGCGGGTGATGGCGCGTACGGCGTACACGCTGCGGCGCGTGGTCATGATGTCGAAGGCGTGCTGGGCGAACGGGATCTCGGCGTAGGCCACGGCGTTGGTGGAGACCTTGCCCAGCGCCTCGGCGAATGAGCGGGCTTCCTCCGACCACACCAAGGTGTCCTGCCCGCCCTGAATGATGAAGAACGGCGGGGCGTCGATGCGTACCTGCGACAGCGGCGATGCTGCGTGCCAGGCGTCGGTGGCCTCGCCGGGGCGGCTCTTCATCACCAACTTTGCCAGCATCGGTTCCATCAGGCCCTTGTGCAGGCCATCGCGGTCGAGGAAGTCGAACACCCCGTAGATCGGCACACACGCGTTCACGCTGGTATCGGCGTGCTCGAACCCGGGCTGGAAGCGGGGGTCGTTGGCGGTCAGCCCGACGAGTGCCGACAGGTGTCCGCCTGCGGACCCGCCGGTCACGGCAAGAAACGACGGGTCGCCGCCGTACTCGCCGATGTGCTCGCGGATCCACGCCAACGCAAGCTTGGCGTCGATGAGGTGTTCGGGGAACGTGGCCCTGGGGCTGAGCCGGTAATTGATGGCCACGCACACCCAACCGCGCCGGGCGAGATGGCGCATCAGCGGTTGCGCCTGCTGCTTTTTGTTGCCGATGATCCACGCGCCACCGTGGATCTGTAGCAGCACCGGACAGCCGGTGCGGCCATCTGCCGGCGTGAACACATCGAGGCGGTTGCGCCGGTGCGGGCCGTACACGATGTCGCGGGCGATGCGCACACCCTTGGCGCTGGGCACGAAGGGTCGCAGCAACGTGCCCAACGAAACCGGCTCGGCGGCAACGGAGGGTTCGTGCGGGCCGAGCACCGTGGCCAGGGCGGCATCAAGCGGCGCAGCGGCCAGGCGGTGGCGGCGCAGCAGGAGCACCAAGCCGACCCACGACGCCACCATGCACGCCAGTCCCACCTTGCCGGTGGTGTAAGCAGCGGCGCCCTGCGCCACCAACACGGTCGTGAAGATGATCTGGGCCACCAGGTGGAACATCGCCAGATCGCCGGCCAGCCAGGCGATGAAGAAGGTGAGCGGCACCAGGAAATAGGGGCGCCGCGGGCTGGAGATGCCCAGCAGGGTGAACAGCGCCGCTGCGATACCGGTGATGAACAGAACTAAGGCCATAGGACCCTCCCCTGCGAACTGTCGCGAGCGTATCTTGCACACCGAGGGGTTGGCCGCGTTGGCGGTCTGAGCCGGGGATGGTGCCAATGCGCAGAATGTCGAGTCAGGACGCAGCCTTCCTCTATGGCGAGACGCCTGCGTGGCATATGCACGTGGCCTCGTTGGTCATCGTCGACCCTGCCAGCAGCGGTGGGCGTTTCAGCTTTGATCGGGTGCGGGACCTCACGATGGAGCGGTTGCCGCAGATGCCGCAGTTCCGCTGGCAGTTGGTCGACGTGCCGTTCGGTGTTGACCTGCCGGGCTGGGTGGAGGGCCCACCGATCGATGTCGAGTACCACATCAAAAGCGTATGGCTCCCTGCTCCCGGTGATGAAAACGAGCTGTCCGATCTCGTCGGCGAGTTGGTGGCGAAGAAGCTCGATCGGCACCGTCCGCTGTGGGAGATCTACATGATCGGCGGGCTCGAAGGTGGCCGCTCCGCGGTGCTCACCAAGGTGCACCATGCGCTGATCGATGGCATCTCGGGAGCGGGACTCAGCGAGGTGATGATGGACCTCACCCAGGAACCCCGCGAAGCGCCGACCGAGAGCGCCCACCTGCTCGATGCCGTCCGCCCGTCGGACTCCGAGCTCTTCGCTCGCGGCATCGTGCGCACGGCTGTGCAGACGCCCATCCGCCTGGTGCGCTTCGGTGCGCAGTCCCTGGTGCAGGCCGTCGCTGCCTCGAAGAACTTCTTGGTGGCGAAACGTCCGGCCATGCCCTACACCGCACCGCGTACCCATCTGACGGGTGAGTTCACGCCACGCCGCAAGGTGGGCATGGCGACGTTGGAGATCGACCGCGTGAAGGCGGTGCGGCGATCGTTCGGCGTCACCGTCAACGATGTCGTGTTGGCCCTGTGCGCTTCTTCGTTGCGCGAGTACCTGGTCGCCAACGATGACCTGCCCGGGCATCCGCTGGTGGTGCAGTGCCCGGTGTCGCTGCGCAAGGGCGACGACCGCGACAGCGTCGGCAGCAAGGTTGGTTCGATGTTCGTGGAGCTGGCCACCAACATCGAGGATCCAATCGAACGGCTCAGGGCCGTTGCGGCCAGTGCCTCGCAGGCCAAGGAGATCCACAAGGCGTTCGAGGAACACCACCACCTCGGGGTCACCGAGACCGCCCCGCCCGGACTCATCGGCCTGGCCGCACGGTTGTACACCACGATGCATCTCGATCGCGTGCCGGCCGCAGTGAACCTGGTGATCTCCAACGTGCCCGGGCCGCCGGCGCCGCTGTACATGGCAGGCGCGTTGGTGGAGGGCATGTTCCCGATGGGGCCGCTGCTGCTGGGCATGGGTCTGAACATCACCGCATTCAGCCACAACCGCCAGCTCGATGTTGGCGTGTTCTCCTGTCCCGATCTGGTGTCCGATCCGCAGTGCATCGCAGATGGCATCGAGCTGGCGCTCATCGAGCTGGAGGGCCTGACGACGCAGGCCTGATCACACGGATCTGATCAGATCGCAGCGACGCGTTTGGCAGACATCGGCCATGTGCCAACCGCCCTGTGCTCGACGCGCCGTTGCACGTCGAGGCACGAATCCGTGACCTTGCGCCCGAACTCGGGGTTCATGCACGCAACGTGACCGTCGGCGATGAGGTTGACGTGCGAGTACGGAATGGTGCTGGCCATGCGGTACTGCGCCGTGGGTTGTACCGCAGCGTCTTGGGTGGTGACCATCACCGATGTGGGCACGTCGACGTGGTGTAGCCAGTCGCGCGAGCTGTACGTGGCCAGCGATTGGCCGGCTTCGAGCAGCATGCGCAGGCTGTGCTTGCTCATCTCGCGACGCGCCCAATCGACCATGATCGGGTCGCGCTCGGCCGGCTTGATGTTGAGCACGCGGCGCGCAATCGTGGCCGGCACGAAGCTGGCCAGCGTGCCCAGACGTGTGGTGCCGGCCAGTATCTGCGACATCGCAGCGAACGCATAGCGCTCTCGGTTGCCGGGAAAGAAGTCGGCCCCGGTGGCGCACAGCACCAGACCACTGACCGATTCGCGATGTTGACGCCACAGCAGCTGGGCGACAGGCCCACCCATCGAGTAGCCCACGGCGATAGCCGGCCCGGCATCGAGTGCGCGAAGAGTCTCGGCGACATCGGTGGCACAGTCGGCAAGTCGGAACCGCCGGTTGGACCGAATACCTCGGCCATGGCCACGAAGGTCGGGGGCGA
This sequence comes from Actinomycetota bacterium, assembly GCA_009726095.1. Lineage (GTDB taxonomy): Bacteria > Actinomycetota > Acidimicrobiia > Acidimicrobiales > Ilumatobacteraceae > WLMZ01. The sequence goes on from WLMZ01000021.1 coordinate 5,915, forward strand.
TGACGCGGAAGTGCTCGCTGAGCGGCTCGAACGCCTGGAACCAGTTGAGCGCCCCTGTGGCCGCCCAGCCATGCAGCAAGACGACCGTGGGTGCACCAGGGGGACCCTTGATGGTGCGCACGAATGTGGTGCCCCGCTTGTGCAGCACGATCCGGCTACCGCGGGGAATGTGCCCAGCCGGATCGGTGGCCCGAACCCGGGCCGGCGGGGCCGCAGCCTGAATTGCCGATGTGGCAGCGAACATGGAACCACCCCCCTTACGGGACTGAGAGTAGTGCCGGGTGCGCGATGAAACGAGTCAGTAGCAGTGAAATGTCAACCGGTTGTGATGGTGCGCAGGCCACGCCTGAGCCCTAGCTGCTGGGCCAGATGACCGTTCGGTCGGCGGCGTACACGGCCTTCAGGACCGAGCTATCGAAACGCTTGGAGATGTCGGGTGCCTTGCCGCCGAACAGGCCGATCGTGGCGTATGCCTCGACCTCGGCCTGCAGGCCGGCGGCGTCGGGAAGCCCCACCGGCTCGCCCGCTGGGGTGGTGTTGGTGATCAACTGCGACTCGGTGAGCCAACGGTAGGTCTCGCCCTCGGGCGACAAGTAGTTGGGGTTGCCGTTGCTGTCGATGAACGACAGGGCGATCTTGGACGCCGCGGCGGGATCGGCGATGGCATCAGCGAGGCCCATCATCGCCGCACGCATGAAGTCCTCGGTCGCGCTGGGGTGCGCCGTCATGAACGCCCGGTTGGTGTACAGGATGCCGAAGCTGCCCGGGATGCCGTTGGCCGAGGGATCGAACAACGAGTAGCTGATGCCAGCGCGATCGAGTTGACCGGGTTCGTTGCTCTTGTATCCGGGGAACCCGACGATGGACGGAATGGCGATGTGCACCTTGGGGTCGTAGCCCTCGACCGGCACCGTCTGGTAGTCGGTGCCCTCGATGAGGCCGGCCTTGGCGAGCATGGCCTGCACGCTGGGGGTGATCTTGCCCTTCACGCCGATCGTGGTGCCCTTCAGATCGGCGACCGTGGTGGCCGTATCTGCTTTCACGATCAGTGCGTCGATGGCGGTCTTGCCCTCGACGGCCAGCGCCAAGATGTCGGCGTCGGGGGTGTCGTTGGCGAAGCCGGCGACCTCGCTGAATGAACCGCCGCTGCTGAACTGGGCTTGGTTGCCGGCAATGAGCGGGTAGTTGGCGGTGGAGAAGCTGGCCTTGATTTCGACGTTCAGGCACAGGGCGTCGAAGTAACCCTTCTGCTTGGCGACGAGCACCTCGACGATGCTGGCAGCGGCGGCGAAGTCGAAGCTGGACAGATAGGTGATCTTGCCGGCCGCCTTGTTGGCATCGCAGCGTGCCGTCGGGAACGGCTTGCCTGCTACGACGGCATCGGCGCTGGTCGCCGCTGTCGTGGGGACGGTTGCCGGCGTTGTTGTGGAGCTACTGCTGCAGGAAACGGTGACGATGGAGCAGGTGAGAAGGGCTGCTGCGATGTACTTCGATGACATGGAAGCACAGGGTATAGCGCAATGGTTTTTCCCGCGCAAACGTGCTCGAATCTGAGACCTTGGTCACGCGGTCAATCGGATTCGTCGATGGCCTCGAACAGGGCCAGCACGTTGGCGGCACCGATGCCCACGCGGTGACCCGTACGCGAAATGAACCCCAACTGCAGCCCGATGGACGGGTCGCGGATGGTGAAGAACTGCTCGTGTCCGCTTGCGTCCACCACCACATCGGTGAGCAGTGGTGCATCGACTGCTGTGAGAGCGGCTCGGGCGTAGCCGGCGTTGAGCACGTCGATGGCCACGTGCTGGATACCGCTGCCGTAGCGCTGCAGGTATGCCGCTACAGCGGGACCCGCTTCCGCGCCGACGAGCACGATCGTGACGCCGCCCGCCGCAACGATGCGAACACCCGGTACCTCGCCATCGGCGGGGTGGACACGGTGGAACCCGAGCCGGTCGGTGAACGTGGCCTCGGCTGCGGCCAGATCGGCGGCGGCAACGACGATGTGGTCGATGCGGGTGGCCACGGTGTCGAGCGCTGAACGGGTGCTCTCGGGTGCAGCGGCCTTGTCTGGTGCAGCGTCTGGGCGGCTACCGGCTACCTCGATGCGGTGGGTCTCGGCGAGGAGTACACGGAACACCTGCTCGGCAAAGTCGGGATCGACGCCGGAGTCGATGGCCCATTGGCGGCGGCTCGTGATGACCTCGCGCACGCGGTTGGGTTGGATGACGGGGGTGTCGGATCCCTCCTTGACGAGGGCGACCTCCCGGCACACGTCCAGGCGTTCGGCCAGCACCTGGACGAGACGCCGATCGAGCTCATCGATGCGTGCGCGGAGTTCGGGCAGACCAGTCATGTCATGAACCGTAGCCAATGCCCGGTTCGATCAGCGTGCTGCGCGGCGTTGGGATGCATGCCAGCCCAACAGCACACGCTCGAGAACGCTGATGCTGACCAGGGCGATGGTGCCGAGCAGCGCCGAACAGAACACGGTGGACCACAGTGGGAGTGCAGCGGTGGCAGCCAGGGCCTTGGCCCCGATGGCGCCGAGACCCCTGTTGGACAGGGCGCCACCCTCGGTGAAGTAGACCGCAGCGAGCGACAGCCCCACGGCGAAGCGGGCGGCGGTGAACAGGTTGGGCAGCGCGTTGGGAAGGCGCACATGCCACAGCGTCTCCCACGCGGAAGCGTCGACGCAGCGCAGGAGTTCCAGGGCGGCCGGGTCAGCTGAACGCAGACCGCTCATCGACGCGAATGCGAACGCTGGGACGCATACCAGGGTTGCGACGAACAGCACCGGTTTGCTGCCGCCACCGATCCAGAGCACCACGGACGCGCTGTAGGCCACCCAGGGTGTGACCTGGATCAAGATGAGCACCGGTTGGGCGGCTTCTTCGAGCCACCGCGATGCGGCCATCAACGAGCCGAAGGCAAGTCCGATGAGCAGCGCCAGCAACAGCGCCTCGAGTGCATCGGCGCCGGTCTGCCACGTTGCCTTCGGGAAACCGGTGCTGTCGTTGAACAGATAGCGCAGGACCTGTGATGGGGGCCGCAACGAGTACGACGGAACGTTGCCGACGCGGACCAGGAGCTCCCACAGTCCGAAGAAGGTGACGATGCCGAGGGCTGGGGCAACGACGGATCGGGTTCTCATGATCGCCCCGGATCCATGGCCAGACGGAGGGAGTCACGCAGCGACGTGACCGTCGCGAAGAACTCCGGGGTGTCCTCAAGCGCCGGTACCCGCGGACGCGGTGCCGTGATGTCGTGGATGGCACTCACCCGGCCAGGACGCGAGGTGAGCACGGCGACCCGATCGCTGAGGTAGGCGGCTTCGGCCAGCGAATGGGTGACGAACACCACGGCGGCCCCCGAGCTCTGCCACAGGTCGACCAGGAGGTGGCGCATCTCGAAACGCGTGATCTCGTCGAGCGCTGCAAACGGCTCGTCCATCAGCAGGATCGGCGCACCGAGCGCGAATGCCCGAACCAGTGCAACGCGTTGTTGCATGCCGCCGGAGAGTTCGTGCGGGAGTGCCTTCTCGAACCCGGCCAGACCGACGCGAGCGAGCATTGCGGCAGTGTCGACCGGCTCTCGACGGTTGGCCGAACGATTGACCTGGGTGAGCAAGCGCACGTTCTCCTCGACGGTTCGCCATGGCAGCAGGGCAGGGGATTGCGGAACCCAGCCAATGCGCTTGGCGCGGCGCGCCGCAGCAGGGGTGCCCCCCTCGATCTCGACCGTTCCGTTGGTGGCCCGCTCGAGGCCGGCGATGATGCGCAGCAATGTGGTCTTGCCGCTACCCGAGGCGCCGAGCAGGGTGAAGAATTCTCCGGCACGTACCGTGAGGGTGATGTCCTGGAGCGCGCAGACATGATCGAACCGTTTGCTCACGCCATCAACGTGGATGGCAGCATTGTCGGGACTCACGGACTACGACGGTAGCGGGAGCGAGGTTGCCTGCGGCGTACCACGCCCCTAGCCTTGAAGGGTCCGCCAGGGCTCTCGTGAGAGTGCGCTCGTGTGATGCCACCGGGCCGTTGGCTCGGGGCGACCTCCTTTTGGAAGGCATGATCATGGAAAAGCAAGCAGTCATCGGCGAGCACAAGCGTCACGACAGCGACACCGGCTCACCCGAGGTCCAGATCGCGCTGCTCACCGCACGCATCAACCACCTCACCGAGCACCTCAAGATGCACAAGAAGGACCACCACAGCCGTCGTGGTCTGCTCATGCTCGTCGGCCGTCGCCGCAGCATGCTCGACTACGTCAAGAACCGCGATGTTCAGCGCTACCGCGACATCATCGCCAAGCTCGGCCTGCGCCGCTAACTCGCCGGCGCAGCCACCCGGCCATAGCTCGTGGTGCGCTGCTCGGCGCGCCGTCCCAGCTGCTCGGCCAACTGCGTGAACCGTTGCGGGGTCATCTCCTGACCGTGCGCCGCCCCTGCGGCGCGTGAGATGTTCTCGTTCATCAACGTGCCGCCCATGTCGTTGCATCCGGCACGCAGCATCTGCGCGGCTCCGCTGAGGCCGATCTTGACCCAGCTCACCTGCACGTTGGGGATATGGCCGTGGTAGGCAATGCGTGCGATTGCATGCATCAGCAGCGTTTCGCGGAACGTGGGCCCGCGGCGTGAGTTGCGCTGCAGGTAGATGGGCGACGCCATGTGCACGAACGGCAGTCCGACGAACTCGGTGAACCCACCGGTTTGCTTCTGCAGGTCGCGCGTCACGAGCATGTGCTTGGCCCAACTCTGTGGGTGTTCCACCGAACCGAACATGATGGTCACGTTCGAGCCGAGCCCGATGCCGTGCGCCACGCGATGGCACTCCAGCCATTCCTCGGTGTTGATCTTGTCGGGGCACAGGATGGCGCGGATGTCGTCGTCGAGGATCTCTGCCGCAGTGCCGGGCAGCGAAGCCAGACCCGCCTCCTTCAGCCTCTGTAGGTATGTCTCCAGGCTTTCGCCCAGTCGACGCGCCCCCTCGGTGACCTCCAGCGCCGTGAACCCGTGCACGTGCATGTCGGGCACGGCCTGCTTCACGGCATGGGTGACGTCGATGTAGTAGTCGCCATCGAAATCGGGGTGGATGCCGCCCTGCAGCGTGACCTCGGTGGCGCCCATCTCCCACGCCTCGCGGGCCCGATCGGCGATGTCGTCGAGCGTCAGCAGGTACGGCGTGCCGCGCAGGTTCAGGCTGAGCTTGCCCTTGGAGAAGCCGCAGAACTTGCACTTGAAGGTGCACACGTTGGTGTAGTTGATGTTGCGGTTGTGTACCCACGTGACGGCATCGCCGACCGCCTCGATACGGAGGTCGTTGGCGAGCTCGGCAATGGCGTTCACCTCGGGCCCGCGGGCCCGGAACAACGCCACGATCTCGTCGAAGCCGACCTCTTGGCCCATGCGGACGCCATCGAGGATCTCGTCGATGGCCGACCCGGGTCGGGTGCGGGCCACAGCAGCGTTTTCCAGCGGCACGAGTGTGGTGGGCTCGACGTTGGCGCCGCTGTACCACTGCGAACTGCGATGCCCGATGAGCACCACCTCGGCGCCGTCCAGCACCACGTCGGCGGCGGTCACCTTCTCCGGCCACACCGAGCCGGGATCGTCGCGGCTCAGGCCCTCGGCATCGCTGCGATCCATCACTGCGAAACGCAGTGCGGGATCGAGCCACTGGTCGGGCTGATGCACGAACTCGGGGTAGATCGTGAGCCGCGGGGCGAGCGCGAAACCGCGCCCTTCGGTGACCTCGCGAAGGCGATCGAGCTCGGGCCACGGCCGCTCGGGGTTGACGTGATCGGCGGTCACCGGCGAGACGCCGCCCCAGTCGTCGATGCCGGCATCCAGCAGCACGCCGAAGTCGTCGCTGAGGTTCGGCGGGGCCTGCAGATGGATCTCCGGCGGCAGGATCAGTCGCGCCGCGGCGATGCTCCACAGGAACTCCTCGGGCGGGCATGGCGCCGCGTTTTGCATGCCGGTGCGCAGCTTCGGCAGGAAGTTCTGCACGATCACTTCCTGCACATGGCCGTGCCGTGCGTGTGACGCAGCGATCGCGAGGAGTGCGTCGATGCGATCGGAGCGATCCTCGCCAATGCCGACCAAGATGCCGGTGGTGAAAGGGATACGCAGTTCTCCGGCGGCCTCGAGTGTGGCCAAGCGCCGAGCGGGCACCTTGTCGGGTGCGCCGCGATGACAGGCGAGATCGTCGCGCAGCGTCTCGATCATCATCCCCTGACTGGGCGACACTGGCCGCAGCAGCGCAAGTTCGTCGGCGTAGAGCGCGCCGGCGTTGGCGTGGGGGAGCAGGCCGGTCTCGTCGAGCACCAGCTTGGCCATCGCGGCCACGTAGTGAACGGTGCTGTCGTAGCCGTTGTCGCGCAGCCAGGTGCGGGCGACCTCGTAGCGATCCTCCGGCCGTTCGCCCAAGGTGAACAACGCCTCGTGGCAACCCTGCCGGGCGCCCTGGCGAGCGATCTTCAGTACGTCTTCGGCCAACAGGTACGGCTTCTCCAGACGTGCCGGTGGCTGGGCGAAGGTGCAGTAGCCGCACTGGTCGCGGCACAGCATGGTGAGCGGGATGAACACCTTCGGCGAATACGTGATGCGCGTACCGTGCGCGGCATCACGTACGTCGCGAGCCGCAGCGAGCAGATCGTTCAGGGGTGCATGGAGGAGGTCCGCTGCGGTGGCAGCGGCGACGGGGCGCGACATAGCAAGAACTCCAAGTGACTGGGAGGGTGGTGACCGTTGGTTGCTAGTACGCGGCGGACGCTGCGAGCCGTTGTGAGAGGTGGCCCGAGAACCCGGAATGCCGTGCGGAGTTGACCCTACAGCGAGTCAGCGGCGAGACGTCGGATCGAGGTGACAGATCGTGGTGCCCGGGCGTTGCCGCTCGACCAACTGCTTGAGCACCGACTTTCCGACCAGCAATTTCAGCGGTACGAACAACACGAGCGCGATGGCCAGCCGCCTCGGCCGCCCCTCGACGCGGTGTGACGTGCACGAAAGTCGGTGCAGCCGTATCGGACACGGTCACGCGACATCTCCCTGTGAGCGATGGGCAGCAAGGGTGAGGTCGTAGCGGTCGGCGACCACAGTGCGCCAAGTCCGACGCGCCTGTTGAAGGGCTTCTTCAGCGCCTGGCCAATGATGCGCGACATTCCTTGACAAACATCAACCGACCGCAGTCGCTGAAGAGTTGGGTCAGTGTTCAGGACCCGGATTCGGTGCCGAATATGGCGCGACAAGACGTTCGATGTGCTTGGCGAGGATGTCGACTTCGATGTTCACGACTGCGCCGATGCCGCAGAGGCCGAGCGTCGTGACGGCGGCGGTGTGCGGGATCACGGCCACCCGAAACGTGTCATGGGTGAGGTCGAAGGCCGTGAGGCTGATGCCATCGACCGTGACAGAGCCCTTCTCCACGAGATAGCGCATGAGCCGTTCTGGAATCCGCACCTGCAGGTCCGGTGCCGGTGTGACCACGCTGCCGACCGTGTCGACGTGGCCGAGCACGATGTGTCCGCCCAGCCGCTCGCCGAGTGCCATCGGCCGTTCGAGATTCACACGGTGGCCAGGCACGAGCGTGCCGATGTTCGTGCGGCCCACGGTCTCGTCGCTGACGTCGGTTTCCCACCAATCGTCGCCGCGGGCCACGAGCGTGAGACAACATCCGTTCACCGCGATGGAGGCGCCGACGCCGGAACCCTCGAGCACCGTGTGCGCGCCGATTCGCAGGCGCAGCCCGGGACCCCACTCGGTGTCGACCTCGTCGGTTGATTCGATGATGCCGAGTTCCTCGATGATTCCGGTGAACATCGGTAGCGAGCCTAATTGGTGGACTGATCAGTAACGTGGCCGATGGACAAAGAGCAGAGGTCATTCGTGAAGTCAGAACTCGACAACATCCCCCAGACACTCGTGGGCATCTCGTTCCAGGATCAGTTCCGTGCGCAGGAGTTCATGACCGCGACGTCACGTCTGGCGTCGAAGAATCTCCTGAAGGTGCACGACGCGGTCATCGTGACCAAAAGGCCCGACGGCACCACCCACGTTGTCGAGACCACCGACCCGTCACCCGGGCGTGCTGCCGCATCGGGTGCGATGTGGGCAGGTCTCATCGGTCTCTTCGTGGCCGGCCCGGTCGGCTGGATTGCCGGGGGAGTGATCGGCGCCGGCGCTGGAGCCGTGACCGCCAAGGTGGTGGACCTCGGTGTGCCCGACGAGTGGGTGGCCTGGTTCCGTGAAGCGGTGCAGGCCGGAACGACCACGGTGGTGTTGTTGCTCACCGAGGTGTACATCGATGCCCTCGTCACCGAGGCCGAACGGTTCACCGGTGCCCATTTGGTCTATGCGAACCTCGACGTCGTCAGCTTCGATCGCATCGCTGCCGCCTTGGGCGACTCGCCAGCCGAGGGCGTCGCGGGTGTCGAGGGCGGCGCATAACAGCGTTTCGGCCCCCCGGCTGGTACAGTCTCGTCCGGTGCAGGTTGTTCTTGCACCAAACTAACCAACAGAGCGGACAACTGGATCGGTTGTCAGTCGCCTCTGCCGGTGCTCCCCGGACCCCACCTGCCCAGCCCTCACGGACTGCGTCGATGCGGTCACGGCCTTGTGGCCATGGTTGCAGTACCGACACCGCCGACTGGGAACCGGCCTCCGCTCCAACCATCGTGGCGTGACCTGAAAACGCGCCCGATTGAAAGGAGCTCGTCATGGCTGAAGCCATTCGAGTGTCGGGTGCCGTTTCTGGTACCGACAAGACCATTTCCTTCGAGACCGGCAAACTTGCCCAGCAGAGTCAGGGTGCGGTGTTGGCCAGTATTGGCCGTACCACCGTCCTCGCCACTGCAAACGCGGCCAAGGATGTCCGTCCCGGAATGGATTTCTTCCCCCTCACCGTGGATGTGGAAGAGCGCGCATATGCAGCTGGCAAGATCCCCGGTTCGTTCTTCCGTCGTGAAGGCCGTCCCACCGAGGCTGCCATTCTGACCTGCCGCCTCACCGACCGCCCGCTGCGCCCGTGCTTCCCCGACGGTTTCCGCAACGAGACCCAGGTGGTGCTCACCATCCTCGGCGCCGACCAGGAGAACCCGCACGACGTGCTCGCTATCAACGCTGCCTCGGCATCGTTCATGATCAGCGGCATCCCGTTCGACGGTCCCATCGGTGCCGTTCGCATCGCATTCAGCCAGGACGGCGAATGGATCCCTCACCCCACCTATGCCGAGGGTGAAGCCGCCACGTTCGAACTCGTCGTCGCCGGGCGTCAGCTCGACAACGGCGATGTGGCCATCATGATGGTCGAAGCCGGTGGCACCGAGAAGAGCTTTGCCTACTATGCCGACGGCGCACCCAAGGTGGACGAAGCCGTCCTCGCCGGTGGGCTCGAAGCGTGCAAGGTGTGGATCAACGAGTCCATCAACCTGCAGCGCCAGCTCGTCGCCAGCGTCATCGCCACCAAGGGCCCGATCACCCCGCTGCAGTTCAGCACCCAGCTGGACTACGCCCCCGAGGTGTTCGATGCCGTTGCCGGCCTTGCCAACGATGCCCTGGCACACGCCATCACCATCAGCGCCAAGGCCGACCGCAATGCGGCCACCGATGCCGCTACGGCCACCGCCATCACCGCACTGTGCGGCGAGGGTGGCGCATTCGCCGGTCGTGAGAAGGAAGTCAAGGAAGCCGTTCGCAGCCTGACCAAGAAGCTGGTGCGCAAGCGCATCGTCGACGAGGGCATGCGCATCGACGGTCGCGGTCCCCGCGACCTGCGCCCGTTGTCGTCGGAAGTCGGCATCTTGCCCACCGCTCACGGCACCGGCCTGTTCCAGCGTGGCGAGACCCAGGTCATGAACGTGGCCACCCTGGCCATGCCGCGCATGAACCAGCTGCTCGACACCCTCGACCCCGAGACCCACAAGTACTTCTTGTTCCACTACAACATGGCTCCGTGGGCCAACGGTGAGACCGGTCGCGTGGGTTCGCCCAAGCGCCGTGAGATCGGCCACGGTGCGCTCGCTGCCCGTGCACTCATCCCCGTGCTGCCCAGCCAGGACGAGTTCAGCTACGCGCTGCGCCTCGTTGCCGAAGTGTTGGCCTCGAACGGCTCCACCAGCATGGCCTCGGTCTGCTCGGGCAGCTTGGCCCTCATGGACGCCGGTGTGCCGATCAAGGCCCCCGTGGCCGGTATCGCTATGGGCCTGGTGTACGCCGAAGGCAAGTACACCACCCTGACCGACATCCTCGGCGCCGAAGATGCCTTCGGCGACATGGACTTCAAGGTGGCCGGCACGGCCGATGCCATCACGGCATTGCAGCTCGACACCAAGATCGACGGTATCCCCGCCGACGTGTTGATCGCCGCCCTGGCCCAGGCCAAGGAAGCCCGCGACGCGATCCTCGCCAACATGAACGCCTGCCTCAGCGCATCGCGTCCGGAAGTGTCCGAGACCGCACCGAAGATCATCTCGGTCTTCGTGCCGCTCGACAAGGTTGGCGAGATCATCGGGCCAAAGGGCAAGGTCATCAACACCATCCAGCAAGAGACCGGCGCCGACATCAACGTCGACGACGACGGCGTGCAGGGCATCGTCACCATTGGTTCTGTCGATGGGTTCCGTGTGGAAGAGGCCAAGGCCCGCATCCTCAGCATCATCGACCCGCCGAAGGCGGACATCGGTGGCGTGTACATGGGCCGCGTCGTGAACATCACCAAGTTCGGTGCGTTCGTCAACATCCTGCCCGGTCGCGATGGGCTGTTGCACATCTCGAAGTTGGGGCGCGGCAAGCGCATCAACGCTGTCGAGGACGTGCTCTCCCTGGGCGACGAGATCGAAGTCCGCGTCGACGAGATCGACGACAAGGGCAAGGTCAGCCTGTCTCCTGCCGGCGATCCGCCGATGGAGTCCGGTGAGGGCGAGTCCACCGAGCGCGGCAGCGAGCGTGCACCCCGCAGCGATCGTGGAGATCGTGGCGATCGTGGAGATCGGGCTCCCCGCCGCAGCAGCGCAGAGGGCAGCACCGACAGCAGCACCGTCACGGTGAGCTTCGAGGATGCCTTCGACGATGAACTCCGTGGCGAACTGGGCGATCTCGGCCCCGCCAGCGAAGCAGCGCCGAGCGGCGACCGTCCCCCCCGCCGCGAGGGTGGCGATCGTGATCGTGGAGCCCGTGACCGCGGTCCCCGCCGTCACCGCTGATCACCGCTGATCGCTGCTCGGCCATGCGCCGGGATTGAGCTCTCAACACGGGCCGCCGGCCACTCCTTCGGGGGTGATCGGCGGCCTTTGTCGTTTGCGGGTCGGTGATCAGATCGCGCGCCCGTAGAGTCACTACATCGCCGATTCATCTGCAGCGAACGCACTTCGCATCACTCAACTGCCCAACGGCCTCACCGTGGCCACCGAACACGTTCCGGGCGCGCTCTCCATCGCTGCTGGCGCGTGGGTGGGCGTGGGCGCCCGTGACGAGCCCGAGCAGCTCAGTGGTGTCAGCCACTTCCTCGAGCATCTCCTCTTCAAGGGCACGGCAACCAAATCCGCGCGCGAGATCAGCCAGACGGTCGATCGCGTCGGCGGCGATATCAATGCCTTCACCTCCAAGGAGTACACGGCCTATTACTGCCGCCTGCCGGCGCGCCATCAGGCATTGGGTATCAGCCTGCTGGGCGAGGTGCTCACCACGCCGACGCTGCGTGACGACGACATCGCCAACGAGCGCCATGTCATCCTCGAAGAGCTGGCGATGGACGACGACAGCCCCGATGACGTCGCCCATCGGGCGTTCATGCGTCACCTCTTTCCCGATCACCCACTCGGTCGCGAGACCGCTGGATCCGCAGAGACCGTCGAACTGGTCACCCCTGACGATGTGCGCAGCTTTTTTGGTGCGCACTACCGCGCCGGCTCATCGGTCATCGCGGTGGCCGGGCCGCTCGACCACGACGAGACCCTCAGCCAGATCGAAGCGGCGTTCAGTGCGATGCCGGCCGGCGATGGACGCGTGCGGCGGACTCTGTCGGGCAACCCCACCGGTGGTGAGATCGTCGAGGACGACACCGAACAGGTGCACCTGGTGTTGGGTATGCAGTCGCTGCGCCGCGACGATGACGACCGTGAGGTGCTCGATGTCGTCAACCATGTGTTCGGTGGCGGCCTGAGCAGCCGGTTGTTCGACGAGATCCGCGAGCGTCGTGGGCTGGCCTACAGCGTGTACAGCGGGGTGTCGTCGTACGCCGATACGGGTGCATTCACCATCTATGCGGGAACGCAGCCCGCCCATGCGGCTCAGGTGATGGGCCTCATCTACGAACAGCTCGACCTGTTGGTGAAAGACGGCATCACCGACGACGAACTCGACATCGCCAAGGGCTACCTCACTGGTGCGTTCGAGCTCGGCCTCGAGGACACCGGCTCGCGCATGGCGCGTACCGCCGGCCAACTCATCACGCTGGGCAAGGTTCGTCCGGTGGCCGAGCAGGTGGCCCGGTGGGATGCTGTGCAGCAGGCCGACACGCGCCGTGTGATCGAACGCATCCTCAACCAGCCCCTGACCGTGGTGGCGCTCGGGCCCATCGACGCCTCGGCGCTGCCGACGCGCTGACGCGCTGCACCGGGCCGCTGGCCGCGGCCGGGAGCCCGATTGATCCGGTGTCAGCCTGCGGGTGGCGGCGGGGGCGGAGGCAGGGTGGCTGCCTGCTCCGGCGCCGGAGCGGATGCGGGCTCGGCCGGGGGAGCCGGCTTGTCCAACACGTTGGCGCCCTTGGCATCGAGTTCTTTCAACTGCGCGACGATGCCGTCGATGGTGGCGTCGTCGTCGGGCTGGGCGCCTTCGGTGCGCTGGCGGAAAATGATGCGGCCGATGTCGTCGAGCAGGTCGTCCACCTTGCGGTCGTCTTTGATGTCGTCGACCTTCTCCTTGGCGGCCTGGGTCAACTGAGTTGCTTTTTCTTTGGCTTTGTCGAGGAAACTCATAGTCATTGTTCTAGCGCATCCGTAGGCGGCTACGTTCAGCACCATGACGATTGACACAAAGGCCCTACGAGTCGGCGTGGTCGGCGCCGGTGGACGCATTGGCCGCGCCGTGTGCGCGGCGGTGGCCGCCGATCCCGAACTTGAGTTGGTCGCAGCAGTCGACCCCGGTGTCGTGGGTGAGGCCATGCACGGTGTCATTGTCGGGGCCGAGCTCAAGGGCCTGGTCGATGCCGGAGCCCAGGTGGTGGTCGACTTCACGGTTGCCGCCGCTGCCCGCCAGACATTGCCGTGGATGGCGATCCACGGTATCCACGGGGTCGTTGGCACCACCGGTTTCTCCGACGACGACCTCGATGGCTTCCGTCGCGACTTCGCCGCCAGCAACTGCCTGATCGCATCCAACTTCGCGATCAGTGCGGTGCTGATGATGCGCTTCGCCGAGCTGGCCGCCCCCTATTTCGACAGTGCCGAGATCGTGGAGATGCACCACAACGGCAAGGTCGACGCACCCTCGGGCACGGCGGTCAGCACGGCCAAGCGCATTGCTGCAGCATCCCCGAAGTGGGCCGCTGATCCCACCCAGCACGAGGTGTACCCAGGCGCCCGCGGCGGCGAGGGTCCGGCAGGCATTCGCGTGCACTCGTTGCGCATCAAGGGAACCCAGGCGCATCAAGAGGTCATTTTCGGCACCGATGGGCAGACCCTGACCATCAGGCAGGACAGCTACGACGCAAGTAGCTACATGCCCGGGGTGTTGTTGGCGTGCAAGCGGGTCAGCGCATTTCCCGGGCTGACCATCGGCCTCGACGGCTACCTCGACTTCTAGTCCTCGCTGCCCAGTGGCCCACCCCCACGGGGCAGACAGCGGGGTCAGCCCAGTGCGGCGATTGCAGCGTCGTAGTCGGGTTCGAGCGCGACCTCGGGCACGAGCTGCGAGTGCAGCACGGTCCCGGTCTCGTCGAGCACCACCACGGCGCGGGCAAGGAGGCCGACGAACTTGCTGTCGGTGATCTCCACGCCGAAGTCGTTGCCAAAATCGCCGCGGAAGGTGGAGCCGGTGCGCACGTTGGTCAGGCCCTCGGCGCCGCAGAACCGCGACTGGGCAAAGGGCAGGTCGGCGCTGATGCACAGCACGACGGTGTTGTCGAGCCCGGCAGCGGTCTCGTTGAACTTGCGCACGCTGGTGGCGCACACTGGCGTATCAACCGATGGGAAGATGTTCAACACGACGCGCTTGCCCGCAAGGTCGGCCTTGGAGATGTCGCCCAGATCGGCGCCAGTGACCGTGAAGTCGGGGGCTGCGTGACCCACGGTGGGGAGCTCGCCGACGGTGTGGATGGGGTTTCCCCCGAGTGTGATTTCAGCCATGCGGAAGTATACGCAGCGCTTCAGGAGCCGGGCTCAGCCGGAGGCGCCGGTGGCGATGCCGCGCGCCGCGCCGATTGTACGATGGTGATCAGGAAGAAGGCGGCCACGAGCCACCACTGGTACTTCTCGATCCAGTCGAGCGCGTGCTTGAGTTGTGTGTCGAACAGGCGGGCGGCGATCCAGACCCAGACCAGGCGGAAGGCGATGCCGAGCGACGACCACAGTGCGAAACGCTGCAGGTTCATGCGCCGTTGGCCGACGAGGGCGCACACCAGGTTGCTGCCGGGCATGAAGAACACCAGCGGCCCACCGGCGCGGCTGGCCGCACGCTGCAGCCAGCGCAGTGTTGCCGGCGGCTCGCCACCCACCTGATGCTCGAGCCAGCGGAAACCACGGTCGCCGTACCAATAGCCGACGGCGAAGCACAACCAGGCCGCAATGGCGATTCGAGCGAATCCGATCACCGAATAGGCCACGGGGTTGATGTCGGCCGGGACAGCGAACAACAGATGGCGGATGCGCGACGACAGCGCCAGCACCAGAGCCGGGCTGTGCTTGACGAGCGACGGAGCGATGATGGCCCCGACCTGGCTGCACGCAACGAGCGTGGCGAACCCGGACACGAGCAGCATGAGCCGGCGATCGCGCCGTCCCAGGTTCTGATTCTCCAACGCCACGATCTCTTCCACGAAGACACGACGCTATCCGGGTTCGGGGCGGGTCAGCGGTGCGGCCCGCAGTAGTGTTTGCTCGCTCCGGTCAGCGATCGGGACGAAATCTCGCGACAAGGGGAAATGCCATGCAGGGGCTCATGCAGGACACGCCGCTCTCGATCATCCACCTGTTCGATCGTGCCGAGCGGTTCCACCGCGACAAGGTCATCACCACGGCCACAGCCACTGGTCTCGAGCGCATCGACTACGCCACCTGGGCCGAGCGCACGCGCCGCCTTGGTGGAGTGCTCGACAACTTGGGCATCTCCGCCAGCGGGCGTGTTGCGACCTTTGCCTGGAACACCGCCCGCCATCTCGAGCTGTACTTCGCAGCGCCCTGCAGCGGCCGCATCCTGCACACCTTGAACATCCGCTTGTTTCCCGAGCAGTTGACCTACATCGTCAATCATGCCGAGGACGAGGTCATCTTCGTCGACCGTTCGTTGCTGGCGCTGCTGCAGCCGCTGCTGCACACCTTCACGACGGTGAAGCACCTGGTGCTGATGGACGACGGCAAGGGCGACATCCCGGCCGATCTCAGCGGTCTGCCCATGTACGACTACGAGGAGTTGCTCGCCAAGGCCGAGCCGGTGCAGTGGACCGTGGTGCCCGAGAACACTGCGGCCAGCATGTGCTACACCAGCGGCACCACGGGTAATCCCAAGGGCGTGGTGTACAGCCACCGCAGTACCTATATGCACACCTTCGGGGTGATGACGGCAGATTCGCTGGGGGCCTGTGAGGCCGACACGATCCTGCCCGTGGTACCCATGTTCCACGCCAACTCGTGGGGTCTTGCGCATGCTGCGGTCGCGACGGGCGCGAACCTGGTGATGCCCGGCGCGGATCTGTCGGGTAAGGCGATTGCCGATCTCATCGTGAACCAGAAGGTCACCGTTGCTGCAGGCGTGCCCACCATCTGGATGGGTGTGCTGCCCGAACTGCGCGGCCGGGACACCAGCAGCCTGCGTTGCATCCCTTGCGGCGGTTCGGCCGTGCCGAAGGCGCTCAGCGAGGCATATCGCGAGGTCACGGGGCTACCGATTCTGCAGGCCTGGGGCATGACCGAGACCAGCCCCATTGCTGCGGTGAGCCAGTTGTTGGTTGCCGAGCGTGAGTTGCCGCTCGACCAACAGGCAGATCTACGCACCAGCGTCGGCCTGCCCAGCTTCGGTGTCGACTGTCGCGTGGTCGACCCCGACACGGGCGCGGCGGTGCCGTGGGACGGCGTGGCCAGTGGTGAACTGCAGTGCGCCGGCCCCTGGATTGCCGCCGACTACTACGACGATCCACGTTCGCGCGAGAGCTTCACTGCCGATGGCTGGCTGCGTACGGGCGACGTGGCCGTGATGGACCCCACGGGTCGCATCCGTCTGGTCGATCGCACGAAGGATCTCATCAAGAGCGGCGGCGAATGGATCAGCTCGGTCGAGCTCGAGAACGAACTGATGGCGCATCCGTTGATCAAGGAAGCAGCGGTCATCGGCGTGCCCCATATTCGCTGGAGTGAGCGCCCGCTCGCGTGCGTGGTCGTGGAGCCGGGACAACACCTCACCAAGGACGAGGTGCTCGATTTCCTTGCGCCGCTGATCGCCAAGTGGCAACTGCCCGACGATGTCGTGTTCATCGATGAGGTGCCCAAGACGAGCGTCGGCAAGTTCAGCAAGAAAACGCTGCGCGACCGCTTTGCCGACTACGTTCTCCCCGGGCAGTAGTCGCTGCCATGGGCCATTGGAAGCGGTCACCCACGCAATGAAGGCAACAATCAAACGGGCCCGTTCGGGCGTTCTCGGTGCTGTGCTGTTGTTCGCCCTCGCAGGCTGTGCTCCCGATCCGAGCGACCTTGCGTCGTCACCGGGCACGGCTGGAACCACGGCCAGCACGACGGCAGCCACGGTGGCCAGCACCGGCGTGGTGGTGAAGATCAACGTGATCGACAACAACTTCCGCCCACAGGCCAGCACGGCGAAGGTGGGCGACACGGTGGAGTTCACGAACAAGGGCAAGAACGATCACAATGTGCTGCCGCAATCGGGAACGGGATGGGGCATGGACACCGCAGGCTTCCACCCCGGCGACGTGTATGGCCACGTGTTCACCGCGCCCGGCGTCTACGCGTTCTACTGCTCGATCCATGGCACCAACAAGGTCGGCATGGTCGGCACCATCACGGTCACGGAGTGACCATGCGTACACAAGGCATCTATCGAGCAATGACACCATTCAATGGGGAGAACATGAACAAGATCCGTCATCTCATCGTGGCCGGGGCGCTGCTTGCTGTGGCCGCCGGCTGCTCGAGCAGCAGTTCGTCATCGAGCACGGTTGAGGGCACCGCTGCCCCCGAGTCGGCTCCCACGCAGCCGACCCAGCCACCCACGAGCGCAGCGCCGGCGGCCGGGGGAACCATTACGGTCCCCGACGATGTCTCCAGCATTCAGGCGGCTGTGACCAAGGCCAAAGAGGGTGACCTCATCCTGATCAAGCCCGGTGTGTATCACGAGGCGGTCACGGTGCAGACGGCCAACCTGACCATCCGCGGTCTCGATCGCAACACCACCATCCTTGATGGCGAGTTCAAGCTCGACAATGGCATCCGCGTGGTCGGCGCCAACGGCGTGGCCATCGAGAACCTCACGGCCCGCAACTACACCAAGAACGGCTTCTTCTGGACCGGTGTCACGGGTTACCGCGGGTCGTATCTCACCGCCTTCCGCAACGGTGACTACGGCGTGTATGCCTTCTTGTCCACCAAGGGCCAGATCGAGCACAGCTACGGCGCAGGCAGCCCCGACGCCGGGTTCTACATCGGCGGCTGCTTCCCGTGCGACGCGCTGATCAATGATGTCATCAGCGAGCACAACGGTCTTGGGTACTCGGGTACCAACTCTGGCGGCAACCTGATCATCGTCAACTCGATCTTCCGTTTCAACCGCGCCGGTGTGGTGCCCAACAGCGGCAGCTACGAACTGTGCTACCCCGAACGGAACAGCACGATCATCGGCAACCTCGTGTACTCCAACAACCAGCCCGACACTCCCGCAATCGACGTGTCGCTGCTGGCGATGGGTAACGGCATCCTCAGTGCAGGTGGCGTGGGCAACGACATTGAACGCAACCTGGTGTTCGACCACGCCAAGACGGGCATCGGCCTGGTGCCGTATCTCGAGCAGGACCCCAACGATGCCGCACCGACGCCCGACAAATGGACCCGTACCTGTGCCGAAACGCTCAACGATCCGGTGCCTGATGCAGCAACAGTGCCTGACGCCGTCCTGTGGGATTCGCAGAACAACCGGGTCATCGGCAACGTGTTGGAGAACAACAGGATCGCCGACCTCGCGGTCGATTCCGTGGGTACGGCGCTGGAGGCCCTCGGCAACTGCTTCAGCGGGAACACGTTCACCACGTCGGCGCCGATCGACCTGGAGAAGCTGAAGCCCTGCGACGCAACTGGTAACGGCGGCGACTGGACCAAGGGCATTCTCGATGTCATCACCTGGCTCGCCGAAACGCATCCGCCGTCGACGGATTACAAGACCTCGTCACCCGAGCCGCCGAGCCAGATGAACATGCCCGACGCCGCAACGGCGCCGGCGCATCCGGCCACCGATGTGCCTGCGAAGATCGACACCGACGCGATCAAGGTGCCATCCAAGCCAGCGCCGTGATCTCGCAGCAATGGGTCCGCCGCGCCGGGCTCGCACTGGCACTGCTGTCATCTGCAGCGTCGTGCAGTTCGGCCAGTAACAGCACCGCCGTCTCGACCGCGGTGTCCGTCGGATCGCATGCCGGCCACGACAACGCTGTCGTGGCCGGCGCACCCGATGTGCCGGTGGCCGGCGCGCAGGGACGCGTGCCGCAGTTCCTGGTGGAGTGCCCGTTCAGCCATGCGCTCGCCGACGATCCCATCGTGTACCCGGGTGTTGCCGGTGCCTCACACGTGCATGTTTTCTTCGGGAATGACGGTGCGAACGCCGGCTCCACGTATGACAGCCTGCTCGCGGGCACGAGTGCCTGCGACCAACCGGAGGACACAGCGTCCTACTGGGTGCCGGCGCTGATGCAGGGCGACACGATGCTGACGCCGACCAAGAGCGTTGCCTACTACCGCCCCGGCGAGGGGATCGACCCAGTCAGCGTGCAGCCGTATCCACCTGGTCTCGAGATCATTGCCGGTGATGGCAGTGCCGAGGCCGAGCAATCCACGGCGGTCGTCGCGTGGACATGCGGAGCGGGTATCACCCGGATGGCCAGCCCCCCCAGCTGCCCGATCAGCCGCCCCCTCCGGTTGATGATCACCTTTCCCGATTGCTGGGACGGGGAGCATGTGGACAGCGACGATCACCGTTCACACATGGCCTACAGCAGCCGCGGATCGTGCCCGGCGGCCCATCCAGTGGCGGTGCCTCAGTTGCAGCTCGCGGTTGTGTACTCGTTCAGCGGTGACCCATCGGGCCTGTCGCTCTCGAGCGGTTCGATCCTCACCGGCCACGCCGACTTCTTCAACGCCTGGGTGCAGGACAAGCTGGCCGGCGAGATCGATGCATGCATCCACCGCAAGGTGGTGTGCGGGGTCACCAGCGGCCGCAAGTAGCCGCCCGCCGGCCCTCGTGAATGCTGACCGCACGGTCGGCGTGCGCCCAGCATTCACGGACGGACTCCGGGTCAGGCAGAGCGACCCAGCATTGCCAGCATGCGGGTCTGCGCGTCGGCATCGGCTGCCACATCGACCGGCGCGGCGACCATGCCGGATTCGCGCAGCTGCCCGGCTGCCGGGGACATCACCACGAGCACGTGTGCGACCAACTGCGGGTCGAGTCGATCGTCGACGCCCAGTGCCCGGGCGAGGTCCCACGTATGCGTGGTGGTGTCGCCCACGTTCCAGGCGATCATGTTGTCGACCGTGGTGGGACCGCTCCAGTTGTTGACCGTCATGTCCAACACGCCCGGACGGTCGAGGATCTCCAAGATGGCATCGCGCGTGGCCGCCCACGTCGCAGCAGGATCATCGCCGGCGTGGCGATCGGGGTCGTTCATCGGGTTCATCGATGGTTCGGTGCCCACGATGAGCGACTCCTGGTATCGCTGGATGGCGTTCACGTGACCGAGCACGTGCCTGGCCGTCCAACCCACGCACGGCGACATGTTGCCCCAGTCGCCGGGCCGGGCAAGCCGCACGACGTGATCCATGCCGTAGATGGCCTTGGTGAACAACCTCAGGTTCGCGCTCATCCGGCGAGCGTAGTACCAGCGTGCGGTCTCGATGTCACAACGGGTGGTCGCTCTGGTACGCCGCGAATTGGACGTTTGGCCCACCGCGTTGGTGCGTGCAGCACTGTTGCGGGCGTGTCATCGAAGCGCACGATCAACGCAACTGGCAGCGACGCGCGAGCGTCCGCGAGAGGAGATCGTCATGAACGGACTTCGCACATCCCGGTTGTTCGCCGCACTCGCCGCGTTGGCGTTGGTGACCGGCATCTCGGTGACCTCGTCGGCCCCGCCGACTCGTGTGTCGGCCGGTCCGGCGGTTGGTCAGTGGATCGATGTGTGGCGCGACTGCTGCGGCTCGCGTACGAACGTGATTCCGAACGGGTGGCCCGACGGCACGTTGCTGACGCTCGAGGTGGACCGCGGCAACAACGGTTCGATCGAGTACACCGACTCCCACGCGGCACCCTCGGCCTTCTTCGTCGACCCGAAAGTGGAGTCCAACGACCTCATCCGCGTCAGCGGCGACGATGGGACCGGCACTGTCGTGTCCAAGGAACTGATCGTGGAGCGTCTGCGTGTCGACCACGTCGACCCAGCGACCGATGTGGTGCAGGGTTTCGCTCCCGTGGATCGCACGGTCGAGGTGATTACGAACCAGGGTCCGGGTGAGGTGACGATCACGACGACGGCCGATGCCAACGGCCGTTTCAGCGTCGACTTCACGGGCCTGTTCGACATCCAGCCGTGGGGATCGAATCTGGCCCCCAGTGATTCAGCCAGCGCGAGGATCGTCGAGGGCGATGCCCCCGACGGCGACACGATGAGCGATTCCTGGATTGCCGTCTCTCCCAACATCCAGGTTCAGGCAAACGACGGGGGCATGTACCCCAGCTCGGTGGGAACGCACCCGTGGCGTGAAGGTACCGAGTTGCTGATCGAGGTCGATCATGGCAACAACGGATCGGTCGAGCAGAGCCAGACGCTCACCTGGCCGAATTGGTTCGGCGTCGATACGAAGCTCGAGGTCGGCGATCTGGTCCGCGTCAGCGGGGCCGGTTGGGTCAAGGAGATCATCGTCGAGAAGCTCCTCGTCGATTACGTGAATCCGGACTCGAATGTGGTGGCCGGTTTCGCTCCCGCTGGTCGCGACGTGCAGCTCATCGTGGGCGAGGGTGCAGGACAGCAACAGCTGACGGCCACGGCGAACGGCAGTGGTCGCTTCAGTGCCGACTTCACCCCCGTGTTCGACATCCAGCAATGGTTCCCGTTTGCGCCGCAGACACCCGCGAATCAGGTACATGCCATCCTGCTGGAAGGCAATGCCCTGCCTGGCGGTCCCGATGGCGACACCATGGACGATTGGTCCGGAGCCATCGTGCCGACCATTACCGTGCAGCCCAAGTGCTGCGGCAACCAGGCCTTCATCGGCATCGGATACAAGGCCTGGCGAGCGGGTACTGAACTGACGATCGATGCCGACCGTGTCGACAACACGATCTTGCCCGACTTCCACAAGGTCATGACCGTTGCCCCGAACCAGGGACAGCTCACGAACTTCGGCGAACTCCAGCCTCTTGCCGTCGGTGACAAGGTCACCGTCAGCGGCGCCGGCTGGACCAAGGTGCTGTACGTCGACCTGATCCGGACGGACATGACGGACCCGGCGACCGATGTCGTGGCTGGAATCGCCATGCCGAACAAGCCCATCAGTGTGAACGTGTTCGCTCCCAACGTCGGTGGAGGCGGCTTCACGCTGAGCACCACCTCCGATGGCGCGGGCTTCTGGAGTGTCGATTTCAGCCCGAGCGGGCTGCCGGTCGTGTTCGATCTGCAGGCGATCGCGCCTCCGTCCTCCCAGGGAATCAACGCCTCGGTGTTCGATGATGACGGCGACAGCACCCAGAACATGGCGCAGGTTGTTGTGCCCATCGTGCAGGCATGTGTGGGCGGCATGAACGCGGGTTGTGGACCCAACGGCACGATCCAGCCGATGAACTGGAACGAGGGCACACCGGTGACGGCTGAGATCGACACCGATCACAACGGCACTGTGGACCACACCCTTGGGCCGATCCCGTACAGCAACTCCGGTATGCCGGGGTGGAGTCTGATGAACCCCGGTTGGCTACAGGATCTCTCGATCGTGCGTGTCTCCGGTGGCGGCTGGACGAAGGAGTTGACGGTGCGCAAGCTCACCATCGACAGCGCGGACACGGCTGCCGACCACGCCAGCGGAACAGGACCGGCGTCGACGGTGATCGACGTGTCGGCGTTCGCGAACTTCGGTCAGACGATGACCACCATGCACGATGTCGCCGTCGATGGCTCGGGGCACTGGACCGCTGATTTCTCTGGACAGTACGACATTGCAGGCGGTACCCATGTGCAGGCAGTGCTCCCCGATGCCGACGGCGACAGCTCGGTCGCCAACTTCCAGGTGCCCGCGCAGCTCGACATCAGCCCGGCCGGCTTCTACTCCGCCAATCAGGTCATCACGATCACCGGTACGAACTGGCTGCCGAGCACGACGCTGTACGTGACCCAGTGCGGCATCAACGGCTTCCCCAATAGCTGCGACAACACCACCCAGACCACGTATTCCACGACAGCCAGTGGATCTGCAACGGGTTCGTTCACCCTGAAGCGTTACCTCAATGGCGGATCGATTGATTGCGCCGCAACTTCATGTGGACTCGTGGCCACCCAATGGTCCGGTGCGCCGAACACCGGCGGCATGGGCCTGCTGGCCATCGACTACCCGCAGAACAACCCCGTCCCGTTCAAGGGCGGAACCCTCACCGCGGTCACGCCGAGCACGGACCTGATCGATGGGCAGTCGGTCACGTTGCATGGTGAGGGACTCAACCCCAACGTGCAGGTCTTCATCTGGCGCTGCCAGGCGTTCGGCGATCCAGCCACCTATGGCGGCGGGTTCGTGGGCAACTGGTGCAACAACGTCGACGGCACGCAGTGGTGGGACGACGCGAACAACGTCATGCTGCCGCATCCGGCGGCGTACACCACCATGACTGACTCGAACGGTGCGTTCGACATCACCTTCACGGTGCCCGAGCACTTTGCCCAGTACGACTTCGGCTGCGGCGCCACGGTGTTGTGCGGTTTCGTCGCGACAGCGTCTGCAGGGCCCGGTGCCTTCGTCGACGCGCAGGGCAATGAGGTACGACTGCAGTTCAGGACCCAGTCGATGTCGTGGCCATACGGCCAGCCCGGTCAGCCGAACGTCATGATGCTGTTGACGTCGGGCGGGTCGAGCCTGTTCGACGTTCGACCGGTGAACCACACTGCGGCGTCGCCCGCACCACCGGCCGGCGTGACGTTCCCGTTGAGCGTACTGAACTTCAAGGTGCATGTCACCAACTTCGGCGACAGCACCAGCCTGACGATCAGCCCTCCGCCAGGGAGTGACGCTTCGGCGATCAACTCGTACTACACCTTGTCCAGTGGAGCTTGGGTGCCGTACGCCAATGCTGCACTCGGCGTCGACGGGGCCATCACGCTGTGGCTCACCGACGGTGGGGCGGGTGATGCCGATGGCGCCGCCAACGGTGTCATTGTCGCCCTGGGTGCTTCGGCCATCGGTCCCAATGATGCCGATGGTGTACCTCCCACGGTGGAGAACGGCGGTCCGAACAACGGAGACGGTAACAACGACGGCGTGCTCGACTCGGCGCAGGCCAACGTGGTGTCGCTGCCGAGCCAGGTGCCCGGTCAGCCATATGTGACGATCGAGTCGCCGAGCGGAACCTCGATGGACAATGTGAGCACGCTCGACCCCACCACGCTGTCGCCACCCACGGGAGTCACCTTCCCGGTCGGCCTGACCGATTTCACCCTGAGTGGAGTCACTCCGGGTGCAACGGTCACGGTGAAGCTGTACGTCGAGGGTTCCACGCTGCCCACCACCTACTGGAAGTACCAGGGCGGTGTGTGGTCGGACTACACAGCGCACACCAACCTCAGTGCCAACCCGATCCTGATCACGCTCACCGACAAGACCGGTGTGCAGGTTGGCCTCGGCGATGACAACGCGGCCCCCGGCGTGATCCACGATCCGAGTGGCCCGTCGACCGGCACTGCACCATGGCCGAAGAGCGGCTTCTTCAAGCCCGTCGACAATCCGCCGGCGGTCAACGTGGTCAGGGCCGGCAGCACCATCCCGGTGAAGTTCGGTCTGGGCGGCAACCGCGGCCTGGCCGTGTTCGCCGACGGCTACCCGCAGTCGGCGCAGATCGCCTGCGGCAGCAACCCAACGCTGACCGTCGGCGTGGAGACTGACTACAAGGGTCGTCATGAGCTGAAGTACGACAAGCGGTCGAACCGTTATGAATACCAGTGGGAGACGGACAGGAAGTGGAAGGGCACCTGCCGTCAGCTCATCGTGAAGTTCGCCGACGGCACCATCATGCGGGCCAACTTCCAGTTCAAGTAGATCCTGCACACAGGTAGGGCAGGCGCCAGAGGGGGCGGGCCATCAGGTCCGCCCCCTCTGGCAATGCCCCGTTCGTTTCTCCTATACTGCGCGACTTCCCGCTCATTGGAGACATACCTTATGAAGATGCGTACGTACGCAGCGTTGGCCATGGCCGGCGCGATCCTGATCAGTTCCTGCGGTAGCGACACGAAGTCCACTTCCAGCTCGTCCGGTACCACGCCCGCAGGTGGGGCCACTGTTGACTGCAAGCCCGTCAAGGCTGGCACGCTCTCGGTGGTCACCAGCCTCCCCGGCCCGAACTTCTGGGGAACCACCAACGCCGAGGTCGATCCCGACAAGATCAAGAGCGGCATCGAATTCGATCTTGCCAACCTCATCGCCGCCAAGTGCGGTCTGAAGATGTCGTTCCGTAACGAGAGCTTCGATGCGCTCGTCGCCGGGCAGATCGCGGCCGACAGCTACGACATCTCGCTGTCGCAGGTGACCATCACCGCTGACCGTGCCAAGGTCGTCGACTTCTCGCAGGGTTATTTCAAGAGCGACCAGGGCTTGCTTGTCAAGGCTGGCACCGTCGTGAAGACATGGGATGACGTGAAGAAGCTGAAGCTCGGCGTCCAGGCCTCGACCACTGCCGAGTACTACTTCACCTCGGGCGAGGTGCCCGGTTGGAAGCTCGACAGCACCAAGGTGTTCCCCGACCTCTCGTCGGCCTACGCCGCTCTGAATGCCGGCCAGGTCGATGGCATCATCATCGACACGCCGATCAACCTCGGCCAGGCATCGCAGTCGGGTGGCAAGCTGGAAGTGGTCGGTCAGTTCAAGACTGGCGAGGAGTACGGCGCCATCTACGGCTTGGGCAACGGCAAGAAGGCGATCTTCGATCCCATCCTGCAGGGCTTCATCGACGACGGCACGATCAATGGTCTGATCGCCAAGTACCTCGGTGGCGATCCTTCCACCGTTCCGTTCATCGACGTCCCCACGTCCTGAGCGTTCGTTGAACGAAACGTCTGCACTGACCGGCCCCCCCGCTGCAAAGCGGGTGGGCCGGGTGCTTACGTACCGTAAGGCCGCGATCGCGAGCCTGTTCTTTCCGCCAGCGGGCATTCCCGCTGTCGTACATTCGCTACGGGCCGCACGCCTCGCCGGGCAGGGCGATATCGAACCTGCACGCGAGCAGGGCGAGAAGGCCCGCGACTGGGCGTGGTACTCGGTCGGCATCGGCCTGAGCGCCTACCTCGTTGCGTTCATGGTCTGGCTGCTGTTCACCAACGGTGGCAGCGTGCGCAAGGTCTTTCTCGGATGGTCGATCCTCACCGATGGCGGGGCCTGGCATTCGATGCTCAAGGGCTTCTGGATCAACGTGCAGGTGTTCCTCATCGCTGAGGTCATCGTGCTGATCTGGGCCCTGGTGGTTGCCATCGTCCGGCTCCTGCCGGGCAAGGCCTGCCGTCCTATCCGCTTTCTCGCCACCGTGTACGTGGATACGTTCCGGGCGTTCCCGGCCATTTTGGTCGTGTATCTCGTCGGCCTCGGCTTCGCCCAGGCCAAGGTGCCCATTGTCGGGGGCTTCTCCGATATCCAGTACGCCATCTTGGCGCTGTCGCTCACCTACGGCGCCTACGTGTCCGAGGTCTACCGCGCCGGTATCGAGTCGATCCACTGGAGTCAGGTGGCCGCCGCCCGGTCGCTCGGGCTGTCCTACACCCAGACCATGCGTCACGTGGTCGTGCCGCAGGCAGTTCGGCGGGTCATTCCACCGCTGCTCAACGACTTCATCGGGCTACAGAAGGACACCGCGATCATCTCGGTCATCGGTGTGCTCGATGTCGTCAGCCGCGCCCGATTCATCAACAACTCCAAGGGTTCGCTCGCTGCGTACTCGATGGCCGCATTCCTCTTCTTGTGCGTGACCATCCCGTTCACCCGTTGGCTCGAATGGCTGCAACGGCGGCGGCAGTCGCGTACCGAAGGCGGTCGTTGACCCATGGCATTCCTCGAGATCGAACGTGTCTACAAGAAGTTCGGCGACGTCTACGTGCTCAGCGGCATCAACCTCGATGTCGAACTGCACCAGGTCGTGTGCCTCATCGGCGCATCGGGCAGTGGCAAGAGCACGTTGTTGCGCTGCATCAATGCGCTCGAGGTCATCGACGATGGCGCGATCCGTCTCGATGGCGACCGCGTGTCGGGCCGTGGTATCGATGTCGATTCGCTCCGTCAGGAGGTTGGCATCGTGTT
Organism: Actinomycetota bacterium; assembly: GCA_009726095.1. Lineage (GTDB taxonomy): Bacteria > Actinomycetota > Acidimicrobiia > Acidimicrobiales > Ilumatobacteraceae > WLMZ01. The sequence goes on from WLMZ01000021.1 coordinate 32,879, forward strand.
CCAGAGCTTCAACCTGTTCCCGCACATGAGTGTGCTCGACAACGTCACGCTGGCGCCGCGTAAGGTGCTCGGCCTTCCACGCGAGCAGGCCGAGGACACGGCGATGGGCCTCCTCAGCCGCGTCGGGTTGGCCGAGAAGGCCACGGCGTTTCCCGATCGGCTCTCCGGCGGCCAACAGCAACGCGTCGCCATCGTGCGGGCGCTTGCGATGAGCCCGAAGCTGATGCTGCTCGACGAGATCACCTCAGCGCTCGATCCCGAATTGGTGGCCGAGGTCCTCAACATCGTCCGCGACCTTGCTGCCGAGGGCATGACGATGATGCTCGCCACCCACGAAATGGGCTTCGCCAAGGAGGTCGCCTCAAAGGTGTGCTTCCTCGATCAGGGCGTGATCTTGGAAGAGGGGCCACCCGAGCAACTGTTCGGCGACCCGGTGCACGAGCGCACCCGGGCGTTCCTCAAGCGCATCGTCGACGCTGGTCGGCTGTAGCGTCGGCGGCGGGTTGACAGTGAGACGAATCTGTCTTACTGTCTCACCTCGTGACTCAGGCGGAAACCCACATCCTCGACGCGGCCAAGGCCTGCTACGAGCGTTGGGGCATCGCCAAGGTCAGCATCGACGACATCGCCGCTGAAGCCGGGGTTTCCCGGGCGACGTTGTATCGCATGTTCCCCGGTGGCAAAGACGTCGTGTTCGATGCCCTTCGGGTGCGCGAGCTCGAGGCGTTCTTCGCCGAGCTCAAGCAGGGCGTCATCGGTGCAACCGATCTCGAAGACCTGTTGGTTCGTGCCGTGGTCGTGGCCACCCGCGAGCTGCGCTCCGATCGCCACCTGGCAGTGATGCTCGCCTCCGAGCCGGGCGACACCCTGGCTCAGCTCACCGTGCAGGGCCTGCCGCGCATCATCCGTATGGCCTCGTTGTTCCTCGCCCCGTTGGTCGAGCCACACCTCGGGCGCCGCAACTCGGCCCGCCTGGTCGAGCTGCTCGCTCGTCTCGTCATCTCTTACTTCCTGGCGCCCTCAGACCATGTCGATCTCGGCGACGTCGACTCGGCCCGCCTGTTCGTGCAGGACCTCGTTCTTCCGACCTTTCAACCAATTCCAACCCCATGACCGTTTCCAGCAGTAGTTGCAAATACAACAGGAGCAATAGATGACCATCGTGCACAACGACAACGAAACCATTCTCGGCCGCGCCGAGATCAACGACATCGACGCCATCTTGGCGATCCCCACCACGGATCCCGCCGAGATCCTGCACATCGTGAAGAACAACGCCGACACCATCTTCACCTGGGACTACACCTTGGCCCGGCCAGCGCTGCGCAAGCTGTACGAGAAGGCCAAGACCGGCCAGTGGAACGGCACCACCGACCTGCCATGGGACACCGATGTCGATGTCGAGCGCACCGTCAAGCAGGATCAAGAGATGCTCGGCGCCGGTATCGACACCACCGTGTTCGACGGCACGCCGGTGGCGAAGTGGGGCGACAAGGAGTGGCTCGAGTTCGGCGTCGAGGGCCGCAACTGGCAGCTCAGCCAGTTCCTGCACGGCGAGCAGGGTGCGCTCATCTGCACCGCCAAGATCGTCGAGACCGTCCCGTGGTACGACGCCAAGTTGTACGCCAGCACCCAGGTGATGGACGAAGCCCGTCATGTCGAGGTGTTCGCCCGTTACCTCGAGGAGAAGCTCGGCGGTGGGTACCAGGTGAATGCTCACCTGCGCATGCTGCTCGACGACATCATCAGCGACAGCCGATGGGACATGACCTATCTCGGCATGCAGGTGATGGTCGAGGGCCTCGCCCTGGCCGCGTTCGGCTTCTTGCACCAGACCACCCAGGAGCCGTTGCTGAAGCAGTTGCTGCGCTACGTCATGAGCGACGAAGCCCGCCATGTGGCCTTCGGCGTGCTGAGCCTCAAAGAGGTGTACGACGGCATGACCGACCTGGAGATGAAGGATCGCCAGGAGTTCGCGTTCGAGGCCGCCGTACGCATGCGCGACCGCTTCATGTCGCAAGAGGTGTGGGAGCGCATGGGCGTGAACGTTCGCGACATCGTGCCGATCGTGTTGGCCGACCCCACCCGCGTGATGTTCCAGTCGATGCTGTTCAGCAAGATCGTGCCGAACTGTAAGAAGCTGGGTCTGCTCGACCGTAACGACAAGTGGCTGCGCCACCGTTTCGAGGACATGGGCGTGATCCAGTTCGAGGATTGGGCCGACACCGGCGAGGAATACGACGCCTTCGGCCTCGACGCCGCCGCAATGCCCGTCGCTGGCGAGTAGGGCGCTCGATCTGCCGCCGTGAATGCTGGGTGCACCACAATCGTGCGCTCAGCATTCACGAAGCCGTCGTGGCTCGACCGTTGCGGACCCGGTTGTGTTCACTACGATGCGTTCGTCATGGCACATCGTTCGCACCCACTCTTTCGTACGCACCACGCGTTGCGCATCAAGGGTTTCGCCAAGACCGAGGTCGTGGCCGAAGTGGCCGGGCACCCGGTGGAGACGGCCGAGCAGCACCTGCAGGAGCTCGTTGAAAAGGGCCACGCGCAGTTTCGAGAGGCTCGCTCGCTCTGGCAGCTCACCCCGGATGGCCGGTCGGCCCATGCCGAGGCGTTGGCCATCGATACCGCACACCTGCACCCCGAATCGTTGACCCATATCTACGACCCGTTCCTTGCGCTGAATAGCCGCTTCAAGGAACTGTGCGGAGACTGGCAGCTGCGCAACGGCGTACCCAACGACCACACCGACGTTGCGTACGACGCCGCGGTCGTTGCCCGTCTGGTCGCGCTCAATGCCGAGGCCCAGCCGTTGGTGGTTGCGATCGGGCATGAGTTCGAACGCTTCGCCGACTATTCGCGGCGACTGGCAGAAACGTGCCAGCGTGTGGTCGGTGGCGAAACAACAATGTTTACCGGCGTGATGTGTGGCAGCTACCACGATGTGTGGATGGAACTGCACGAAGATCTCATCCTGACCCAGGGGATCGACCGTGCTCAGGAAGGATCGTTCTAATGGCTCGTTTCGGCCGGGTGCTCACCGCCATGGTGACCCCATTCAACGACGATGGCTCACTCAACCTTGATGTGGCCCAGCAACTGGCTCGTCATCTGCAGGATCACGGCAACGACGGCCTCGTCATTGCCGGTACCACGGGCGAGGCGCCGGTGCTCACCGACGACGAGCGCCTGTCGCTGTTTGCTGCGGTCATCGAAGCGGTCACCATTCCGGTCATCGCCGGTAGTGGTACCAACGACACGGCCCACTCGGTGCATCTCACCAAAGAGGCGGCGGCATTGGGCGCCGCAGGCATCCTGGCCGTCTGCCCGTATTACAACCGCCCCTCGATGGCGGGCATCGAGGGGCACATGCGTGCAATGGCTGCCGCCAGCGACCTGCCGGTGATGGTCTACGACATCCCTGTCCGCACGGGCCGCAAGATCACGACGCCGACCCTGCTCAAACTGTTCCGTGAGGTGCCCACGATCGTGGCGCTCAAGGACGCTGCCGGTAACCCCGGCGAGACGGCTTCGCTCATCAGCCTGGCCCCCGACGGCGTCGAGGTCTACAGCGGCGACGATGGGCTCACCCTGCCGCTGCTGGCCAGCGGCATCGTCGGCACGGTGGGCGTGGCCACACACTGGACCGGCGAGGACCACCAGCACATGTTCGATCTGTGGGACAAGGGCGACACCGTGGGCGCCCGTATCGTCAACAGCCGCATGCTCGACAGCTTTGCGTTCGAGACCGGCGACGACGCTCCCAACCCCATTCCGTCGAAGGCAATGATGCGCCATCTCGGCATCCCAGTTGGTCAGGCCCGCCTGCCCATGGGCGATGCTCCCGAATTCATCGAGGTGCGTGCCCCTCAGGTGTGGGCCGACCTGCAACGATGGAGGAATGCATTCCCCCTCCAACCAAATCGCTGATCTGTGAGCGTCACGACCCCTTCCCCCTCCGTCAAAATCGTCTTCCTCGGTGGTCTCGGCGAGATCGGCCGTAATTGCATGGTGATCGAGCAGGACAACCAGCTGCTGCTCATCGATTGTGGCCTGATGTTTCCCGACGCCGACATGCATGGCATCGACCTGGTGCTGCCCGACTTCACCTGGCTGCGCGAGAACGCCGATCGCGTCGTGGGCTGCGTGGCCACGCACGGCCACGAGGATCACGTCGGTGCGTTGCAGTACCTGCTGCGCGAGCTGAGCTTCCCCATCTACGGGTCCGCCGTCACGCTGGGTCTGGCTCGCAACCGCATCGAAGAAGCCGGTCTGATGGGCCGCACCGAGCTGGTCGTGGTGAAAGACGGCGAGCGGCGCATGATCGGGCCGTTCGACGTGGAGTTCATCCCCGTCACGCACAGCGTGCCGCATGCCCACGCCATCGTGTTGCACACCCCGCAGGGGGTCATCGTGCATTCGGGTGACTTCAAGCTCGACCTCACCCCGGTCGACGATCGTCGCACCGATCTGGCCCGGTTGGGAGCGATCTCCTCCACCGAGGGCGTGCGCCTGCTGTTGGCCGACAGCACCAACTCCGAGGAATGCGGCCACGCTCCCAGCGAGAAATCGGTGGGCGCCGTGCTGCGCCAGTTGTTCGCCGAGCAGACCGGGCGACGCATCATCACCGCCAGTTTCGCCAGCCACCTGCACCGCATCCAGCAGATCGCCGACGCCGCCATCGCCAACGGCCGCGTGGTGGCCACGCTGGGGTTGAGCATCAAAAAGAACGTGCGGATGGGGCGCGAACTGGGCATCCTCAACATCCCCGATGCCTCGCTGATCGACATCGACGAAGCCGACAAGTACCCGCCCGAGCGCCTGTGCATCGTCTCCAC
>WLMZ01000022.1 GCA_009726095.1 Actinomycetota bacterium
CGCGTATGTATTCATCGAGTGGGGTGTGGTCCGTGAGAACCAGAATCAAGGCATTGGGCCAGAGGGTCGCTGGCTTCACCTTGGCCGAGCTGGCCGTTGCGATGCTGGTTGTCGGAGTGGTTGCAGCGATCGCCGTACCCAACTTTCTCGGGGCGCGCAACGACGCCTTCGATCGCGAGGCACAGTCCACGGTGTCCGCAGCGTTGCGGTCGGCGGATGCCTACTATGCGAACTCGGGTGATTTCAGCTCGTCGGTCAACGCAGCATGCAACGCGGCCAACGACACGGCGCTGGTCAGCGACGTACAGCGCCTCGAGCCGAACGTGTCGTTCGTGGTCGGTGGCGTGCCGTCGGACAACCCACATGTCGTCAGCATCGCGACGGCGAACAGCTACAACGCCGATAGCGAGGACCTGGGTTGTCAGGTGTTCTACGCGGCAGCGCTTTCGCGCTCGGGTACGTGCTTCGTGGGGCGCCTCGCTGTCGAGGGCAAGTACCTCGGCATCGGTGGCACCTTCCCGATCACTGTGTCCTCCGATGCTTCTGCGAGCAACGCCGCTGTCGACGAGCTGGTGAGCGCAGCGGCCAACGGTAGGTCCTTCGGAGCGATCCGTGTCGATGCCTCCGCCGCAGGCGCTGCGGGCGGGACCGAGACACTGGCGGCGGGCCGGAACCTGTGCGCGGCGCAAGGGTTCGCGGCGGTGGTCGCGGGGATCAACCAACGCACCTACTACGACGGCTGGCGCACCACTGTCGCGTGGAGCCAGGACGCCGGTTCGTCCGTGCCGCCGCCCTCTGCAGTCATCAGCCTGCTGGCGGCAGGCAATGGTCACTCGTGCACAGTGCGTGCCGACACCACCGTGCAGTGCTGGGGAGCAAACGATTCGGGCCAGTTGGGTGACGGCACCAACCTCGACTCCAACGTCGCGCTCGTTGTCTCGGGAATCGGTGGTACGGGAGCGCTGAGCAATGTTGTCTCTGTCACGGCCGGAGGTGTGCACTCCTGTGCGCTGCTCGCCGACGGCACCGTGCAGTGCTGGGGCTACAACGGCGAGGGCGAGTTGGGCGATGGCACGACCATTGATTCCAACGCCCCGGTCGTGGTGAGTGGGTTGAGCGGCGTGGTTTCGATCGCCGCCGGCGACAGCCACACCTGTGCAGTGCTGAGCTCAGGTGCAGTGTGGTGTTGGGGGGCGAACGCGTTTGGCCAGCTGGGTGACGGCACGATCGTCGACGCGTCGGTACCTGTGAATGTGAAAGATCCAGCCGGCACGGGTTCGTTGTCGGGCGTTGCGATGGTCGCCGTCGGTGATTCCCATTCGTGTGCTGTGTCGTCCGCCGGCGGAGCGTTCTGCTGGGGATACAACTTCTTCGGCCAGTTGGGCGACGGCACGACCAACCGTTCGTCGGTGCCTGTCGTTGTCGCCGATGCAGCCGGCACAGGTGTGCTGTCCAATGTCTCCTCGATCAGCGTCGGCGCCGACCACTCCTGTGTCCTGTCGGCGGTCGGAGGGGTGTTGTGTTGGGGCTACAACGACGATGGCCAACTGGGCAACGGCAGCACCACGGCGTCACCGATTCCGGTCGTGGTGAGCGGCGCCTCGGGCACCGGAGCGCTCGCTGCGGTCACGGCGATCAGCGCTGGGTCGTACCACACCTGCGCATTGACGTCGGCAGGGGTGCTGTGCTGGGGCTACAACGACGACGGGCAGTTGGGCAACAACACGACCACCAGTGCTTCGCACCCGGTGGTCGTGTCGGGGCTCATCGGCGCGGGATCGATCAGCGGTGGCGGCACCCATTCGTGTGCGCTGTCCTCGGGGGTCGTGCAGTGCTGGGGCGACAACACGCTGGGACAGTTGGGTAACGGCACCTTCGTCTCCTCGCCCGTACCCGTGTGACCTGCCCTTCGGGGCTCGCCGCTGCACCTCGGCCATCGGCGGGGGCGCGAATCTGCTAGTTGTTGGTCACCAACGTTTCCACGAGAGGACCGAGACCCATGCAGGGGTTCAAGAACTTCATCAACGGCGAGACCGTCGACGCAGCCGATGGCCGCACCACAGCAGTCATCAATCCGGCAACTGGCCAGCAGTACGCAACTGCGGCACTGTCGGCGGCAGCCGATGTCGAGCATGCCATGGCGGCAGCCGCCTCGGCGTTCGAGGTGTGGAAGGACAGCACTCCCTCCGAGCGGTCGCTTGCGCTGTTCCGTATCGCCGATGCCGTCGAGGCGCGTGCCGAGGAACTGATCGCGCTCGAGGTCGAGAACACGGGCAAGCCCATCGGGCTCACCCGCAGCGAGGAAATCCCTCCGATGGTCGATCAGATCCGTTTCTTCGCCGCCGCTGCTCGCAATCTCGAGGGTAAGTCGGCCGGCGAGTACATGCGCGGCATGACCAGCTACGTTCGCCGCGAGCCGGTTGGCGTCTGCGCCCAGGTGGCGCCGTGGAACTACCCGATGATGATGGCCGTCTGGAAGTTCGCCCCGGCGATTGCCGCAGGCAACAGCGTGGTCCTCAAGCCCAGCGACACCACCCCGGCCAGTACCACGTTGCTGGCCGAGATCGCCGCCGAGTTTCTCCCACCGGGCGTTCTCAACGTGATCTGTGGCGACCGCGACACCGGCCGGGCGATGGTGCTGCACGAGACCCCATCGATGGTGAGCATCACGGGGTCAGTGCGCGCGGGTATGGAGGTGGCCGAGGCCGCTGCCCACAGCCTGAAGCGGCTCCATCTGGAACTCGGTGGTAAAGCCCCGGTGGTGGTGTTCGATGATGCCGACATCGAGGCGGCCGTCGCAGGTATTTCCGCAGCGGGGTTCTTCAATGCCGGACAGGATTGCACGGCGGCGACCCGGGTGCTGGTGGCTTCCGGGGTGTACGACGAGTTCGTGGCTGCCCTGGCCCAGGCCGCTGGGGCCGTGAAGACGGGTATGCCCGATGACGACGACGTTGCCTATGGGCCGGTCAACAACGCCAACCAACTGGCGCGCGTCAGCGGGTTCCTCGATCGAGCACCCGACCATGCGCACCTTGTGGCGGGCGGCGCCAGGGTGGGCACCTCGGGATACTTCTATGCACCCACGGTCGTGGCGAACCTGCGCCAGACCGACGAGATGGTGCAGAACGAGGTGTTCGGCCCGGTCATCACCGTGCAGCGATTCTCTGACGAGGACGAAGCCGTGCGGTGGGCCAACGGTGTGGACTACGGGCTCGCCTCGTCGGTATGGACGCGCGATTTCGGCCGGGCAATGCGCATGTCGAAGCGGCTCGACTTCGGTTGCGTCTGGATCAACACGCACATCCCCCTCGTTGCCGAGATGCCCCATGGCGGGTACAAGAAGAGCGGCTACGGCAAGGACCTGTCGGCGTACGCGCTCGAGGACTACACCCGGCTCAAGCACGTCATGGCCAACCTCGACAGCTGATCGCGCCAGCTGGTTAGCCCTCTTCGCGCACGAGACGCTCTTCGGCCGCAGTGATGGCCTTCTGCACGAGGTCTTCGACATGTTGTACGTCGATGCCGAGTGCCTGGCCGATGTGCATCGACCAGATCTCCGAACGCAGGTTGTTCTCGAAGTCCAGTCTGCTGCGGATGTCCGATCGAGCCGCCTGGCGGTTCTGGCTGATCATCACGAACGTTGCCAGGAAGATGGCCTCGAGCGACACGATCATGGTCAGCAGGCCGAACGGGAACTTGTCGAACTCGTAGTTGAGCCCGGCGAGGCCGATGTTGGCCGCCACCCAGATGGCGAACCAGATGGCGTGGATGTAGACGAACTTCATCGACCCGGCGAACGCGGTGACGCCATCGGCCACCGAGCCCTCTGCCTTGCGGAGGCGGGTGAACAGTGTCCGTTCGTCGAGCACGCGGTAGTGCCCCGGGGCACCCAACTGGCCGTCCTCGACACCGTCGAGGCGGTCGATGGTGCGGCACGCCTCGCAGTCATGGGGGAACGTGGGTGTCGGTGCTGATTGCTCCATGGGTCCTCGGCAGGTTCGGGCGCTGGGCGCGGTTCGGGGTCGACTACTTCAGGATGTTCACGGCGCGGGCGCCCACCACCACGATGGTGGCGAGCGAGGTCAGTGACTGGGCCGACATCAGTGCCTTGGCGCGCAGGGTGAGTGGTAGCGCATCGGTTGGGCTGAACGCCGACGAGTTGGTGACCGAAACGTAGAGGTAGTCGAGAAAGTGCGGCGTCCATGGCGTGCGGGTGACGCCGGGATTCTCCATCTGGGCGAACCAGAAGTCCGGGGCCGCGTGGTCGCTTCGACAGCGCCTGCTGGGGCCACCCCGATCGATTTCCCAGTACCAGAGTGCGTAGGCGATGACGCCGGTGAGCCAGATGGATACGGCTGAGTACACGAGCGAACGCCCGGGGATCGAGCTGCCCGACTTGAGCAGGTTGTGCATCAGCAGAGCGAGAGTTGTTGCATTTGCACCGGTGAGCAGAGCCAGAAGACCGAGCGAGACGAACCGGACGTCGCGGGAGGTTTCGTCGAACTTCGTTGGGCTGACGATGAGCAGTGTGACGAGTACGAGGGCCTCGACAGCGGGCAAGGCCCAGCGCGGCCCGATGGTCAGCTTCTCCGGAAGGCGGAATTGCAGCAACAGGGCGCCCGCCATCGCGATGGCAGCGGGCCAACGGGTCTCTCCCGATGAGGTGAGTCCCCATGCATGTTGCGTCGCTGTTGGCTCGCTGTCTGTCATCGTGACTGAAACTCGTTCCACGCGTTGGTGAACACCTCAACCAGTGTGTCACCGATGAACTGCAGTTCGCTGGCACCGCAGGTGAGCGGGGGCGAGAGCACCACCACGGGATCGGCGCGATCGTCGGCGCGGCAGAACAACCCGGCCTTGTACAGCGCGGGGGAGAGCACGCCGCGCAGCAGCCAATCGCACTCCTCGTCGGTGAAGGTGGTCTTGTTGTCCTTGTCCTTCACCAGTTCGGCAACTCGGAAGTATCCGCATCCGCGCACCTGCCCGACCATGGGGAGCTCGCCGACCCGGGCCATCACCTCATCGAACACCGACTCGTGACGCAGCACGTTTCCGCACAGGTCTTCGCGCTCCATCAGCTCGATGTTGGCCAGAGCGACTGCGCAGCTGACGGGGTGCCCGCCGAAGGTGAGGCCGTGGAGGAACGTGTTGCTGCCCTCGAGGAACGGTGCAGCGAGGCGGTCGCTCACGATGATGCCGCCCAGCGGCGCGTAGCCGCTGGTGACGCCTTTCGCGAACACGATCATGTCGGGCTGGTAGCCGAAGCGGTCGCAGCCGAACCAGTGACCCAATCGGCCGAACGCGCAGATCACCTCGTCGCTCACCAGGAGCACGCCGTAGCGGTCGCAGATCTCGCGGACGCGTTGCCAGTATCCGGGCGGTGGCACCAGCGCACCACCGGTGTTCTGCACCGGTTCCAGGATGACGCACGCCACGGTGTCGGGACCTTCCATGAGGATGCGCGCCTCGATGTCGTCGGCGCACGCCAGCGTGCACTCGCCGGCCTTCGCACACATCCCGCACCGGTATTGGTTGGTGTTGGCCACCTTCACCGTGCCGGGCATCAGCGGTTCCCACGGGTTCTTGATCGCTGGGATGCCGGTGATGGACAATGCCCCGAGCGTTGTGCCGTGATAGGCGTAGTGGCGGCTGATCACCTTGCGCCGCAGCGGTTGGCCAATCGCTGCGAAGTACTGAATGGCCAGTTTCCAGGCGCTCTCCACTGCCTCGCCGCCGCCGGTGGTGTAAAAGACGCGGTTGAGATCACCCGGGGCGAGTGCGGCCAAACGGGCAGCCAGCCGGATGGCGGGCTCGTGTCCGAAGCTCCACAACGGGAAGTAGGCAAGTGTGGCGGCTTGGGCAGTGGCGGCCTCGGCCAGCTCGCGGCGGCCGTGACCGACCTGCACCGTGAACAGCCCGGAGAGCCCATCGAGGAGGCGGTGCCCGTTCTGATCGAAGATGTAGTTGCCCTCGCCATGGGTGATGATGGGCAATGGCCCGCGTTGGAAGCCGCTGAGCTGGGTGAAGTGACCCCACAGGTGACGGCGCGCCGCCGCCTGCATGTCGAACCCTTCGACGTCGTCGACGTCGTCATCGTTGGTCGGCGTGCCGCTCAATGTGCACCCCATGCATAGGTCTGCTTCACGAGCGACAGGTAGATGAAGCTCTCGGTGCTGGTCACCCCCGGCACAGCGCGGATGCGGTTGGTGAGGCCCAGCAGCGCAGTGTCGTCGGGCACCACGACCTCGCACATCAGATCGAACGAGCCCGCCGTGATCACGAGGTACTCGATGTCGGGGAACGCCTCGAGCGCTGCGGCGATGCCCTCGGTGGGGCCCTCGGTTCGGACCCCGATCATCGCCATGCGCCGGTAGCCGAGCGACAGCGGGTTGGTGACGGCCACCACCTGCACGACGCCGCCGTCGATCAGTCGTTGGACGCGTTGACGGGAGGCGGCCTCGGACAGGCCGATGGCGGCACTGAGGCGCGTATAGGAGATGCGCCCGTCAGTCTGCAGCTGCTCGATGATGGCGCGGTCCGTGTCGTCGACCTGGGTGCTTCTGCGATCCATAGATAACGGATCATGACGCTGTTCGCTCGTTTCAGCAAATGAAGTTGGAGAGTTCACTTCGGGTCGCCGCCGATGTCTACACTTCGATTCACTGCAGGATGGGTCGTGAGCAGCGAACCCACACTGTTCGTGTACGCCCCGCCGGTGTTGCCGGAGGCCCGGAGTAGTCAGAGGAGCCGACAGCATGAGCCAAGACCGCGGCAGTGTCGAACTCGTCGATGTCACCAAGCGATTCGGCTCCATGGTTGCCGTCGACAAGCTCAACCTCGACATCACCGCTGGCGAGTTCATCTCGCTGCTCGGACCCAGCGGTTGCGGGAAGACCACCACGTTGCGCATGCTTGCCGGCTTCGAGCAACCCGACGAGGGTTTCATCCGTATCAGCGGCGAGTTCGTCCAAGGCGTTCCCCCGTACAAGCGCGACGTCAACACCGTGTTCCAGCAGTATGCGCTGTTCCCCCACATGACCGTCGCCGAGAACGTTGCATACGGGCTCCGTCAGCGGCACGTACCGCGAAGCGAGATAGCGGCGCGCGTCACCGAGGCGCTCGACATGGTGAAGATGCGCGCACTCGCCGACCGCAAACCGCGCCAGATGTCGGGCGGGCAGCAGCAGCGAGTTGCCCTGGCCCGCGCATTGGTCAACCGGCCCAGTGTGTTGCTGCTCGACGAGCCGCTCGGTGCGCTCGATCGCAAGCTCCGCGAGGAAATGCAGATCGAGCTGAAGCTGCTGCAGAGCCAACTCGGGATCACCTTCGTCTTTGTCACCCACGATCAAGAAGAGGCCATGGGCATGAGCGATCGCATTGCGATCATGCTCGACGGCCACATCGAGCAACTTGCCGGTCCAGAAACGGTGTACGAGCATCCGTCTTCGGCGTTCGTTGCCGGGTTCATCGGCCGCAACAACTTCTGGCGGGGCGTCTCCACCGGCAGCGGAGTGCGCGCCAGCGATGGCACGGTCTTCGTCTCGTCCAGTCCCGAGGAGAGGGTTGCCCAGGGCGCACCTGCGCTTGCGGCCATTCGCCCCGAGTGCATCCAGCTGAGCAGCACCGACCCGGACCGATCCACCAACGTCATCGCTGGCACCGTTGCGGGTGTGTCGCACTACGGCGACGTGCTGCAGTACGTGGTGCGTACCGCCGAACGTGACGTGCTGGCGCTGCTTCCCCGCCAAGGGGCGGTTCGTCTGGCGCCGGGCGACACGGTGTGGTGTCACTGGGATGCGGCCGAGGTGTATCAGTTCTCGGCCGAACAGGCCGATCTGGTGATTCAGGATCCCGCTGCGGAAGCGGCGCCCGAGTGATCACCGCACTGCTGACGTGGCACTTCGCGTTGGCGCGACCCGCCGGCGCTTGCGCCGTCCCACCCATCTCCGGCTCCCTGGAAGGACCATTGCAATGACCCGTCAGAGCGACACCACCCGAATCCTCATCTCCAAGCAGGCCGCCCAGCGACTTGCTGACTCGATCAGCCGGCGGCGCTTCCTTGCGCTCGGCGGCGGTGTCGCTGCAGCTGCGGCGCTGGCAGCGTGCGGCAGCAGCGGTGGTGGTGGCTCGACCTCCACCAGCCCGGGCGGCACCACAGCGCCCGGCGGTGCAGTGGACAAAAAGCTCAACCTGTACACGTGGGCCGAATACGACGACCCCGATCTGCTCAAGGCCTGGGGCGACATCAGCCTGACCATCTTCGACTCCAACGAACAGGCGGTGCAGAAGCTGGTCACGGGCGGTGGGTCATCGGGTTTCGACATGGTCGTGCCGACCGGTCCGTACGTTCCGCAACTGGCCAAGGCGGGCCTGCTCGAGGAGATCGACAAGACCAAGATCCCCAACTTCTCGAACCTCGATTCGCGCTACACCAATCAGCCGTGGGACCTCGGGAACAAATACAGCGTCTGCAAGAACTGGGGTACCACCGGCTGGTTCTACGACAGCACCGTGGTCAAGACCGAGATCAAGACCTGGTCAGACTTCATCAAGGCCGCACAGACCGAGGCGAGCGGGCAGACCACCGTGCTCGATGCCCCGCCGGACCTGTGTGGCATCTACTTCTGGGCCAACGGCATCGATTGGACCACCGAGAAGACCGAAGACCTCGATGCATGCGAGAAGTTCCTGGTGAACGACTTCGCTTCACACATCAAGGCGTTCAACTCGTACCCCGGCGTCGACCTGACATCGGGCAGTTTCGCCCTGTCGCAGGTGTTCATCGGCGATGCCCGTGCGGGCCTGCTCGGCGTGCAGGAAGCCGGCGAGGACGTGAGCCGGTACAAATGGGGCATCGGTGCCCCGATGACCGAGCTCTGGATGGATAACTGGTGCGTGCTGAAGGGGGCCAAGAACCGTGACGCGGCCTACGACTTCATCAACTTCGTCCTCGAGCCCGCCAACAGTGTGAAGGACCTGAACTACCACGGCTACAACACGGGGATCGTGGGCATCGAGGACCTCGCCGGTGACATCGACTTCAAGGACATGGTGTTTTACACCAGCGCAGCGCAGTTGGCCACCATGCAGTCCGGTGCCGTCAACAGTGCGCAGGACCGGATCGTCAAGATCTACAGCAACGTGAAGGCCAAAGCGGGCGGCTGATCGGTGACAGCAACGATCGACGCCCGACCCTCTCGGCGACGAGGGTGGCTGCGCGCCCCGAAGTTCCTGCTCGCGATCCCGTCGTTCATCTGGTACGTCTTCCTCTTCGTCATCCCGGTGGCGCTGGTGGTGGTCAACAGCTTCGGCCGCAAGATCGCCAACGTGCCCGGCAAGGTGGACCTCGGCTCGCCGAACTTCGATCGTTATCACGAGGTCCTCAGCGGATCATTCAAGACCTTGCTCAAGCAGACGATGTTCACGTCGCTGCTCGGGACGGTGCTGTGCCTGATCATCAGCCTGCCGGTGGCGTACTTCCTTGCGTTCAAGGTGGGTCCGAAGGCCAAGACCGCTGTGCTGGCGCTGCTGATGGTGCCGTTCTTCGCCAACTTCCTGCTGCGTACCCTGGCCTGGCGGATCGTGCTGCAGCCGTCGGGCTTCGTCTCCAACTTCTTGCAGTCGGGACACTGGTTCACCTTCGGGCAGGCACTGCGCAGCAGCCCCCTCCAGATCCTCGACACGCGCTCGGCCGTGCAGATCGCCATCGTCTACAACTACCTGCCGCTGATGATCTTCCCGCTGTGGGTGGCGCTCGATCGCGTCGAACTGCACCTGCGCGAGGCCTCGAAGGATCTCGGAGCCAACCGCGTCCGCACGTTCCTGCAGGTGACGCTGCCCTTGGCCGGCCCGGGCATCGTTGCCGGGCTCATCTTGGTGTTCGTACCGTTGTCCGGTGACTACGTGACGGCTGCGCTACTCGGTGGAGCCAAGGGCAACATGATCGGCGCAGAGGTCGCCAATCAGTACTTCAAGGCACAGGACGCGGCATCGGGTTCGGCAATCGCCGTGTCGTTGATCATTTCGATCCTGCTCGTTCTCGGTGTGCTTGCTGCGTGCTTTCTGTTCGGGTCGAAGTTGGTCAAACGCAGCCGCTCGGTCAAGGTCGTGCTGTGATGAAGAAGCTGCTCAGTGTGCACACGTCCATGGCGCTCTGGACCGCTGCGGTCATCGCGTTCTTGTTCACGCCCATCGTGTTCCTGATGGCGATGTCGTTCAACGACTTCAAGAGCATCTTCAAGTGGACCGGGTTCTCCACCCGTTGGTGGGCCCACATGCTCGACAACACCAGCCTGACTGGCTCCGTGCGCGTGTCGCTGGAGGTCGCCCTCATCAGCACGGCGCTCGCGCTCGTGCTCGGTACCTTCGCCGGGCTTGCCTTGGCGCGCCGTCCGGGGAGGTGGACCACGGGGTTCATCGGCCTGATCCTGCTCATTCTGGTCACCCCCGAGATCGTCGACGGTGCCGGACAGTTGAGTTGGTTCGTCCGGCTGGGCGGCCCGTTCCGCGAGGGCCTGATGCCGATCATCCTCGTGCACACGGTGTTCAGCTCTGCCGTGGTCACGCTCATCGTGCGGGCGCGTGTGGCGGGTCTCGATGCCCGTCTCGAAGAAGCAGCGGCTGACCTGTTCGCAACACCGTCACGGGCGTTCCTGCAAATCACCCTGCCGCTGGTCATGCCTGCGGTGCTGTCTGGGGGCATGTTGGCGTTCACGCTCAGCCTCGACAACGTGGTGTCCACCAGCTTCGTCAGCCCCGCTGGCGTCACCACGTTCCCCAACTACGTGTTCGGGCTGTCGGGGGGCATCATCCGGCCAGAGGTAGCGGCCATGGCCACGCTGTTCATCGCTGCCACGCTGCTGGCCGTTGGCGTCGTGGCGCTGGTGTTGCGGCGCGGTGGTCAAACTGGCACCGAGATCGCTGCCACGTTCACGGGCAACTGATGCCTGACGGTACGTGACCCGCTAGCGTTTCGGAATCATGCCAAGTACCAACGCGCCCCGTGTCGCGCTCGGGCCCTCATCCGCTCCCTCATGGATGGCCGAAGCCATCACGGCGGGCGGCGGTGAAGTTGTTGCGCTCGCCGACGCCGATGCGTTGGTGTGGGCCGATGGGCAAGATCCCATCGCGTTGGCCGAGGTACTCCAGCAAGCCGATCACATCGGTTGGGTGCAGCTCCCCTTTGCCGGCATTGAAAAGCTCGTACACCTCATCGACGACGACCGCGTGTGGACCTGCGGCAAGGGCGTCTACGCCGAACCATGTGCAGAGATGGCGCTGTCGCTCGCCCTGGCCGGCATGCGTGGACTCGGCGGCTATGCCCGGGCGACATCGTGGGGCGAGCCGCGTGGCGTCAACCTGCGCGGGGCGCGGGTCACCATCCTCGGCGGCGGAGGCATCACCGATGCGCTGCTGCGTCTGCTCAAGCCGTTCGACTGTCATGTGACCGTGGTGCGCAACAACCTGCAGGACATGGACGGTGCCGACGTCGTGGTCGAAGCTGATCGCTACGCCGACTGCCTGCCCGGTGCTGATCTGGTCGTGCTCGCCCTGTCGCTCACCCCCGAGACCGAGGGCATGATCTCGCGCAGCGAGCTGGAGATGATGGAACCCCACGCCTGGATCGTCAATGTGGCGCGTGGTGGCCATATCGTCACCGACGATCTCGTCTGGGCCCTACAGAACAACATCATTGGTGGCGCCGGACTTGATGTCACCGATCCAGAACCACTGCCCGTTGGGCATCCGCTCTGGGCGCTGCCGAACTGCATCATCACCCCGCACGTCGGCAATACTCCGGCGATGGGTGCGCCGTTGCTGGCCGCACGGATCACCCAGAACGTGCGCCTGTTTGCCGCTGGCGCCGCGCTGGTCGGTCAGGTGTACCCAGACCGCGGCTACTGAGGTATTCCGTCTTCTGGCGCGGCCGCCCGGCTGCGGCCCGCCTAACGTTGGGCCATCGCCGACCACTACGAACGCCTCGGGGTCTCATCCACCGCATCACGCACTGAGATCCGCCTTGCGTATCGTGCCCTCGCGCGCCAGTTGCACCCCGACACGGCCGGCGACTCCTCGGTAGCCGGTATGGCCCAGATCAACGAGGCGTGGCGGGTGCTGTCTGACCCGGGGCGCCGTGCCGTCTACGACGCCGGGCGCGATGGCTCGGCGGCCTCTGCGTCGACACAGAGGCCGGCTCCGGGGCCGGCCACGATGCCGGTTGCCTCGGTGCAGTACGAGCAACCGGCGCGGTTCCCGTGGCGGTTCATGTTGGTGCTGGCTGCGCTCGGCATCGGTTTTGTCCTGGTGAACGCAGCGTTCACGAAACCTGGTCAACCGGCCAAGCCCGACAATTTGCTGGAGGCCGGTTCGTGCGTGAGCATCGCCGACAACGGTGATGCGATCGAGGTGGAGTGCCTCGCTCCCAATGATGGCGTCGTCGAGACCCTGATCACCTTCGACTCGGTGTGTGGCCAGGGGACCGAGAGTCATCGCGACCGGCAGGGCATGGGGCAGGTCTGCGTGCGCCTGGCCAACTCCGGCTAGAGCCCCGACCTCGAAGCTGCGCTGGTCGGGCAGTTCGTTTGACGCCCAGGTTCGGCCCGCTCGCTCGGGCGGCCGAGCTGCTCGGCGGGTAGGCGACACGCCAGAGTCGCTGGTACCATACGAGCGCCTTCGGGCGATTAGCTCAGTTGGTAGAGCGCTACGTTCACACCGTAGAGGTCATCGGTTCGAGACCGGTATCGCCCACAAAGAGCCGTTCATAGAAGTGAACGGTTCGCGTTCCGGACCGGCCCGGTGTCGGCCGCAGTCGGTATCGTGCACGCTCTGGAACCTCCACTGGTTTCGGCAGGTCCCGGGCGGCTGTCACCGCGCCGGGGCCACCTTCATGGTGGTCGTCGGGCTCCGGGCCGGACAAAGCCCGTCTGAGCTGGGAAGCGGTAGTACCGTAGTGGCCGTGAGTCGCCTGTGTGAACGCCCCGGATGCTCGGCCCCGGCCGAGGTGGCGTACGGCATGGATCCTGAACAACTGCTGGTGTGGCTCGAGGTGGTGCCCGAGGGCAGGGCCCCGCTGCGCACCGGTGTCGTGTGTCGCCGCCATGCCGACGCCATGGTGGTTCCCCGCGGATGGACTCTCGACGACCGCCGCGAGGCGCGACCCCGTCTGTTCCGCGTGGCGGCCGATGATGCGACCAGCGAGATCCGGCGCATCAAACGTCCTGTCAGGAAGCGTCATGAGGGCCCACATCAAGAAGCCCGACAGGGTGAGCAACAACTGTCGTTTGGCGAATCGGACGTCGACATTGCCGATCACGACCTCGTCGACACCGACCTCGTCGACACCGACCTCGTCGACACCGACCTTGTCGAGTACGACCTTGTCGAGGACGAACCAGTGGTGGTGGCCGATCTGCGGCCGTCGGTACCGGTCGACAGCGACGAAACGCAGGCCATGCCGTGGAAGCCCGTCTTCGACGACAACGACGACCTCAGCGGTCTGCTGCGCGCCGACAGCCCATTGCTGTCCCGGGCGTTTCGCGGGTTGAACCGCGATCCCAAGGGCGCCGGCTGAACCAGCCATTTCGAGACGTGGTCCCGACGCGACCGTGACGCCCCGACGAAGTTCGAGGCGCCACGACGGTGGGGTCGAGATGTTGGTCGGCGAACGAGACGACGTTCAGCTGCAGTGAGCTGCTATCCACTCAGGGGCAGCGGCGATGCGTTCGGCGACGCGATCCAGACGGGTCTGCAGCGTGGTGATGCGCTGGCCGATCTTGGCCAGTTTGTCGGCGTTGGTGACCTTGGTCGTGAGCTGGTTCAGTCGGGCGATCCGGTCGGTCAGGTGGCTCTGGCGCTCGGTGAGGCGGGACACGATCTGGTCCTGATGGGCGCAGATCTGCTCGAGGGTTGGGCGGTGGCGACCACCCGAGGCGCCGTCGGCGGTGGTGGTGAGGCCGGTGGCCATGGCCGCCGCAGCGCCGCCGAAGGTGATGGCGATGGCGAGCGTGGCGGTAGCGATCTTTGAGGTGAGCTGCATGGTGTTCTCCTTGTAGTCCCCTGTGCGTGGGGAATGGGGCGTGACTGCGGCGTTCCTGCCGCTTGCCGATGATGTTGGCCCGCAGATGTGTGCAAATTGTGATGAGCCGATGAGCGAGCGGCGATACTTGCCGTGTGGACATCTCGGCAGAACTGACAGCACCCTGCTCGACCAGTGAACTGTTCGGATGGATCGACGATCTCGCCAGCTACGCGAAATGGATGGGGCTCGTGCACCGTGCCGAGCCGATTGCCGACCGTGGTGGCCTCCCGGCGTGGGATGTCGAGCTTCGTGCCCGCCTCGGCCCGTTCGCACGCTCGAAGCGGCTGACGATGGTGCGCTCGATCTGCAACCCGGGTTCCGAGGTGGTGTTCGAACGTTCGGAATCCGACGGCCGCTCACACAGCGTGTGGCGTCTCGGCGCCACAGTCACCCCACTGGATTCGGGCAGTCACCTGACGATGCGGTTGCACTACGGGGGCGGGTTGTGGACGGGCGGCCTCGTCGAGCGAGCGTTGGCCGACGAGATCAATGCCAGCCGTGATCGGCTGCTCAGCCTGATCGCCGCGACCACGCGGTAAGCCGGCCATCGCTGCGTCGCTCGAGCGTGAGCGGCATCGCGAAGCAGTCGCTCAACGCCTCGGCGGTCAACACGTCGTCGATCTCGCCGGCGACCAACACCTTGCCCTCGCGGAGCAGCAGCACATGGGTCATGCCCGGGGGTACCTCGTCCACGTGGTGCGTGACCAGGATCAGCGGGGGAGCAGCAGGGTCGGTGGTCAACTCGGCCAATGCTGCGACCAATTGTTCGCGCCCGCCCAGATCGAGGCGAGCGCTGGGCTCGTCGAGCACGAGCAGCCCCGGTTCGTTCATCAGCGCCCGGGCCAGCAGCACGCGTTGCTGCTCGCCCGACGACAGCGTGCCCATGGTGCGTTCGGCGTACTGGGCCACATTCAGTCGTGCCAGGCAGGCTCGGGCGCGTTCGTAGTCGGCCTCGGTGTAGGTGTGCCACCAGGTCTCGAGGGCCGCGAACTTCGCTGTTACCACGGTGTCCTGTGCGCTGAGCTGCGGACGCAACTGCGCTCCGACGGCTGCAGACATCACGCCGATGCGGCGGCGCAGTTGGCGCACATCGGTGCTGCCCAGGGTCTCGCCGAGCGCAGTGACAGAACCCGATGACGGGTGCTCGTACATCGAGGCCATGCGTACCATGGTGGTCTTTCCCGATCCGTTGGCACCGAGGATCAGCCAGCGCTGGTCCGACCGCACGGACCAGTTGATGTCATCGAGGATCCGTCGGTCCTCGCGTACGAAACAGACCCGCCCGAAGCGCAGCGCCTCCGTCGGCTCCGAGCCGGTTGTTGCCGCTGCCGCAGCCGTGTGGACCACTGGGGGGATGTGCTGCGGGGGAGGCGTCGTCATGGAGCGCTCAGGCTAGAGCCATGACGGCGTTCGTCGGGACCCGAGAGGTACAATGCGGCCATTCATGCGCAAGTTCGGCGGCCTCTTCTTCGTGGTGATGCTCGGCCTGGCGGGCATCCCGCTCGTCGGCCCCTCGATCGCACGCGCCGATAACGGCACGGGAACGGTCGAGGATGCGGCGCGTGCCATCGCTGCTGCCCGTGACCGCGCCAATGCTGCCGCCGATGCGTGGGCCGCAGCAGAGTCGAAGCTCGATGTGCTCGCCGATGACAAGGCCAAGCTCGACGCCGAGGTCGTGGCCCTCCAGGCCAAGGTCGATGCGTTGCGTAAGGCGGTCGAGATGGTGGCTGTGAACCGCTACATCGGTGCCAGCGGCACCGGCATCTCGTTGCTCATCGGCAACCTCGGCCCCACCGAGCAGGCGCAGACCGCTGTGCTCGTGGGCATCATCAACGAGGCCTCCTCGAGCAGCCTTGATGACTATGCCGATGTCAGCAACTTGCTCGATCAGAAGAAGGCAAGGGCCGACAAGGCCGCCAGCGACTACAAGGCGGCGCAGACCGAATTCGCGGCCAAGCAACAGGCCGCCCTCGACGAGGTCGACCGGTTGAAGGTCGTCGAGAAGGAACGCCTCACCAGCGCAGCCGTGCAGAAGGCGCTCGACGCCCAACGCCAGCAGGACGCCGAGAAGCTGGCCCAACTCGCAGCGGCGCAGCTGAAGGTGGATCAGGCAGCGGTACTGAGCGCCGGCTCCGATGGCGGCGACGAGGGGCAGGGCGTGAAGACCGGCAACAGCGCCTCGGGTGGCTCAGCGGGTGGCACCACCGGAAGCGGTGGCTCTGGCGGGCGTCCGGGCGCAGCAGCGGGCCAGGTGTACGGAAGCGGCCTGGATTGGGTCTGCCCCATTCAGGGCATCACCGGGTTTGCCGACACGTGGGGCGAGCCCCGATCTGGCGGTCGTAAGCACGAGGGCGTCGACATGATCAGCCCGCGGGGCACCACCATCGTGGCCGTCGTCGATGGTTTCGCGAAGCCCCAGCAGAACGAACTCGGCGGAACCACCATCTGGTTCACCGGGGCCGATGGCAACAAGTACTACTACGCACATCTCGACGCCTACGCGAATCTGGGTGACGTCGTCAAGGGCGAGATCATCGGCTACGTGGGCGATACCGGCAACGCCCGCTTCTCCACCCCCCATCTGCACTTTGAGATTCATCCGGGCGGTGGGCCGGCTGTTGACCCGTACCCCACCGTGCTGGCCAACTGCTGATGGCCGCCAACGAGCTTGCCGCATCGCTGTCGGTCGTGCTTGGTGGGGCCACGGTCACCGACCTTGCCCGGCTTACCGGTGGGGCTTCGCGGGAGACCTGGCGCTTCGTTGCCGATGATCGACCGCTGATCCTGCAGCGCCAGCGCGGCGGTGATGTTCGTGACATGGCCACTGAGTTCGCCGTGCTGCGTGCAGCGCACGCTGCCGGCGTGCCCGTGCCCGAGGTGATCACGGCATCCACCGATCCGAGCGGCCTCGGCGCCGCGTACATGGTGTTGAGCCATGTCGATGGCGAAACGATCGCGCGCAAGATCCTGCGTGACGAGACATTTGCCGGGGCGCGCACCCATCTGACGGCCGATTTCGCCCGTGCGCTGGCGCGGCTGCACTCCATCGACACGGCGTCTGTGCCGTCGTTACAGTCCACCGATCAGGTGGTGCAGTACCGCCAGGTGCTCGACTCGTTCGGCGACCCGCATCCAGCATTCGAGCTGGCCTTTCGGTGGCTCGAACGCCACCGCCCGCCGACCGGGCGGCAGTGCGTGGTGCACGGTGACTTCCGGATGGGCAACATCATGGTCGGTCCCGATGGCCTGCGTGCCGTGCTCGATTGGGAGCTGTCGCACGTGGGTGACCCCATGGAGGATCTCGGCTGGCTTTGTGTCAAGGCCTGGCGGTTCGGCTCGCGCAAGCCAGTGGCCGGTATCGGCGAGTACGACGAACTGTTCGGCGCGTACGCGCAGGCCGCCGGTGTAGACGTCGATCCAGATGTGGTGCGTTGGTGGGAGGTGCTCGGCACGCTGAAGTGGGGCATCATGTGCATCATGCAGACCCAGTCGCACATCACCGGGTTGGCGCGTAGCCACGAACTTGCCGCCATCGGACGGCGGGTGTGCGAGAACGAGCACGACCTCTTCCTCGCCCTGGATGGCCGCTGGTGATTCCGCACGATCCGCCATCTGCCCAACAACTCGTGGAGTCGGTCCGAGAATGGCTCGAGCGCGATGTGCTTGCGTCCACAACCGGGCGCGTGCAGTTCCACACCCGCGTAGCCATCAACGTGCTGGCCATGGTCGAGCGCGAGCTCGAGCTAGGACCCGCGCAGGCCACTGATCATCGGGATCGTTTGCAGGCGCTCGGCTTTGCCGACGATGCCGAGTTGGCGGCGGCCATTCGTTCCGGTGTTGTCGACGATGATGGGCCGCAGGCCGGTGCCGTGCGGGACGCCGTGTGGGCCAGCGTCCGCGACAAGCTCATCGTGGCCAACCCGAGGTACCTCGAGGCCTGATCAGGCCGTCCTCAGCAGGCCGTCCTAGGCGGTGTCGTGCGCGGTGTCGTGCGCGGCGTC
Source organism: Actinomycetota bacterium (assembly GCA_009726095.1). Taxonomy (GTDB): domain Bacteria; phylum Actinomycetota; class Acidimicrobiia; order Acidimicrobiales; family Ilumatobacteraceae; genus WLMZ01. The sequence continues at coordinate 18,079 of WLMZ01000022.1, forward strand.
TGGGATGTTGTCGTCAACATCAGCCGTGTCGCGCCGGCGGCCGAGGCTCACGGGCTGCACCGGTTGCCCTGCAGCCAACTGCCCGCAGGCAGCATCGATGTCGGTGCCGCGGTTGCGTCGGACCGTTGCATTCACGCCGAGCTCTTCGAGACGGTCGCGGAACTGGTGCACCCGGCCCAGCGGCGTGCCGCGCGTGGGGTATCCGGGAGTGGGGTTGAGCGGAATCAGGTTCACATGGGCGGCAAGCGGTAGCGAGCGGCACAGCGCGGCCAGCTCGCGGGCATCGCTGTCGCGGTCGTTGACACCGTCGATGAGCGCCCATTCGAAGCTGAGCCGTCGGCCCTTGGCGATCAGGTAGTCGGCGCACGCCCCCATCAACATGTCCAGCGGGTAGCGACGATTGATGGGCACCATCTCGTCGCGCAGGCTGTCGTTGGCTGCGTGCAGCGATACCGCCAGGTTCACCTGCATGGGCCACTCGGTGAGCCGCTTGATGCCGGGCACCAGGCCCACCGTCGACACTGTCAGGTGGCGGGCCCCCAGCCCGAGATCGGTGTTGATCCGCTCGATCGCGGCCCAGACGTTGGCCTCGTTGGCCAGGGGCTCACCCATGCCCATGAACACCACGTTGGCCAGGCGACGGTTCAGCTCGCGTGCCTTGCGTGAGGCGCGCACCACCTGCTCGACGATCTCGCCGGTGGTGAGTTGTCGGGTGAAGCCGGCCTGGCCGGTGGCACAGAATCCGCAACCCATCGCGCAACCGGCCTGGCTGCTGACGCACACGGTGACGCGGTCGGGGTACAGCATCAACACGGTTTCAATGCGGCTACCGCCGGGCAGCTCGAACAGGTACTTGACCGTGTCGCCGTCGTCGTTGACGCGCTCGACCACGGTGGTGAGCGCGGCGGGTAGCTCGGCATCGAGCCGAGCGCGCAGAGACTTGGGCAGGGTGGTCAGCTCCGCCGGTTCGCCGAGCTGCTCGTACAGTCCCTTCCACAGCTGGTCGACGCGGAAACGGGGCTCGCCGGTGAGCAGCTCGCCGAGCTCGTTGCGGTCCACGTCGTAACGCGTGCGCCGGGTCGTTTCGCTGCTCATCGGCCCACCTCGGCGGCGAGCCGTGCGTGTTCGTCGATCCTGCTGCGCAGTACGTCGATGCTGGCCATCCAGAAGGCCTCGTCGGTGACGTCGATATCGAACGACGCTCCCAACTCCTCGGCGGTGTTCATACCCACCCGTGACAGCACGTCGTCGTAGCGCCCGCGGAAATGGGTCGGATCGGATTGATAGCGGGCGAAGAGCCCCAATCCGAACAACAGGCCGTAGGTGTAGGGCCAGTTGTAGAAGTGGCTGCCGTAGTAGTGGCCCTTGACCGCCCACATGTAGGGGTGGGCGGTCGTTTGGTCGAGCCCATCGCCGTAGGCGCTGTTCTGTGCACTGCGCATCATGTCGTTGAGTTCGTTCACGCCCAGGGTGCGGCGCTGGCGGCGGGCGAAGAGTTCGGTCTCGAACAGCCAGCGGCTGTGAATGTCGACGACCACCTGTGCCGATCCCTGCAGGTCGACATCGAGCAATGCGAGGCGATCGGCCCCCTGGAGGCGTTGCAGCCCCTCCTCCACGACAAGGGTCTCGCAGAAGATGCTGGCGGTCTCTGCGAGCGCCATCGGCAGCCGCCGTTGCAGCGGGGTGCGGTGGGCCAACTGCGTGTTGTGGTAGGCGTGGCCGAGTTCGTGTGCTGTGGTCTGCGCCGAGTCGACGCTGCCGGTCCAGTTCAGGAACACCAGCGAGCGCTCGCCGGTGAGCGAGGCGCAAAAGGCGCCTCCGGACTTACCGACACGGGGCTCGGCGTCGATCCAGCGCCCATCGACTGCGCGGTCGACCAGGCCCGCCAGTGATCCACCGTACGAGGCGAATGCGTTGCGCACGATGCCGAGGCCGTCCTGCCATGAGATGGATGCAGGTGCTGTCGGCAGGGGAGCGACGAGGTCGTGCCATGGCAGCGGGCCGTTGTGGCCGTGCAGTGCTGCCTTGGTGCGCATCCAGCGGCGGAAGTCGCCCAGCGATGAGTGGATCGCGTGCTGCATTGCGTCGAACGTGCGGCGGCTGACGTTGTTCGCGTACAGCGATGCGTCCAGCGGCGACGCCCAGTGCCGCCGGGAGTTGATCGAGTTGGCCTCGCCCTTGATGCTGTTCAGGGCCGCAGCGCACACCACGGCCACCGTGGGCCATGCCTGCAGTTCGGCGTCGTATCCGGCCCGACGCACGTTCGGGTCGGCGTGCGTTGCCAGGCCGCGCACTGCCGCCATCGGCAGCCGGCGGGTGTCGCCGTCCGGCCATGCCACATCGGCCTGCAATTGTGAGGTGACATCGCTGTGCAGTCGGCCCCATGCGGATGAACCCGTGCGCGCCAGTTCGGCGTACAGCCCTTCCTCGGATTCGTCCATCTGATGTCCGGCTCGTTCGGCCAGCCGTTGTAGCGGACCAAGATGATCGTGGGCCTGTGTGCTGACACCGGCGAGTGTGAGAGGGCCCAGCGCGGCGACCCAATCGACGAGCCGTGCCAACAGCGGTTGGCCTCGTGACGACAACACCTGCAGTTCGTTGGAGAGCGACTGCGCCTGCTCGTCGAAGCTGTTGGTGGCCACGGTGGCATAGACGTACGCGGACAGTTGTTGCAACTGCAACTGCCAGTCGTTGAGGGCGGCGATGATCTCGTCAGCGATAGCGCCGTCCTGCGTGGTTGCTGTCCGGGTGGGCGCGGCGCGAACTCCATGCCGTTCGAACAGGACCTCCAGCCGGTCGGTGCCAGCAGCCGCCTGCTCCATGGCGACCAGGAAGCTGCGTGCGGTGAACGATTCATGTACGTCGGAGACGTCCCAGTGGGGAAGTTCTTCGAGTGCGCTCACGCTGGTCTCCTTGACGTTGGTGCGTTTGCATCGGTGTCCGAGCGGCCGATCCGGCCGTGGTACACGCAGTCGGTGCGGTGGACGCTGAAGCCGAGTTTGTCGTACAGGCCCACCGCTGCGGTGTTGTCAGCATCAACGAAGAGCATCCCGTGTGTGATGCCCAGACGGGCCAGGTGTTCGAGCCCTGCGAGGGTGAGTTGGCGGCCCAACCCGAGCCCGTGGAAATCGGGGTCGACGGCGATCACGTAGATCTCGCCGAGTGGTGGTGTGTTGTCGGCGTGGACCTTCGTCCAGCAGAAGCCGGCGAGTCGATCGTCGCGCTCGTGCAGCAGGAAGCCGTTCGGATCGAACCACGGCTCGGCGATTCGGGCGCGCAGTGAATCCAGCGTCCAGCCGCCCTGCTCGGGGTTCCAGGCGAAGGCGCGCTGGTTCACGCGCAGCCATGCCTCATCGTCCTGGCCGGGCACAAACGCTCGGGTGGTGATATCGAACGTGAGCCCGGTGGGTAGCGGACGCGTCATCTGATAGAGCCGACGCGTCGGTGAAAGCGCGAACGCTGCCGCCACGGCATCGTGCGCCGGCGTCGGAGCGAAGACCAGCCAACTCCACTCGGCGCTGTTGCGGTGGCGGAGCGCGTCGGACATGGCGCGCAGCATCATGGTTGCCAGTTGTGCCAGCTGTGGGCGTAGCGCCGGATGCAGCACGGTTTCGACCGTCCAGCTACCAGCGGTGAGGCCTGCCTGGGCGCAACCCTGCACGATGCCCCGGTCGTCGGGGTGGTGGCGGTCGATCAGCAGCACCCGCACCACATCGTGGTCGTCTCCGGCGAGGTCGATCCAGAACTGGTCGGAGACCGGTCGGAAACCGTCGATGGCCTCGCAGTCGGCGATGAGCACCTGCACCGCCGAGGTGCGTGATGCGTCAAGTCGCGCGGTGACCTCGACGGATTGCATCGTCGTGAGGTTACCTGCTGATGCCGTGCGTAGCCTGCACATGTGCCGTCACCCCGAACTCCCAAGACCCGTACGCGCGAGGTGGCGCGTCGCCTCGCGCTGGCCTATCCGGAGGCCATCTGCGAGCTGCATCACTCGAGCGCTTTCGAGTTGTTGGCGGCCACGATCCTGTCGGCGCAGTGCACCGACGCCCGCGTCAACATGGTGACCCCCGAGCTGTTTGCCTGCTATCCCGATGTCGTTGCCCTGGCGCAGGCCGACCCGGGTGATGTCGAGCAGATCGTTCGCTCGACGGGGTTCTACCAGATGAAGACCAAGAGCCTCATCGGCATGGCTGTGGCCGTCGTGGACCGCTTCGGTGGCGAGGTGCCCACGGCGCTCGAGGATCTCGTCACCCTGCCGGGGGTTGGTCGCAAGACGGCCAATGTCGTGCGCAGCGTTGCCTTCGGACTGCCCGGTCTGGCCGTTGACACCCACGTCGGCAGGCTCGCTCGGAAGCTCGGGCTCACCGAGCAGGTTGATCCTGTGAAGGTCGAGACAGAACTGTGTGATTATCTGCCGGCCGCCGATTGGGGTCCGTTCAGCCTCCGCACCATCCTGCACGGTCGCCGGGTGTGCGATGCCAAGAAGCCCCAGTGTGGTGGTTGCGCCCTCGAGGACATCTGTCCATCGTCGCTGATCCCACGCGCGAGCCGTCGACGTAGCGTTTGAGCGGCGCCTTGTCGGGTTGCGCCGATCAGCTGACAGGTGTCAGAATGGGCGAACCAACCAGGTCCCGCGACCTGGATTGAGGGCACTATCGGGATCCGCCGCCTGATAGCGCAGCGCAACGGCCCCGCAAGGGGCCGTTGCTGTTTTTCTGCTGGCTCCTGTGCCGTGGCCAGAGCGTGGGCTCATCGTGTCAATTTGATCGCCCGCTGCATCGTCCGATGGGCGTTGCGCAGCGCTCGTTCCGCCTCGTGCAACGTGGCGAGCAGATCCTCTTGCGGGGACCCGATGAACAGCTCAGCGAGATCCCGCACACGAGCGCGATAGCCGTCGATTCCGTCCGCAATGACACTGATCTCTGCCGCCGATGCTGAACTCATGGGCGCATTCTTGCTGAGCGATCACCGGAATGCTCCGTGTTGGCAGCCGGAAAGCGTTCGCCAGTTGTCCGGCGGTATCGCTAGCCTGCCCGTGTGGCGCGCATAGCTGTTCGTGATGATCTCAAGTCTCTCGAGGGTTACCACTCGCCGCAGGTCTCGGTTCGGGTGCGGCTCAACACCAACGAGTCACCCACGCCTCCGCCGCGTGGCTGGCACGATGCGTTCGCAGCGGAGATGGCGAGCATCGAGTGGCATCGCTACCCCGATCGCGGGGCAACAGCGCTGCGTGCGGCCATTGCGGCCCTGCACAACGTCGATCCCAGCCAGGTCTTTGCCGCGAACGGGTCGAACGAGGTGCTGCAAACCCTGCTCCTCACCTATGCCGGCCCCGGCCGAACAGTGGCCACCTTTGAGCCCACGTATCAGCTCCACGCCCATATCGCCCGACTCACCGGCGCCACGGTGGCCGAGGGCGAGCGCTGCGCCGACTTCACGCTCGATCTGAACGAGGTGCGCCGGGTGTGTCAGGCCGCCGATCCCACCATCACGTTCCTGTGTTCGCCGAACAACCCCACCGGGCTGGTCGAATCCGAGGCCAACGTGCGCGCCGTCATGGAGATGGCCCCCGGGCTGGTCGTACTCGACGAGGCCTACGGGCAATTCGCCGACTGGTCGGCGCTCGGCCTGGTCGACGAGGAAACACCGCTGGTGGTCACGCGTACCTTCAGCAAGACCTGGTCGATGGCCGGCGCCCGGCTCGGTTACCTGGTGGGCCCGTCGTGGCTGGTGGCCGAGCTCGACAAGGTCATCTTGCCGTACCACCTCGACGCCGCCAAGCAGATCGCTGGTCGTTTGGCGTTGCGCTTCGTCGACGACATGGAGGCCAGGGTCCAGGCCATCGTGGCCGAGCGCGAACGCCTCCAGTCGGCGTTCGACAACATGCCCGTGGACTACTGGCCCAGCGGCGCCAACTTCGTGTTGTTCCGCCCCCGTTCCCTGTCCGGACACGCCACATGGCAGGGCCTGATCGACCGTGATGTCCTCGTGCGCGATTGCAGTGGCTGGCCCCGCCTCGAGAACTGCCTGCGTGTCACGGTTGGTGTGCCCGAAGAGAACGACGCGTTCCTGAACGCCCTGCAGGAGGTCCTGTCATGACCCGTTTCGCAACGCGCCAGCGCACCACCAAGGAGACCTCGATCGATCTGTCGATCGAGCTCGATGGAACGGGCTCCACCTCGGTCTCGACGGGCATCCCGTTCTACGACCACATGCTCGACCAACTCGGCCGCCACGGTGGTTTCGATCTCACCATCGCGGCCACGGGCGATCTGCACATCGATACGCATCACACCGTCGAGGACGTGGCCATCACCCTGGGCGAAGCGTTCCGCGAGGCGCTGGGCGACAAGGTGGGCGTGCGCCGTTTCGCCAGCGGGTGTTTCCCGCTCGATGAGGCGCTGGTCGAGGTTGCGCTCGATCTGTCAGGCCGAGCGTTCGTGGTGTGGGAGGTGCCGCTGCCCGAGTGCTTGCCACTGGGCAACCCGGCATTCGACCCGCAACTGGCCGAGCATGCCATTGCCAGCTTCGCCACGGCGGCAGGCATCACCCTGCACGTGTCGTTGCGGCGCGGGCACAACGTGCATCACATCATCGAGGCCACGTTCAAGGGCCTGGCGCGTTGTCTGCGCGATGCGGTCCGCGTCGAGGGCGCGTCGTTGCCGTCGACCAAGGGCGTGTTGTGACGGCACGCCGCCCGGTCATCGCCGTGCTCGACTACGGCATCGGCAACCTGCGGTCCGCCGAGAAAGCCTTGCAACACGTTGGAGCTGACGCACTGCTCAGCAGCGACCACGGATTCATCCGCGACGCTGACGCGGTCGTGCTTCCGGGCGTGGGGGCCTTCGGTGCCTGCATGAACGCCCTGCGGGCGGCTGGACTCGAGTCGAGCGTGCACGACGCCGTTGTCTCCGGGCGCCCGTTCCTCGGCATCTGCGTTGGCATGCAGATGTTGTTCGACGGGAGTGACGAGGACGACTCGGTTGCCGGGCTCGGTGTGTTGCCCGGCACGGTCCGTTGGATTCCTCCGGGGGTCAAACGGCCGCAGATGCAATGGAACCAGTTGCACCTCACGTTGCCCGATGACCCCATGCTGGACGGGCTCGGGGACGATGCGTGGATGTACTTCGTGCACTCGTTGCACGGTGTCCCCACCGAGGCATCCATGGTCGCCGCAACGTGCAGCTACGGCACCGACCTCAACGCTGCCTTCCGTCATGGCAACGTGTTCGCCACGCAGTTCCACCCCGAGAAATCGGGGCCATCGGGCCTGGCCCTGCTGGCCAACTTTGTGCGCGCTGCCGGTTCGCCGGGAGGTGCATCATGAACGTGGCCCGCATCATTCCGTGCCTCGATGTCACCGATGGTCGCGTGGTGAAGGGCATCAACTTCGTTGGCCTGCGCGATGCCGGTGACCCCGTGGAGCTGGCCTCGCGGTACGACGCAGAGGGTGCCGATGAGCTGGTCTTTTTGGACATCACGGCGTCGTCCGACGGGCGCGAGACCATGGTCGATGTCGTGCGTCGTGTGGCCGAGCAGGTGTTCATCCCCTTCACCGTCGGTGGCGGTATCCGTAGCGTCGAGGACGCGCGGCGCATGCTGCGCGCCGGTGCCGACAAGGTCAGCGTCAACACGGCGGCGTTCGAGCGACCCGCGCTGATTGCCGAGATCGCTGCCGAATTCGGGGCACAGTGCGTGGTGTGCGCCATCGATGCGCGGGCGACTTCCCCTGCGGGTTCCTGGGAGGTGTACCTGCACGGCGGGCGTACGTCGACCGGTCGTGATGTCGTCGAGTGGGCTCAGCAGGCAACCTCGCTGGGCGCGGGCGAGATACTGCTCACCTCGATGGATCGTGACGGAACGCGTGAGGGCTTCGAGATCAACCTCACCAACGCCATCGCGCAGGCCGTGAACGTGCCGGTCATCGCCAGCGGTGGCGTGGGCAACCTGCAACATCTTGTTGATGGTGTCGTTCTCGGTCACGCTGACGCCGTGCTTGCGGCATCGATCTTTCACTTCGGTGAGTTCACGATCGCCGACGCCAAACGGGCGATGTTGGCCGCTGGCGTGACGGTGCGTCCCCCGGCCTGATCGGGCGCTACCGTCGTTGTATGCCTCAAACAAAGATGCCCTTTCGCCGCCTGGGCCGTTCCGGCCTGCAGCTCTCCGTGCTCTCCTTCGGATCGTGGGTCACGTTCGACAACCAACTGAAGGACGACACGGCGCTGGAGTGCATGCAGGCAGCACACGATGCCGGTTGCAACTTCTACGACAACGCCGAGGCCTATGCGGGGGGCGAGAGCGAGGCCATCATGGGCCGAGTCATCGAGCAGCTCGGCTGGAAGCGTCAGAGCTACGTGCTGTCCACCAAGGTGTTCTGGGGTATCGACGGCAACATGCCGAACATGGCCAACACGCTGAACCGCAAGTACCTGCACCACTCCATCGAAGGGTGCCTTGATCGCCTGCGCGTCGACTTCGTCGATCTGCTGTTTTGCCACCGCGCCGATCCCAACACGCCCATCGAGGAGACCGTCTGGGCAATGCACGATCTCATCGAACGCGGCAAGGTGCTGTACTGGGGCACCAGCGAATGGACCGCCGACGAGATCCGCGCTGCGTGGGAGATCGCCGAGCGGCATCACCTGCACAAGCCCGTGATGGAGCAGCCGCAGTACAACATGATGGAACGCCGCAAGGTCGAAGTCGAGTTCGCCCGCCTGTACGGCGACATCGGTCTTGGCGCCACCATCTGGAGCCCGCTGGCATCAGGTCTGCTCACCGGCAAGTACCGCGACGGCGTGCCCGACGACAGCCGCGCTGCGTTGCCCGGGTATGGCTGGTTGGCCAAGCGGCTGACAGATGCCGCCGAAATCGACCGAGTCGAGCGCCTGCGCCCGATCGCCGAAGAACTCGGCTGCTCGATGGCGCAGCTCGCCATCGCCTGGTGTGCCGCCAACCCGAACGTCACCACCGTCATCACCGGTGCCAGCCGCGCCTCGCAGGTGGTCGACAACATGGGCGCACTCGACGTGCTCGAGGCGCTCACGCCCGAAGTCGTCGCGCGCATCAACGCCGCCATCGCCAAATAGCCGGCCCTTCGCGATCCGGCAGTTGATGTGAGCCGTGCAGGGCACGGATCTACTGCCAGAATGCAGGGATTGTCAGAATCGACCCACGCCGCATCTCGCGGCGTCGAATCACGAGGAGAGCACCATGGCCGCAAAGTCACCGCAGAAGGCAGCTGCAAAAAAGCAGGGGAAGTCGTTGAAGGAAAAGCGCGCCGTCAAAAAGGAGAAAAAGGGCACCAACGGCGGCTGACCACTCGTTGAGCTGAACCGGTTCAGATCGATGAACCGGTTCAGACCCATACCTCGGCTCAGACCCATACCTCGGCTCAGACCCATACCTCGGTTCAGATCGATGAACCGGTTCAGGCCGGTGGGCTGATCACGTCCGGGTTGCCGCTGGTCCAGAGCACTCGCAGCGTGCGGTGCTCGATACGCCAGCCTGCATCCGCAAGTACCAGTCGGTCGTCGTAGCGGCCCGCCACGATGTATTGCGTGTCCTTGCCGGCCGATCGACGCACATGCTGCGCCGTGAAATGGCAGCGACTTGTTGCCGACCGACCGTCGTCGGCCAGATCGATGAGCTGCGACCCGATGAGGTGTTGGCTGGTGTCGAGGTGCGCGAGCACGCCGTGGATCCACGACCAGATCTCGTCGAAGCCGTGTTGCGTGCCCCGACCGAGACTGGCTGTTGCATCGGCAGTGAACACGTCGGCCAACAGGGCGCGGTCGAGCGTGTCGAGCGCCCAGCAGTAACGCGCCGCGAGTTGGCGGATGTCGTCGTGGCAGATCATCCGTTCCACGCGGTCCGGCTCGGTCGGCATGGTCATGATCGTGCCTCCAGGTGTTCGCACACGGTGCGCGTGACCACCCCGAGGTGTCCGGACAGGAAGTGGTCGGCCATCTCCACGGTCTGCTGGGTGCAGGATTGCCAGCCCTCGGTGAAGGTCGCCGTTGGCGCGGGCGGGCTGAACTGGTCGTGTTCTGGCACCAGCAACAGCTTGGGCCGGTGGTCGCGGTCGGCGAGGCAGCGGGTGTTCATCGCCGCTAGCGGGGGAGCCACAGCCACCCAGCCGCTCAGACGGGGATCGACCACGTTCAGGGCCACGTGTGCGCCGAACGAATACCCGACCAGCCAGATGGGCGAGTCGGGATCGACCAACTCCAGGAGTTCGAGCGCGCCGACCACGTCGAGGCGCTCGCTGTCGCCGCCATCGTGGCTGCCACCAGAGTTGTTGACGCCACGGAAATCGAATCGAAGAGCGGTGAAGCCGGCCCGGGGAAGAGCGGTGAACAACGCTTCGACCACGGGATTGAAGCGGTCGCCGCCATAGAGCGGGTGCGGGTGGGTGATGACCACCGACCCACGGGCATCGTCGAGGCGAACCAGGTCGGCTTCCACTTGCACACCATCGAGTGCGTCGAGCATGACAGTTTCAATCGGCACATCCCAGACGGTACCGTGCCGTGTTGTGGTGATCAGTGACGAGAAGCTCCCAATCAAAATGCTCGCCGATCGCCTGTTGGTCCACATGCCCGACAAGGACGGTGAGCGCCGCACCATGGCGGGCATCCTCATCCCCGCCACCGCACAGATGTCCAAGCGGCTGGTCTGGGCCGAGGTCGTCGCGTTGGGGCAGAACGTCCGTAGTGCCGAGGTCGGCGACCGGGTGCTGTTCAGCCCCGAGGATCGTTACGAGGTCGAAGTCGGAGGCAAGGACTTCATCATGTTGCGCGAGCGCGACCTGCATGCCGTTGCCGCCTCGCGTAATGAGAGCAGCACCGGGCTCTACCTGTAACCGTTCCGGCCAGCAGGCGGGGTGTGGTGCCTGCCACCCCTAACATGGTGCCCATGCCAACCGGAGTGCGCATCGAAGCAACGCCCGAACAACTCGCCGAGGTGAAGTTCGACGCCGCCGGCCTCGTGCCCGCCATTGCGCAGGACATCGCCACCAAGGACGTGCTGATGGTCGCGTGGATGAACGCCGAGACCCTGCAGATGACCTTCGACGAGGGCCGCATGGTCTACTGGAGCCGCAGCCGCAACGAGGTGTGGCGCAAGGGCGACACCAGCGGTGACCGACAGTTCGTGCGTGAGGCGTACTACGACTGCGATGCCGACGTGTTGCTGTTCCTGATCGAACAAGAGGGCAACGGCGCCTGCCACACCGGCGCCTACAGCTGCTTCTTCCGCCGCTTCGGGACGCAGGAGTGACCATGGACGACTTCCGCCTGCGCCCCACGCGCGACGAATTCCACGCCCTTGCCGCCGAACACACGGTGCTCCCGGTCTGGACCGAGCTGCTCGCCGACCTCGAGACCCCGGTGGCGGCCTACGTGAAGCTGGTCGGCGACGGCGACGGCTTTCTGCTCGAGTCTGTCGAGCACGCCGAGCGATGGAGCCGGTACTCGTTCGTGGGTCGCTCGCCGCAGGCATCGATGGTGCTCCGCAACGGCCAGATCACCGTCGAGGGAACCCTGCCCGCCGGCACGCCGCTGGATCAGGGCATCCTCGCCGCGATGGAGTCCATCCTCGCCTGTTACAAGGCGCCGCTGTTCCCCGACCTGCCGCCGTTGCAGGGCGGGCTGATGGGCTTTCTCGGCTACGACGTGATCCGCGAAGTGGAGCACCTGCCGAACGTGCCGTACGACGATCGCAATCTGCCCGATGCGGTGATGAGCGTGATCGGTTCACTGGCAGCGTTCGATCATTGGCGTCAGCGCGTGTACCTGATCGAGAGCGTGCCGGTTCTGGGCATGGACTCAGCGCAGCTCGACGCGGCCTACGAAGCCGCCGCCGCACGCGTGCGCCAGTCGGTCGCCGATCTCGCCCGGCCGTTGGCATACGTGCCGGTATCGCCGCCCGTGCCCGGCGAGGCGTTGCCGCCGATGCGGTCGTCGATGGCCGATGGGGTGTATCAACAGGCGGTCGAAGTGGCCAAGGAATACATCCTCGCCGGTGACATCTTCCAGGTGGTGCTCTCGCAGCGATTCGATGTCGACATCGAAGCCGATCCGTTCGATGTGTACCGCGTGTTGCGCCAGGTCAATCCGAGCCCATACATGTACTTCCTCCGTCACCCCGACGTCACGCTGGTGGGGTCGTCGCCCGAGCCGATGGTGCAACTCCTGCACGGTAAGGTCGTGTCGCGTCCGATTGCTGGCACCCGTCGTCGCGGCCGCGACGACGAACACGATCGCCGCATGGCCGGAGAACTGCGCGAGAACCCCAAGGAAGTGGCAGAGCACATCATGCTCGTCGACCTCGCCCGCAACGACGTGGGCCGCGTCGCCAAGTACGGCTCGGTGCACGTGGACGAATTGATGACGCTCGAGAAGTACAGCCACGTGATGCACCTGACCTCGCAGGTGTCGGGCGACCTGGTCGAGGGCAAAGGACCCATCGATGTCCTGCGCGCCACGCTGCCAGCTGGCACCTTGAGCGGTGCCCCGAAAGTGCGAGCGATGGAGATCATCGACGAACTCGAACCCCTCAAACGTGGTCCGTATGCCGGGGTGGTCGGGTATGTCGATTTCAGCGGCAACCTCGACACCGCCATCGCGATCCGCACGATGTTCGTCAGCGCCCATGGCGCCCACCTGCAGGCCGGTGCCGGCATCGTCGCCGACTCGATCCCCGAGGACGAGGATCTCGAGTGCTTCAACAAGGCAGCGGCGTTCCTTGCTGCCATGCCAGCGGCTCAACGCATGACCGCAAAGCGCCGTCAGCACGGCACCAGCGCATGAGCCCGTTCTGGTTCGAGGACCGGCGCGATGTGGTGCGGGTCAGCGGCGCCGATGCGCTCACCTATCTGCAGAGCCAGATCAGCCAGGACATCCGTGGCCTTGCCGATGGTGGGTCGGCGTACAGTTTCGTGCTGCAGCCGATGGGCAAGATCGACGCCCTCGTGCGGATCGTTCGCCATTCGGCCGAGGAGTTCGTGCTCGACACCGATCCCGGCTTCGGCGAGATCGTGGTCACCCGGCTCAATCGTTTCAAGATACGCGTCAAGGTTGACATCGCGGCGCTTGCATGGCGATGCATCGCCGTCCGTGGCGCCGACGCTCCCATCGACGCAGCGGTGCCTGCCTGGGGCCGGCCTGACGCGTTCGACATCCTCGGTGAGAACCCGCGTCCGCCAGTGGCAGTACGCGTCGGATCGGCAGAGGAGTTGCTGGCTGCGCGGATCGAGGCGGGCTGGCCGGCGATGGGCAGCGAAATCACCGACGCTTCCATTCCTGCCGAGACCGGGGTGGTCGCCGAAGCCGTCAACTTCACCAAGGGCTGCTATCCGGGTCAGGAACTGGTGGAACGAATGGACAGCCGTGGCTCACAGGCGCCCCGCTTCGTGCGCCGACTCCGTGGCACGGGCGACGCAGTGGTCGGCGACGAAGTCATGCGCGACGCCGGCGTGGTCGGGCACCTCACCTCAGTGGTCGGCCATGACGGCGTTTGGGCGGCCCTGGCAACGGTGGCCCGGTCGGTGCAGTTGGGCGACACCGTGACCGTGCGCGGCGCCGTGTCGACGCTCGAACCGGCACGCGACCTGCCGCCCGCCTGAGCACTGGTGCGCTTCAGTTGGTGGAGGCGACCTCATGACGTAGTTGCATCACGTCGGCCCGGTTGCGCAGGTTGGTGAACTCGCGTCGGGTGTCGATGGCCTCGCCAAGCCCGGACAGGTTGGTGCCGCTGGTGTAGGCGGCGCGTAACCAGCGCACGGCGAGATCGTCATCGCCGAGTGCCGCGGCGCATTGGGCTACCACCACGGCAGGCATGCTGCCGGGGGAGCGGTCGTACAGGTCGGCGGCGTAACGGCCAGCAAGGTCGAACTGGCCGAGGCGGGTGAGCACACTGGCCAAGACGTATTCGCTGTAGGCGTTGCCCGTTGGGAACGGGCGGGGGAGCAGGCCCACGAGCGCCTGGAGCTCGGCGTCGCTTGCCGCATCGGGCGGCATCCAGTTAGCGGGCTGAGCGACGGCGAAGTCGTTGGTGAGCAGGCTGCTGGCTTCGTCGAGCCGTCCACGACGGGCGAGATCGGCGGCCTTGAACCACGGCGACACGCTCATGCCCGGAGGGAAGCTGCCGGGCTTGCCGGTGACCCACGCCTCGCGTTCGGCGCTGGCCGACCAGTGCTGCCACGTGCCGTGCTCGTCGAGCCCGGACTGGGTCTTGCGGTGCTGCAACATCTGCAGTTGTGCCATCAGCGGGAAGACGAGGAAGATCGGTCCGATGGCCTGCCGGCTGGCTGCGAGGAAGACGAGACCGCTCGCCGTGACGGCGATGCTGAAATACAGCATGACGGTGCGGGCCCTGCCGGGGATGATGGCATCGAGCCCCGACATCACGATATTGCCGCCGTCGAGGGGCAGGATGGGGATCAGGTTGACGAGCCCGATGATGGGTCCGGCCCACCACACGGCCAACGCCGGCGCAGTGCGATGCACCGCATCGAAGTCCAGGGGGTTCACCCGCATCAGCAGCAGCACGACCACACCGAGGCCGATCTGCACGGCTGGCCCGGCGATGGAGATGCCGGCTCGCTCCCACCGCTTCAGCGGCCGGGTGGGCTCGAACGATGCGTACCCGGCAAGGAAGTCGAGCGCGATGCTGGCCTTGGCGCCCGTTGCCCGCGCCGCGAAGGCATGTCCGAGCTCGTGGAGGAGCGTGAAGATGCCCACACACCCCGCCAGCCAGAGCCCCAGCTCGCCCTGATTGATGAACGCGAACAGTGCAAGCAAGATGACGAAGCCGGGGCGAACGTCGACTGGGAAACCGAAGATGCGCAGGCTCGGCGCGGTGCTCATGGCCCGATCCTACGAGAGTCACCCGGGGAAGCGAACGCACTGGTGCAGGTTCGGCGCAGCCGTCTCGCTGATAGTGGTGTGCTGTTTCGTCGCATGAACTGCTCTCAGCGCATGAGCTACTCCTAGACTCAGTACCCGTGTCGTACGTCTACGCCTTCTCCCACAAGCATCGTCGTCCCCCCATGGAGTACAAAGATCTCCTCGGTGGAAAGGGCGCGAACCTTGCCGAAATGACCAGCGTGTTGAAGCTGCCCGTTCCCCCGGGTTTCACCATCAGCACCGACGCCTGCCGTGCGTACATGCATGGCGGCTGGCCGGGAGGGCTCGATCAGGAGATGGCAGCGCACATCGCGCAGCTTGAGAAGACGATGAAGCGTCGCCTCGGTGATCCCGATGACCCGTTGCTCGTCAGCGTGCGGTCAGGCGCCAAGTTCAGCATGCCCGGCATGATGGACACCGTCTTGAACCTCGGCCTCAACGACAAGAGCGTCAAGGGGCTCGGCAGGGTCACCAACAACGAGCGCTTCGCGTACGACAGTTACCGCCGCTTCATCGCGATGTACGGCCGCATCGTGCTCGATGTGCCCGGCGATCGTTTCGATCTTGCCCTCGACGAGGCCAAGCATGCCGCCAAGGTGAAGACCGACGCCGAGATCCCCGCCGCCGTGCTGAAGAAGCTGTGCGAGACCTACAAGTCCATCGTCAAGCAGCACACCGGCAAGGCGTTCCCGCAGGACCCCGTGAAGCAGTTGCGCGGTGCGGTCGAGGCCGTGTTCGCCAGCTGGAACGGTGCTCGCGCTATTGCCTATCGCGTGCGTGAGCGCATCAGCCACGAGCTGGGTACGGCCGTGAACGTGCAGACCATGGTGTTCGGCAACCGCGACCAGAACAGCGGCACGGGCGTGGGCTTCACTCGCAACGCCGCCACCGGCGAAAACAAGCCGTACGGCGACTTCTTGATCAACGCGCAGGGCGAAGACGTCGTTGCCGGCATCCGCAACACCGAGGACCTCGACCACATGAAGGGTCACTTCCCGGTGTGCCACGCCGAGCTGATGACCATCTTCGATCGTCTCGAGCGCCACTACACCGACATGTGCGACACCGAGTTCACCATCGAGCAGGGCAAGTTGTGGATGCTGCAGACCCGCGTCGGCAAGCGCACCGGCGCTGCTGCGCTGCGCATGGCCGTCGACATGACCAAGGGCAGCGGCAAGGGCCAGGCCCGCTGGAAGATCAGCAAGAGCGAAGCCATCATGCGCGTGGCTGCCGAGCACCTCGACCAGGTGTTGCATCCCCAGTTCGCTGGCTCCGGCAAGGTGCTGGCCAAGGGCCTTGCTGCGTCGCCAGGTGCTGCCGTTGGCCGCGTGTACTTCACCGCCGATGATGCCGTCAACGCCGACGAGCGCGGCGAGAAGGTCATCTTGGTCCGTAACGAGACCAGCCCAGAAGACGTCCACGGCATGATGATCAGCCAGGGTATCCTGACCGCCCGTGGTGGTCTCGTCAGCCACGCCGCTGTCGTTGCCCGTGGTTGGGGAACACCGGCCATCGTCGGCGCCGACGCCATCAAGATCAACGGCAAGCAGTTCAGCGTGGGCGATGTCGTCGTGAAAGAGGGCGATGTCATCAGCCTCGATGGCACCACCGGCGAGGTCATCGTCGGCGCCATGGCGTTGGCCGCTGCCGAGCCGCCGCCCGAGTTCCACACCATCCTCGAGTGGTCCGATGTCGTGCGCAAGGGCAAGCTTGGCGTACGCGCCAACGCCGACACCGGCGAAGACGCCACCAACGCCCGCAACCTCGGCGCCGAAGGCATCGGCCTGTGCCGGACCGAGCACATGTTCCTGGCCCCTGATCGCCTGCCGGTGGTACGCGAGATGATCCTGGCCGACAACCCCGCCGACGAACTCGCTGCACTGGCCGATCTGGGACGCGTGCAGCAGATCGACTTCGAGGAGATCCTGTTGGCGATGGACGGTCTGCCCGTGACCGTGCGCCTGCTCGATCCGCCGCTGCACGAGTTCTTGCCGTCGGTAGAAGAGCTGCGCATCAAGCAGGCCACCACTGGTCTGACCAAGCGCGAGCAGGCCGAGTTGAAAGCTGCCGAGGATTGGGCCGAACACAACCCGATGATTGGTACCCGTGGCGTGCGCCTCGGCGTGGTCAAGCCGGGCCTGTACGCGATGCAGGTGAAGGCGCTCATGGCCGCCGCCGCTGCGCTGCGCAAGAAGGGCAAGAACCCCATCGTCGAGGTGATGATCCCGCTCACGGTGACCCGCGAAGAGTTGGCTCTGGCCCGTAGCTGGGTGCAGACCGAGATCGACGCTGCGGTGAAAGGCATGAAGAACAAGCCCAATGTCACCATCGGCACCATGATCGAGACGCCGCGTGCTGCCATTCGCGCCGATGAGATCGCCGAGGAAGCCGACTTCTTCAGCTTCGGCACCAACGACCTCACCCAGATGGCGTTCGGCTTCAGTCGCGACGACGTCGAGAGCCGGATGATGCCGGCCTACCTCGAGCAGGGCCTGCTCAAGCGCAACCCGTTCGAGACCATCGACAAAGGTGGCGTCGGCGAGCTCGTCAAGATGGGCGTCGAGCGTGGCCGGTCCACCAAGAAGGGCCTCAAGATCGGTGTGTGCGGCGAGCACGGCGGCGATCCCGAGAGCATCGCGCTGTTCTATGAAGCCGGGCTCGACTATGTCAGCTGCAGCCCGTTCCGCGTGCCGATTGCCCGACTCGCCGCCGCCCAGGCGATCATCAGCGCTTCGGGCTCGAACAAGAAAACCGACACCAAGTAGTCCAATCCATGGTGTTCCCAGCGATCGGCGCGGTGGTTGCGGACAAGTCTGCAACCACCTTTGCCGACATCCGGGTTCCCGGATGGGCGTGGGTCGCGACCCTCGGTTTCATCGCAGCGATGCTCCTGGTGGACATTTTGGTGCTGCACCGCACCCCCAAGGTGCTCGCCACACGGCGCGCCGCGCTCGAAACCCTGATGTGGGTAGTTGTCGGCGTGTCGTTTGGCCTGGTGATCCTGGCCGGATTCGGCAGCAGGGCCGGCGGTGAGTACTTCAGCGGATACCTCATCGAGTACAGCCTGTCCATCGACAACGTCTTCGTGTGGGCGCTGATCTTCACGTACTTCCTGGTGCCGGCCGTGTACCAACACCGGGTGCTGTTCTGGGGCATTTTCGGCGCGCTCGTGCTGCGGGCCATTTTCATCTTCGCTGGCGTCGCGTTGATCGCTCGCTTCGAGTGGGTCCTGTACGTCTTCGGGGCCTTTCTGCTCTACACAGCGTTCAAGCTGTTGCGCGGCGGGGGAGACGACCTTGATCCCGAGAGCAACGTGGCGTACCGGGCCGTGAAGAAGGTGGTGCCTACCACGCCCGACCTCGACGGACAGCGCCTGTTCACCCGCGTGAATGCACGTCGGGTGGCCACGCCGTTGTTCGCCGTGCTGGTCCTGGTGGAGACCACCGATGTGCTCTTCGCCGTCGACTCGGTGCCGGCGGTACTGGCCGTGAGCCGCGAACAGTTCATCGTGTTCACGTCGAACGCGTTCGCGATCCTGGGCCTGCGTGCGCTGTATTTCCTGCTCGCCGATCTTCACGCCCGCTTCGCCTACCTGCAGCAGGGCCTGGCCATCATCTTGGCGTTCGTGGGCATCAAGATGATCACGGCGCACTGGTACGAGATCCCCGGCCCGCTGTCGCTCGGCGTGATCGCGCTCGTGTTGCTGGCATCGGTTGTTGCCTCGCTGCGGCTTGCTCCCGGTGAGATCATCGATGACCGTGTCGAGGTCATCGGCCTC
Organism: Actinomycetota bacterium; assembly: GCA_009726095.1. Classification (GTDB taxonomy): domain Bacteria; phylum Actinomycetota; class Acidimicrobiia; order Acidimicrobiales; family Ilumatobacteraceae; genus WLMZ01. The sequence continues at coordinate 36,769 of WLMZ01000022.1, forward strand.
GAAGAACCACCCCCGCCACAGGAACGCTGACCAGTCCGCTTCCATGCTCGGGTAACCTCGCCCCAATGGCAATCGTTGACGAAGACATCGAGCGGCTGCGAGCCAGCGTCTCCGTCGTCGACGTGGTGCAGGCCTACGTGGCGCTGCGCAAGGTCGGGCGCAACTGGTCGGGCCTGTGCCCCTTCCATGCCGAAAAGAGCGCATCGTTCACCGTGCGCGAGGAGATGGGGCGTTACCACTGCTTCGGCTGCGGTGCGTCGGGCGACGTGTTCAAGTTCATCCAGGAGATCGAGCACACGGATTTTGTCGGTGCTGTCGAGCAGCTCGCCACCAAGGCCGGCATCCAGTTGCGCTACACCACCGGTGGCGAGAGCAAGGAACGCCTGCGCCGCAAGAAACTGATCGAGGCAATGGAGACAGCGGTCGAGTGGTACCACCAACGCCTGCTCACCTCGCCCGATGCGCGCGAGGCGCGCGAGTACCTGCGCCGGCGTGGGCTGTCGGGTGATATCGCCCGTTCCTTCAAGCTGGGCTGGGCGCCCGATGATTGGGACGCGATGAGCCGCGAGCTCGGCGTTGCAGCCGACCTGCTGCGCGACACGGGATTGGCGTTCACGAACAAGCGTGACCGGATGCAGGATTCCTTCCGGGCCCGTGTGCTGTTCCCCATTTTCTCCGACAGTGGCGAGCCGTTGGCCTTCGGTGGCCGCATCCTGCCGGGTTCCACCGACCCGGCGAAGTACAAGAACTCGCCCGAGACCGTGGTGTATTCGAAGAGCCGCACGCTC
>WLMZ01000023.1 GCA_009726095.1 Actinomycetota bacterium
AATGAGGTTCCATGAGTTCGCAATATCGAGGCCGGTTTCGGTTTGCTCTTCTCGCGGTGACGCTTGCAGTTGCCATTCTCAACACGCCCGCCATCGTGACCCATGCGGACGATGCCTCTGTGACCTTCAACGACTCTACGCCGTCGCTCGGTGACGTTGTGAACGTCACTGGAAAGCAATGGACACCGAATGACATCGTGAAACTAGAGATCTGCGGCAACAATGCGATCGACGGAGCGGTTGACTGCAATCTACGTGCCAGCGTTGTAGTGCGGATCTGGACCACCTCAGACCTTGTGGCCAGCCTGCAGGTTGTCGCTCCGCCGAGTCCTTGCCCATGTGTGGTGCGTATCAGCCGCCAAGCCGGCGCCGAGTTGAAAAAGGTGCCGATTTCTATCACGGGCGTACCAACCGCGACTCCACGATCACGGGCAGCAGGCGCCACCCCGCGGCTCATGATCACGCGACAATCCGTCCATGGCGGCTCGACGGTCACGTCGCTCGTGGGTGGCTGGGCTCACCGCACCGTTGAACTGACCATCCGAAATGACAGTGCTGAGACTGTCGACAAGCCGGTGGTGACCATTCGATGGGGAAAGCATGCTCAAGTCGACAATGTCATCACTTCGCCGCTGATCGAACCTCTGCGACCCCACGAGCAGCGCACCGTCGATGTCTCATTCGACCTGCCGAGCTTCTCGTTTGGGACGTATCAATTTCATGGAGAAGTGAGCGCGCCTGGAAGCGTTACCAAGTTCGAACTCGCCACATCCACGTGGCCGGTGGTCTTCTTCTTCCTGATCGATTTGCTGCTCTTTTTGTTGTTGCTCGTCGCGCTACGCAGCGTCGTCAAGCGATTGCCGGAGCGAAAGTTCGCGAATGTGGCAATACCCGAACGAGACCTCGTTGCAAGCATGGCACCAGGCGAGTTGCAACCGTCGTTTGCGCGTGACGAGCCGATAAAAACCGGCTCATAACCGCCTGCCAGGTTGCAGTCTCAGGCCCGCGCCCTTGCCGCACCCGCGCGCCCCGACGCCACCGACCGCACCGGCACCCGACGGGCCTGTCAATGGCCAATAGTTTCTGCCCGTAGGCGGTCAGTGGAACTGCCCATCGGTGGCCATCAGAATTGCCAACTGATGGCCAATGGATCTGCCCGGTGGGTCAGTTGGTCAGTGTGCGGGCCTCGTCAGCGGCGCCAGGTCACGTGCAGGTCACGTTGACGCAGTGCGCCGCACGCAACCGATTATTCGTGAAGTCCCAGTAAGCGATGAACGGGAACCCATCGGCCCCGATCGCCACCGACGAGTACCACCCCGTGTCGCCGGTGGCGTCAACGGTGACCAAGGTCGAGGATGCACAGTCTGCGGCGGTGCAGTGCGCCACCCGCAAGTCATGGTTCGTGACGTTGTAGTACGAGATGACCGGCAGGTTGTCCGACCCGATCTTCACGGACGTGTAGTGCCAAACGGAACCGGATGCATCCACAGTGGTCTTGGTCGAGGTAGAGCAGTCAGCATTGGTGCAGTGCGCGACCCGCAAATACCCATGCGTGCTGTCCAGGTAGGAGATGACCGGAAAGTCACCCGGAGCCGACCCGACCGTAATCGAGGTGTATTGCCCGGTGGAGCCCGTGTCATCAACCGTGGTCAATGTCGACGAACCGGTGCACGCCACGTTGATGCAGTGCGCCACCCGCAAATCCCCGCTTGAGGAGTTGTAGTAGGAGATGATCGGCAACCCGTCGGCGCCGATCGTGATCGACGTGTGGTACCCGTTCCAACCGTTGTTATCAACGGTGGTCAACGTTGAGGAGGTACAGGCTGCGTTGTCGCAGTGCGCCACCCGCAATTCATAGCCATATTCGTTCTGGTAGGAGATGATCGGGAAGTGATCTGTTCCGATTGCCACCGACGTGTAGGACCCGGTGTAGCCAGAGGCATCGACAGTGGTCAACGTCGACGAGGTACAGGCTGCGTTGTCGCAGTGCGCCACCCGCAAGTACCTGTTCGCGCCGTCGTTGTAGGAGATGAACGGCAACCCGTCGTCGCCGATCGTGATCGACGTGAAGGATCCGGTGTAACCGGCGGAGTCAACGGTGGTCTTGGTCGAGGTTGTGCACGCTGCGTTGTCGCAGTGCGCAACCCGTAAATCACCACTGGCGCCATCTTGGTAGGAGATGATCGGGAACCCATCCGTCCCGATCGCCACCGACGTGTGCTGCCCGGTGTTGCCGGTGGCGTCAACGGTGACAAACGTACTCAGCCTTCTCCCGGGGTCTTGGGACCAGTTGATGATGGTGCGCCATCCGTCGTAGTAGCTGCGCTGCAACACCGCCGCACTCGTGCCGGTTTGGGCGTTGGCGGTGCACAGGTTCTTCGCGGCGGCCAATGTTTCGGTGCCGGTGCTGGTTGCTGCACCAGCGGCGTCGACTTTGATCGCACCGTACGCCCGACCGTTCTGGGCGCTGCCGGTCAACTCATTCGTTGCGGCGTTCGAATCAGAACCATCAGACGACACCACGATCGGGTAGGTCTTGTTCGCCGCCAAGTACTTGCCTTCAACGCTGAGGCGCCCAACGAAACAGGTGCCGGAGCGTGACAGCGCGGTGGCGTAGAACACCTGACAGCCCAGGTCTTCGCCGTTGGAGTTGTAACTGTTTGCTGCGTCAACACTGACAACACGCGGGTTGTCCGACACCGCGTTGTCAGCAACGAAGGAGAAGTTCGGTTCGAGGCGCTGTAGGTCAGACACCAGGTTCGTGTTGCCACTGGTGTGACACGTTGCGTTTGTCGACGGCGAGAAATCGCCGTAGTTCGCGTAATGGGTATCAGCAGCGTTCAACGCTGCCGTCACCGCAGACTGCGCTTCATGGTCGTAGGAATCGTTGCGTGCACCCAAAAAGTTGGGAACCGCGATCGACGCCAACACACCAATGACCACCATCGCCACGGCGAGTTCGGTCAACGTGAACCCGGCATCACGCCCCAACAACCGCTTCAAACCTGCTCGCACCAAACGCTCCTGGCCGTATCAGCACCGCAGTGCACCGCCAACGACACTATTCGTCGACGAGAGTATGTGTCGGCACAAAACCACCGGTTCGCGTCAGGAACATCAACACGTTACAAAAAGGTTCGTTCGGTGGATGACCGTTACCGCATCGACGCGGCGATCGCAGCGGATGCCGCTGCACCCCTCGCTACACACCTCAGCGGGTTCGCGGGCCGCAGGCCGGGCCGAACAAGCCTCTGACCTGCGTGTTTGTTGTGGGCACGACGGGGCTCGAACCCGGGACCTCTACCGTGTCATGGTAGCGCTCTAACCAACTGAGCTACGCGCCCGAAGGCGTCAACAGAATACCATCCGTTCGCGTCAGCCACACGCTTGACTCGCCACATGCTGCGCCGGCGAGCAGTTCGCTGAGCCCCCTCACTGCAGTCCACGCGTCATGATGTCCTATCGGCTCCCGCTGGCGGGTGCGGGCGCAACGGGCAGACCGACCGCCGCCGCTCCCACCGCGAGCCGGCCGTCCCACACGGCGATGACAGGATCGGCATCCAAGAGCTCGAGCGCGCTCGCAAGATGAACGCCGTCGGCGCCACGCAGACCATGTTTGCGGCAGAGATCACCAGCTGCACGAGCAACGGCTGGTGTCAGTTCGACCACCCGCACGGCTGACCAATACATCTCCCAGTCTTGTTCCAACAGCGCAAGGTCTCCACGCTTGATACGGCCGGATCGTGCAGCCGCAGCGAGTGCAGCGCGTACCTCGGGATACGCAAGACGGCTCGAGACGGCTGCATCACACCCGTCCCACAGTTCGATTGCCAGATCGGTGCCGTCCTCGTTCACGAGCAGCTTGACGAAGGCGCTCGAGTCGAAATAGACGATTGCCACGCTAGCGACGTTGCTCGCTCACGAGATCGGACAGCGAGCCCTTCGGGGTGACGCGGCGTCGGCCACGCGCCAGCGGCCGCTCTGCCCGCTCTGGTGTGCTGATCACACCCTGGCGTGTCAGCCGTTCGATCGTGGACGCGCCATCAATGCCAACGAGCCTGGCGACGGGCACACCGCGATCTGTGACGACGACATCGTGTCCCTGCCGAGCGCGATCGAGCCATTCGCCAAGATGCGCCCTGAGCTCGCTGATCGCAACGTCCATGCCCGAAGTGTACATCTCAGTGCAGTCCAAAAGTACAGAAGAGCCTTCGCGGGGCGCCGCTACCTCAGCCGCAGGGAGACATCGTTGGCCATCAACCGGCCGCGCCGGGTGAGCGCCCAGCGGCCGTCGCGCAGCTCGACCACGCCCGGTAGGGCGGCACCGTCGAGCGCTGCCTCGGGCACACCCTCGCGCAGGCGCAGCTGCAGCTGCAGGCCTTCCATTCGGCGCTCCTCGGCATCGAGCTCTTCGCCTGCCGCCTCCACTGCTGCCGGATCCGCATCGGCCACCAGATCGATGTACCGCTCGGGTGTGCGCACGTTCCAGAACCGGCGGCCGTGACGATGCGAATGCGCTGCACAGCCAAAGCCCTGGTAGTCACCCTGGTGCCAATAGACCAGGTTGTGGCGGCACTCGTGGCCCGGCCGGGCCCAGTTGCTGACCTCGTAGTTGGCCAGGCCGGCGGCGCTCAGCATGTCGTCAGCCATCTCGTACTTATCGGCCAGGTCGTCGTCGTCGGGGTGGCGCTCGGGCTGGGTCGCCAACGGTGTGCCGGCCTCGATGGTGAGCGCATACGCCGACACGTGGGTGGGCTCCAGCGCGAGCGCTCCGGTGAGGGTGTGTTCCCAATCGGCCAGCCGCTCCCCCGCCCCGCCGTAGATCAGGTCGAGGTTGAAGGTGGGAATCCCCGCAGCGCGCACTGCCTCGACCGCCCGGGTGACGTTGGCGGGCACATGGGTGCGGCCCAACGACAGCAGCACCTGCGGCACCATCGACTGCACGCCGATGCTCACCCGATTCACGCCGGCATCTGCGTAGATGCGCATCATCTCGGGCGTGACGTCGTCGGGGTTGCACTCCACGGTGACCTCGGCGTCGGCCGCCCTGGGTATCGCTGCGATCACCCGGGCGAGCGCTGCGGGGTCGATGAGCGTGGGCGTGCCACCGCCGACGAAGATGGTGTCGACCACCGGCATGCCACCGGCAGCGTGGCGGCCAATATCGCTGAGCAGGGCTCCGACGTAGCTATCGATCAGATGATGGCGATCGGTCCATGTGGCGAACGCGCAGTAGTCACACCGTTTCGAGCAGAACGGGATGTGGATGTATGCGCCGAACTCGTCACTCACGGTTCAACGCTAATGGGTGCGGAATCTGTTGCGTGGGTGCTACGGTCACCGCAGGCGAACTTGCGTCCCTCAAGCCCAAGAGGGGCCGTGATGACGCTACTTCCGGCAGAACCGGCGAGACCTCAGCCGCCGGCGGGGCGGAACAGCAGGTCGAGCGCATCGAGGCGCTGGCCCACCTGATCAACCGGCACGTCGAGCATGGCGGCGATGGCGCGGGTGTCGTCGCCTCGCACGGTGATGACCTTGCCGTTGAAGTCCTGGCGCTGCACCTGGATCATGCGCATGAACCGCGCCAACATCTCGAAGGGCTGCCCGGACAGCTGCGAGAGCTTCACCAGATCGACGGCCAACTTGCGGCCGGTGACCGTGTCGTCGGCGGATTCGGCCGCCACGTTCTGCTCGTCGCGGGGCAACAGCTGATCGACCGGCACGTTGTAGAACGAGGCCAGGCGCTCGAGGCGGGGCACCGAGATGGCCCGCTCGCCACGCTCGTAGGCACCCAGCACGCTGGCCTTGAACTCGTCACGCGACGTGGCCTCCACGTCTTGCAGGCTCAGGCGTTTCTGGCGTCGGATGACGCGCAACCGCTCGCCGACCTTGCGGCTATAGGGCGACGAGGAAACGTCGTCATCATCGAACTCGCGCATGGTGTCCCTCCTCCGTGAACCCCCTCACGTCCGCCGAGACCGGGTGGTAGGAGCTGTGGTGATTTAACCACACTCTGCGGTGATTGGCAACTGTCAGCGTCCAACGAGCAGCAATATTGCCCAAAATCTCTCAAGCCGTGAACGCGTCATCACGTAGGGCAACCAACCGAGCGGCCGCCACCAACGCCGCGGTCTCGACCCGCAAGATGGTGGAACCCAACCGGACGTGGCGGCGATGGGCACCGAGCTCGTCAGGCGACCAGCCCCCCTCTGGCCCGATCAGCACGGTGGGGGTGGCCAGCGACAGCGGTTCGCCCTCGGGTTCGGCCAGCGCAATCGCTCCCCCACCGGCAACCACGCTGAGCGCGCAGGGACCCTCGATCACCGGCAGCCAGACACGGCGGCTCTGCATCGATGCCTCACGCGCAACGCGACGCAGCTTGACCAGGTTGCGCTCGCTCCGGTCGGCGTCCCAGCGCACCACGCTGCGCTCGGCGTGCAGCACCACCAAACGGTCAGCGCCGATCTCGGTGAGCTTCTGCACGATCCATTCAGGGCGATCCCCCTTTGGCAAGGCGAAGCCAATGGTGATCGGTGCGAGCGCAGCGGCACTGTGCGCGATCTCGGTGTCGGGTTCGAGCACGTCACCGCCAGCGAAGCGACACATCCGCCATCCGCCATGGCCATCGCTGGCCGACACGACCTCGCCGGCACGGAGCCGCAACACCCGCACCAGGTGGTGCTGGTCGTCGTCGTTCAGGGTGGGAGCCGCCAGCGATTCGACGAAGACGTGAGCCGCCGATCGCCGCAGCTCGTGGTTCACGTAAAGGCCGACTTGATCCGCGAGAACAGACTCTTGTCGTGGGTTTCGATGACCTCGCCCCGGCTCTGCGCGAGCAGGCGCAGCAGCTCTGCCTCTTCGTCAGTGAGCTTGGTGGGCACCTGCACCTGCACGCGCACGATCAGGTCACCACGACCACGACCCTGCAGTCTGGGCACACCGCGACCGCGCAGCACGAACTCGCGTCCGGGCTGCGTGCCGGCGGGCACGGCCAGCTCCTCGTCGCCGTCGAGCGTGGACAGCGTGAATCGGGTTCCGAGCGACGCCTGGGCGATGGAGATGGGGAGGTCGGTGATCAGGTTGATGTCCTCGCGCCGATAGCGCTCGTGGCGGGCAACGCGGATGTGCACGTACAGGTCGCCGCTGGTGCCACCGCGTGGACCCACCGCACCGCGACCGGTGAGCCGCAGCGTGGATCCGGTGTCTACCCCTGCGGGCACATCGACCTGATAGGTCTTGTCGGTGACGATGCGCCCGTCGCCGTTGCACGTGGGGCACGGCGTGACGATGACCTGGCCCATGCCGCTACACCGTGCGCACGGCGAGGTGGTGACCATTTGGCCGAGCAGGCTCTGGCGCACGCGCTGCACCTGACCGCGGCCGTTGCAGTCGGCGCACGTGACGGGCTGTGTGCCAGAACCAGCGCCGGTACCGTTGCAGTCGGTACACGCAACAGCGGTACGCAGCGTGACCGGAACGGTGGCACCGAACACCGCCTGTTCGAACGCGAGATCGGCGACCACTTCGAGATCCTGGCCACGGGGCGGACCGGTGGGGCCACCACGGCCCCCGGCGCCGAAGGGCGAGCCGCCGCCGCTGAAGAACGCGTCGAAGAGATCGCCCAGTCCGCCGCCACCGCCGCCGCCACCGAAGCCATTGCTGGAGCCGCCGCCACCACCGAGTCCGGAATCACCGAAACGGTCGTAGCGCGCACGACTCTCGGGATCGCTGAGGGTCTCATAGGCGCGCGCCACCTCTTTGAACTGCGCCTCGGCTGCAGCGTCGTCCGGGCGCGCATCGGGGTGCAGTTCGCGGGCCTTCTTGCGATAGGCCTTTTTGACCTCCTCGGGCGAGGCATGCTGGTCGACCCCGAGCAGGTCGTAGAAATCAGCCATGTGGATCAGCCTTCCGCCAAGCGCCGACCGAGGCGATCGCTCACGACATCGACCGCGGCAAGTGCCTGCGGGTAGTTCATCCGGGTGGGGCCGAGCACACCGATCGTGCCGAGGCGTTCGCCCTCGACGATGACCGACTTGACCACCACCGAGCACGACACCAGCGGCTCGAGGCCGTGTTCGGCACCGATGGCGACCGACAGGCCCCGATCGATGACGTCGCGTACCAACGACACCACCACGTACTGCTGCTCGAGCGTGGTGAGCACCGAGCGCACGACATCGACGGCGTCGAACGCATTGGCAACCGAGGCCGCTCCGCCCACGAAGACCGGGTTGTCGGCGCCGGACTGGTGCAACGCACCGAGCGCCTGAACGCACAACTTGTCGACGTCGGCATCGCCCGTGGGGGCTGCTGCCGTTGACGAACCGAGGACCTTGCCCACCATCGTTGCTTGCAGGTGCGTGGACGCGGCAGCGAGGCGGGCCTCGGAGGTGTCGTGATCGAGTTCGATGGTCTGGTTCTCGACCTGGCCGTTGGACAGCACCGCCACCACCATCGCCAGGCGCGGCGACAGCCCGACCACCTGTACCGACCGTACGGCTGCGGCCTGTGCGTTGGGCCCCACCACCACTGCCGCGTGATGGGTGAGGTTGGCGAGCAGGTCGGTGGTACGAGACAGCAGTTCCTCGAGCCGGCCGTGGGCCCGGTTGAAGAAGTCGCCCACCTGCAGGGCGGTCTGCTCGTCGAGCGGGCCGTTGGGGGCGAGGTGATCGACGAAGAAGCGGTAGCCCTTGTCGGTGGGGATTCGTCCCGCCGAGGTGTGCGGCTGGATGAGAAAGCCCTCCTGCTCGAGCACGGCCATGTCGTGACGCACCGTTGCCGACGAAACCTGCACCCCGGGCGCGCTGGACACATGGGTGGAACCCACGGGCTGCGCGGTGGTGATGTATTCCTCCACTACTGCCCTCAGAATGGCTGTCTTACGTTCGTCGAGCATCGCGCTTGAGACGTTATCGGCCCATCGCCGTTTGGTAGCGCCTCAACGACTCGGTGCGTTCAACGGCGTGGTCCACCATTGGGGCTGCAGCGCCGGCGGGTAGCGGGTGGGCGGCCTTCCACGGCGCGTGGATTGCCTTGTTCGTCAGGCCGGCCAGCTCTGGAACCCAGTGCCGGATATAGCTGCCATCGCCATCGAAGCGTTCGCTCTGGGCGATCGGGTTGAAGATGCGGAAATAGGGTGCAGCATCGGTGCCGGTGCCGGCAGACCACTGCCAACCGTGCTGGTTCGACGCCAGGTCGCCGTCGACGAGGTGGCGCATGAAGTGCCGCGCCCCCCACTGCCACGGCAGATGGAGGTCCTTGACCAAGAAGCTGGCCACGATCATCCGCACCCGGTTGTGCATCCAGCCCGTGGCAAGCAGCTGACGCATGCCGGCATCCACGATGGGATACCCCGTACGGCCGAGCGCCCAGAGCTCGAACCGCCCGAGCGCAGCAGCATCGGTGTCGAGCTGGATGACGTTCATCTTCTGCTGCAGGTTCTCGCGGGCGCTGTCGGGTTTGTGGAACATGACGTGGGCATAGAACTCGCGCCAGGCCAGCTCGCTGCGGTACACGTCGTGAGCTCGGCTGTCGCCCAGATCGTGCAGCAATTGTCGTGGATGCACCTGGCCCCATCGCAGGTACGGGCTCATCATGCTCGTACCCGCCACCCCCGGGGTGTCGCGCTGCGCGTCGTAGCCGTCGAGTGCAGTTGCAACAAACTCAGCCCAACGTTCGTGCGCAGCACGTTCGCCAGCAGGGGGGAGCACACAGGAAATCTGCGGGTCGTCGGGAACACCGTCGCTCGGCCAACGGTCGGCGCCCAACCAGCGCACCTGCGCATCGTCGGCAGGGACCGGCCAACCCGTACGACGCCACGCCCTCATGAACGGCGTGAACACCGCGTACGGTGTGCCGTCGTCTTTCAGCACTCCCCCAGGGGCAATGGCGTACGGAGTATCCCTACCGACCAGACGCACGCCCTGCTCGGCCAACGAACCGGCGACCGCTGCATCGCGGCGTCGCCCGTAGGGGGCGTAGTCGCGGGTCACGACCACTTCGTCCGCACCGACCTCGGCGGCGAGGTGCGCGATGACCGTGTGCGGATCGCCGTGGCGAACGATCAACCGGCCACCCATCGAGGCATCGAGCGAGCGCAGCGAGCGGTACATGAACGCAAGCCGGGGAGCGCCGCTATGGCGAACCAGGTTGGGATCGATGACGAACACCGGCACCGTGAGGCGGTCCTCCCTCGTTGCGTGGCTCAGCCCAGGGTGATCACCGAGGCGCAGGTCGCGCCGGAACCACATGATCGAGCGTTGGGTCGTCACGCTGGAAGTGTGGCCCATCGGCCCCGGCGTTGCGTGATCGGGCGAGCACGAACCATGCCACGCCGACGCAGGCGAGGGTGACCAAGCTGCCGAAGCCAAGGCTCCACTCAGCGCTCACGTGATCGGCGATCAGGCCCGTGATCGGGCTTCCGATGGGGGTGGAGCCGAGAAAGGCCACGGCCATCAGGGCGAGCAGGCGGCTGCGCATCTCGGGCGGGCATTCCTGTTGGGCGATCGAGTTGGTGGCCGAGATGAACGCCGCCCCACCGATACCCATCGGGATCGACATGAGCAATGCGGCCACGATGTTGGGCGACCATGACAGGGCGACACCGCTCACGCCGAGTAGCGCCGTGTTGATCAGCAGGTAACGCAGTGAGACCACCTGCAGCTTGGCGGTTCGTAGCGAACCAATGAGGCTGCCGACGCTGACCGAAGCGAGCAGCCAACCGAAGTAGTCCCTGTTCCCGAACCGCGTGTCGGCCAGCCGGACCAGGCTGACGCTGTAGTTGAACGCGAACGTGGACACGACCGTGAGCACCACGAACACGAGCAACAGACGGCTGTTACCGCGAATCAGCCGCAGAGCGTCGCGTACCGGAGTGCCTCCGCGCCGGGCCGTGACCACCGGCCGCAGTCTGGAGAGGTCGATCGACATCAGCGCCACGAGGATTGCAAAAAACGACACGGCGTTGAAGATGAAGCACCATCCCGTACCGATGTGGGTGACCAACACGGCAGCGAGCGCCGGCCCAAAGATGCGCGAGCCTGTCATCACCGCGGTGTTCAACGACATTGCGTTGGGGATGTCGATGGGGTCGACCAGTTCGGTGACAAAACCGCGCCGCGCCGGATTGTCGAGTGCGTTGATGGTGCCCACGGCGATCGACAGCAGGTAGATGACCGGGAGGTTGATGTGCCCGGTCAGGTCGAGCAGGCCGAGCACCAGCGCCTGCGCTGCGAGCAGGGCCTGGGTGATGAGGGTCATCTTGCGGCGATTGACGCGATCGGCCACCGCTCCGGCCCACGCCCCGAGCAGCAACGTCGGCAGAAACTGGGTCGCGATGATGAGCCCCACGTCGGTGGCCTTGCCGGTGATGCGGTACACCAACAACGACATGGCCGTGAGCTGGAGCCAGCTCCCGATGTTCGAGACCAGTAGGCCCAGGAAGAACACACGCGCGTTGCGCTCGCGCAACGAGCGAAATGTCTGCGAAGCCACGTACTCAGGCTAGTAGTGCGTCGCGGAACCCGGCTCAGTCGTCGAGCTTGAGAGCCGAAATGAAGACGTCGCCGGGGATCTCGACGCGGCCGATGGCCTTCATCTTCTTCTTGCCCTCTTTTTGCTTCTCGAGCAGTTTGCGCTTACGCGTGATGTCGCCGCCGTAGCACTTGGCCAGCACGTCCTTGCGGCGGGCCTTCACGGTTTCGCGGGCGATGACCTTGCCGCCGATGGCTGCCTGGATGGGCACGTCGAACATTTGTCGCGGGATCAGCTCGGCCAGCTTCGCGCACATCCGCCGGCCGTACTCGAAGGCCTTGTCACGATGAACGATGGTGCTGAAGGCATCGGCGGGCTCGCCGTTGAGCCACAGGTCAACCAGCACCAGATTGCTGCGCTGATAGCCGTCGAGCTCGTAATCGAGGCTGGCATATCCCTGCGTGCGGCTCTTCATCTGATCGAAGAAGTCCACCACCACCTCGGCGAGCGGCACGCGGTAGTGCAGTTCCACCCGCTCGGGCGAGAGGTACTCGAGCTTGGTCATGTCGCCACGGCGGGTCTGACACAGGTCCATCAGCGTGCCGGTGTATTCCTTGGGCGTGATGATGCTCACACGGAAGTACGGTTCTTCGATGAAGTCGATCTTCTGCGGCGGGGGCAGGTCGGCGGGGTTGTCGACGACCACGACCTCGCCATCGGTCTTGGTGACGTGGTATTCGACGCTGGGCGCGGTGGCGATGAGCGCAAGGTTGAACTCTCGTTCGAGACGCTCCTTCACGATTTCCATGTGCAGCAGGCCGAGGAACCCGCAACGGAACCCGAAGCCGAGCGCACCCGATGTCTCGGGTTCGTAGGTGATGGACGCATCGTTGAGCTTGAGCTTCTCGAGGCTCTCGCGCAGGTTCTCGAAATCGTCGCCGTCGATGGGGTACAGACCACAGAACACCATCGGCTTCGGATCACGGTAGCCCTCGAGCGCCTGGGCGGCGGGCTGGTGAAACAGGGTGACTGTTTCGCCACTGCGGGCCTGGCCGACATCTTTGATGCCGGCGATGAGATACCCCACCTCGCCGGGCCCGAGCTCGCCGATGGGCGTGATCACCGGGCGGCGCACACCAACCTCGACGGCCTCGTGCACGGTGCCTGCATTCATGAACTTCATCTTGCTTCCGGCGCTGATGCGGCCGTTCATCACGCGGATGGAGCTGACCACACCGCGGTACTGGTCGTATTGACTGTCGAAGATGAGCGCCTGCAACGGCGCTTCGGGGTCGCCCTTGGGCGGCGGGATGTGCGCCACGACGGCATCGAGCAGATCGGGCACGCCCACGCCGGTCTTGGCCGAGATACGGATGATGTCCTTGGCCTTGATGCCGAGCACGTTCTCGATCTCTTGCGCGTACCGATCGGGGTCGGCGGCCGGAAGGTCGATCTTGTTCAACGCCGCGACGATCTCGAGGTCGTGTTCGAGCGCCAGATAGCAGTTGGCGAGGGTCTGGGCCTCGATGCCCTGGGCCGCGTCGACCACCAGCACCACGCCCTCGCACGCAGCAAGGCTTCGGCTGACCTCGTACCCGAAGTCGACATGGCCGGGCGTGTCGATGAGATGGAGCGTGTGCCCCTTCCACTCGACGCGCACGTTCTGCGCCTTGATCGTGATGCCCCGTTCGCGCTCGAGATCCATGCTGTCGAGGTACTGCGAACGCATGTCGCGCAGCTCGACGGCTCCCGTCATCTCGAGAATTCGATCGGAGAGGGTCGACTTGCCGTGATCGATGTGTGCGATGATCGAGAAGTTGCGGATTCGGCTGAGGTCCATGAGCAGTGCCTCGATGCTATCGGCCGCGAATCTCACCGGGTGGGTGGCAGATGTTTCATTCCGCCGATAGGATCACTCAGCCCGTTCCAGACCCGTCTGGAACAGTTGTTCAGGGCCATTCGTTCTAGGAAAAGGGACTTCGCACGTGGCGAATATCAAGAGTCAAAAGAAGCGCATCCTGACCAATGCGAAGGCTGCCGAGCGTAACAAGGCCGTCAAGAGCGAGCTGCGCACCCGAGTGAAGACCGCTGTCAAGACTGCCGGCACCGAGACCAGCGACGAAGCTGTCCGCATTGCCGTCAAGCGCCTCGACATGGCCGCCACCAAGGGCATCATCCACCCCAACCAGGCCGCTCGCCGCAAGAGCCGCCTGATGAAGCGCATCAACGCAGCTGGCTGATCGCCGCTGATTGATGCTCAATGCCCGCTGCAGCGTCAGCGCGGCATCACCAATCTGAATGTACGAGACCGGCCCGGAGCCTTTGCTTCCGGGCCGTTTCCGTTTTCGACCTGCACCCGCTCTCACCATCCCCGCTACAACCACCGACCACGTCCGCCAGTACGCCGCTCAAGCGGTTGAGCGGGCAGACCGGTGAACGAGACCCGATCATGCGGTTGCTTCGCTTCGTGCCGGTCTTACGCCCGTGCGGGGCCAGACGAGTTGTCGTTGCTGTTTTCGAATACGTCGATGTACTCGTCGTATCGGAACACCCTGTTGCGTTTGAACCCGGTCGTCTCGCGGACGATGCCTGCGTCTTCCAACCGGACCAAGAGTTTGCTCACCGTTGACTTGGCGATCCCCAGTTCACGCTCGACCCAGGCGCCGTTGATGATCGGTTGCCGGTAGAGCTTGTCGAGCAGGATCATGTCGCGCGTCTGCCCTCCGGCCGCCATCAGGCGCTCTCGGTCGCGTTCTCTGAGACTGCGAATCCGCTCTGCTGTCGTGGAAGCGTTTGCCGCCGAATCCGCCACCCCGCGAAGGAAGAACTTCAACCAGCCCTCCCAATCTCCTTCGGATCGGATGGCTGTGAGATGCCGAAAGTATTCGGTCTGATGTTGCTTGAGGTACGTGCTGAGATACAGCACCGGCCGCGACAACGCGCCACGGTCGTGCAGCAACAACGAGATGAGCAGACGGCCGCTTCGTCCGTTCCCGTCCAGGAACGGGTGAATGGTTTCGAACTGAGCATGCGCAAGACCTGCGACAACGAGGACAGGCAAGTCGCTCGCATGAATGAACTTCTCGAGGTCGCCCAGTGCGTCTCTCATCACATGCACGGGCGGCGGCACGAAGCTCGCATCGGCAATGGCGCAGCCAAGCGGTCCGATCCAGTTCTGGGTTCGCCTGAACTCCCCGGGCGTCTTGTCCGATCCGCGGCCGAACCGCAAGAGCACTCCGTGCACTTCACGAAGCAACCGGTTCGACAGGGGAAGGTCTGAGAGGCGTGAGATTCCATGATCGAGGGCAGCGACGTAGTTGACCACCTCGCCCACGTCGAGACTGGCTGGAGCCTCCGGCGACAGGTCGTGCGCAATGATGTCATCAAGAGTGCACTCGGTGCCCTCGATCCGCGAACTCAGCAATGCCTCCTGCCGGACGTACATCGCCAAGAACAGTCCCGCATCTGGCAACGTGTTGGCCAGACCATCCAAGCGACCGAGCGCGGCGCTGGCGACGGAAAGCACGCTCACCAGCTCGATGTCATACGCGATCGGAGGATCTGGCGGCAAAGCTGCCGGCTCGAAGGCCTTGTAGCCTGCGAGCTGCGTTACGAGGTGCCCCGCACGCTGGTTCGACTTCACCTCCGCCATCCTCCATAGTCCACAATTCCGACGATGCTCGCACTACAGCCGTTTGCATCTGGAGCTTGGTTCGCGAACGCGAACCATGCGCAACACCATTCAACCATAGTTCGCCAAACAGTCATCTATCGAACTATAGTTGGTTCTCGAAATGCAGCCCGCCCAGGATGCACCCGGCGAACAGGCCGATTCCAGCGGCCGAAGCGCCCAGTCCCTTGTGAACAGCTACAGGACATGAGACGCGGGCCGCCCCCGAGCCGAGCGCAAAAAGCACCAGCTCGCGCCACCAAGCAGCTGCCGCCCTGCCTTCAAGCCCGGATGCCTCTGACACTGCTGCGGCGCCTCAGGTCAGCGGCGGCGGGCTGGCGCCGGGCTGAGCCGACTGAGCCGGGCCACGAGCACTTCCATCACCAACTCCTCGGGCAGATCGCGCCGGCCACGCAGATCGAGATCGGCTTGGGCCAATAGCTCGATGGCCCTGGCGACCCCCCCGCTGCCCAAGCGACGGTACTGATCCAGCACCTTGCGCGCCGGGAAGCCGGGCTTGATGCCCAGCAGCGTGGCCACAGCCTGCTCGGAATCTGCATCGGCGCCATCGATCTTGAGCATGCGCGCGTAATGGATGTGCAACGTGGCCATCAGCTGCAGCGGGTGCCGCGACTGCATCATCCTGGCCAGCAGTTCGAGCGCCGGCGTGGTGTCGCCGCGATCGATCGCGTCGGTGAGGTCCCACGGCGGGACCGAGCCCGCATCGCCGAGGAACGGTTCGATGTCGGTCGCGCTCAACTTCTGCGCAGCGCCGTAGGTGGAGGCCAGTGTCTCGAGCACGCCCGACAGGCGACCCGCTTCCTCGCCCATCCACCCGGCGATCAACGCCAGTGCCGACGGATCCAGCTTCATCCCGGCTGCGGCCACCTGCTCTTCGATCCACAGCGAGCGATCGCGCTTCGATGTCGGTGGCGCCGTATTGGTGGAGGTGGCGCCGGCCTTCTTGGCCGCGTCGGTGAGCGCCTTGGCCAGCCGGCCACCGCCGCCCACGAGCACCAGATCGGTGCTGGGCAGTGGGTCACCCAGGTACGCCACCAGTGGAGCCACGTCGTCGGCGTTGAAACGACCCATGCCGCGTGCGATCACCACGCGTTTGTCGGTGAGAAATGGCATGGTCTGGGCGGCGTCGACCACGGCACGCAGTTCGTAGTCGTCGCTCGAGAAGTCGTCGACCATCAGCGTGCGGTCGCCCGAACCAACAAGGCGGTGTACCAGTTCGGTGACCGCGGAGAGCACCAGTGATTCGTCGTCACCGGTGATGAGATGCAGCGCCATGGTGCACCACCTTGGCATAGTCCCGGCGGCGACCGGCAACCAGTCGGGCCAGGATCACCAGCACCAGCACCGACCATCCAACGACGGTCCACACCGCACCCGGCGAGAGGCGGGCACCCAGGCCGGCCACCGTGGCCACCCAGCGCGTGCCCACTGCGCTGGGCATCTGCACCAGTTCGGCCAATCGGCCGCCGAGCAGGTGAGCAGCCGAGCCGGCCACCAAACCGGCGGGCAGACCGTAGAGCATGACGAAACCGGCCACCGGCACAGCCAGCAGGTTTGCCGGTACCGACACCAGCGGCATGGTGCCGAACACAAGTAGGCTCACCGGGGCAACGCCGGCCTGGGCCCCCAACGTGACCGCAGCGGGCACAGCGATCCAACGGGGGCCCGGCAGGTACGCCACCAGCGCCGTACCGAGCAGGGCAACACCTGCGGTGGCGCCGACCGACAGCCAGAAGCCCACGGACCACACCAGCAACGGATCGATGAGCACCAACACGCCGACGGCCACGACGAGCACCCGCGTGGGCGGGTGCTCGCGACCGGTCAGATAGCCGGTGGCAGCAATACCCGCCATCACCCCGGCGCGCAGGACCGACGGCTCGAACCGCGTGAGCGCGACGAACCAGGCAATGAGCGCCAACGTGAGCAGCCACCGCGGCGCGGGACGAAGCCGGCGCAGCAACGGCGACGCGGCGGCCAGGAAAAATCCGACGTTCTGACCGGAAACGGCTGTGAGATGCGACAGGCCCGAGGCGCGGAACTGCTCGACCATCCCCGGCGGTTCGTTGCGGTCGTCACCGATGACGAGGCCGGCAAACAATGCGTCGTCGGGGGCCCGCAGCCGGCTGGCCCCCAAACCGAACAGCCGCAGCACCCGGTTGGATGCGCGGTCCAGCGGCGAGCCCTGCACCCAATCACCAACGACGGCGATGTCGAAGCCGCCGACCACATGGCGGACCGCTGCGCGGCGACGGCCGACACCCGTGAGCGCACGGCGCGTGCCCTGCACTCGGGCACACTCACCTGCCAGATGATTGTGCAGGCGCCGCCGCGGCGAACCACGCGCCCAGGTTTCGAAGCGCTGGCCCTGAATCTCGAACACTGCGACCACGGCACCGCCTCTGGGCGCCGGATCGGTGGTCAGACAGGCGACACCGGCAAACGGACCGAGTCGATCCGGCGATGCCCGGGCCCACGACAGGTTTGAGAGCTGTACGCCCAGCAGGCCGACGACAGCGCACAGCACTGCCAGTTGCGGCCTGCGATGCACGACGAACGCGCCACAGACAACGCCCACGACCGGCATGGGGCGCTGCAGCCAGATGCCCAGCACGACGGTTGCCGTCGCCAAGGCCAAGTGAGCGGTGGGGAGCACCTGCCACCACGCGGTGCGGCCGCTTCTATACGCTCGACTCATGAGCACGGCTGGCACCTACCCGCACCCGGCCGTGCCGCATGGCCCGCGCGCCTTTCGGCTGCGCATCCGTCGGCTCGGCCCGTTCGTGGCCCTGGCGCCCGCAGCGACGCTCGGCGTTGTGGCATGGCTGCTGTTGCACGGCAACACAGCGACCTCTCGTGGGCTGACCGGCTTTGCCGCCGTGGTACTGGCTGCACCGGTGCTGCTGGCCGCCGGTATTCCGCTGACCACCGAGTCGGGGCGGTTCGTGATGGGCGTTGTGGCCAGCATCGTGCTGTGGCTCGTCGTTGGTCTGCTGGCCGCCCGTCGGGCCACGCGATCGCCGGTGGCGTCATGGCGCGACTTCTGGCGCGAGTTCGCCTGGCTCGCTGCCGGTATCTGGCTGGGCGTGGGCGTGGGGCTGATGGCCATCGAGCTGTTGCTTGGCGGCGTCGCACCCTGAGGATGGCACCAGCGCGGTGCTGCCCCCCGCAACACCGATACCCCGCCGGGCTCATACCGTGACCAGTGCACGGATGGCGTCGAGCTTTGCCGGGCCGATTCCGGGCACGTCGAGCAGATCGTCGATGCTGGAGAACGGTCCCCGCTGCTCTCGATGGTTCACGATGGCAGCGGCCGTGGCGGGCCCGATGCCCGGCAGCGCGTCGAGTTGCTCCACCGTGGCCCGATTGAGATCGACCGGGCCAGTGGGCCCGACCGATATCGGCGGAGCCGATGCACCGGATCCGCTGGCCCCCACCTCGGCGGGCACTGCTTGGCCGCGGTGCGGCACATACACGCGGTCGCCGTCGCGCATGGTTGCCGCCAGGTTCATCGCATCGAGATCTGCATCGATCCCCGGACCACCAGCGGCAGCGATCGCTTGCTGGATACGCGAATCTGCGGCCAGCCGATACACCCCCGGCGACATCACGGCACCGGTGACGTACACCAGGATCTCATGCTGCACTGCCTCCTGCGGCGGCGGCGGCGGCACCGGGTTGGTGGACGCAGACGACACCAACGAGGTGGACGGGGTGGGGCCTACCGAGGAGTGGATACTGGTGGGGCCGGCTGGCGCGGCATACGGCAGCGTGCTCTCCACTGCCGTGGGCGGGCTGCGCAGCAACCAGTATCCCCCTGCGCCAACGCCCAGTACGGCGAGTGCCGTGACAGCGAGACGCGCCACACCGAACCACTGCAACCAGGCGTGCATGGTCTCGCTGATCGGGCGCGACGGCGGCGGCCGATCGGGTAACGGATGCATATGACCTCCCGCAGCCACAGCGCAGTCGCGCCGGTGATCATTCGGGGGAAGCCACCGAGAACGCTACCGACGATTCATGGGAGCGCAACCAACAGGGCTCAGGACGGGGTTGCGGTGGCCAGATCGTGATCGCGCACAGCGGTGGACACGGATCGACGCGCCACCCATTCGGCCTCTATTTCCAGCGGTATCCGCAGATAGGCCCCACGGTGCCCCTTCAACCGCATGCGCCACACGAGGTACGAGCCGACGTAGCGCACGCCGAATCCGACCACGCCGTGCCGACGCCACTGGCGCACGTGTACGCGTTCATGGCGCAGCAGCGCCGTGGAATGCTGCGCCCCGTCACGCACGATGACCAGCGAGCCAAGGGTGATGCCGTCAGATCCCTTCGGCACAGGACCTCCTACCCACAGACGGAACCCGTCGCGTCGTTCAAACGGCATGAGCGCACTGTAACCCGCGAAAAATGGGTCGCCGACACGGCCCGACTGGCGCCATCAGAACAGGCGAGCGGTGAGCTGCTTGCGGTATCCGGCGGTACGGGGATCGTCGTTGCCCATCAACTCGAGGATGTCGACGAACTCCTGGCGGGCTTCTTCGTCGGCCTTCACCCGCGTCAGTAGCGCCGTGAGCTGCGCGTCGTAATCATCGATGACCGTCTGGCTGAGCCGGGCAGCGGCAGCAACCTTCCGGGTGCGCTCGGACTCGGGGATACGCGCCAACAGCGCCAGCGCCTCCTCGCCACGCGACGACAGCACCAGCAGATCGCCGAGCGCGACGATGGCATCTTCGTTACCGGGCTCGAGTTCGAGCGCGGCGCGCAGGCTGGTCTCGTCGCCTGCTTCGATGAGCGCCACCAGCGCGTTTTCTTCTTCGGTGGGCAGCAGCGACTGCACGAACTGTTCGATCACGTGCTCGGGGTAGGCGCCCACGAAACCGTCGACGACCTGACCGTCCTTCAGCGCGTACACGGCAGGGATGGACTGCACCTGGAACGCCTGGGAGATACCGGGGTTCTCGTCGACATTGACCTTGACCAAGATGACCTTGCCGTTGGTGGCGTCGGTGGCCCGTTCGAGGATCGGGCCGATGGTCTTGCACGGGCCGCACCACGGGGCCCAGAGATCGACGATGACGGGCGTGGTGCTGGAGCGGTCGATGACCTCTGTCTGGAAGGTTGCCTCGGTGACATCAATGGACATATCGGCACGATACCGGCGACAGCTACGGGTTGTCACCAGCGTGTGGAGGCACCCCGGTGCGGGTACCGTGTGCAAGCAATGAGCGACGTCCCCGGTATCGATGTCCCGTCCGTCACCGCCTGGTTGCAGGCGCACGTGTCAGGCGCCCACGCCCCGTTCACCTTCACGGTGATTGCCGGCGGCCACTCCAACCTCACGTTCGCTGTCACCGGCGCCGACGGCAGCCGCTACGTGCTGCGTCGACCGCCGCTCGGTCATGTGCTGGCAAGCGCCCACGACATGGGCCGCGAGCACCGCATCATCTCTGGCCTGCAGGACAGTCGTGTGCCGGTGGCACCCGCACTCGGCTACTGCGACGACCCTGCGGTCAACGGCGTGCCGTTCTATGTGATGGGTTTCGTCGACGGCCATGTCATCCGCGATGGCGCCACTGCAATGGCCGTGCTTTCGCCCGATGCACGACGCCATGCCAGCGAATCCATCGTCGACACCATGGCCGCCATTCACGCCGTAGACCTGGGCGACGCCGGCCTCGACGATCTCGGCAAGCACGATGGTTACATCGCCCGGCAGCTGAAGCGCTGGTACAGCAACTGGAACTCACAAAAGACCCGCGAACTCCCCGCCGTCGACCTGGTTCACGACGGACTGTTGCAGCGCATTCCTGCGCAGGGCCCGGCCACCATCGTGCACGGCGACTACCGCCTCGATAATTGCATGGTCAACGACCATGGCGATGTCATTGCCGTCCTCGACTGGGAGATCTGCACGCTGGGCGACCCGTTGGCCGACCTTGGACTGCTGATGGTGTACTGGACCGGCCCCGGTGACGATGCCTCGGCATGGACGGGCTCGTCCACGTCATCGCCTGGCTTCCTCGACCGCGCCGACCTGGCCGAGCGCTACGGCCGCATCACCGGCCGCGACCTGTCGCAGCTCGACTTCTACATCGCCTTCGCGTACTGGAAGCTGGCGTGCATTCTCGAAGGCGTGTACTCGCGCTACCTCGGCGGCGCACTCGGCGATCGCGACCCCGCCGAACTGCTGCCGTTCAAGCTGCAGGTCGATGGAGCCGCCGCCAAAGCCGCCGAAGCACTCGAGCGTCTGGCATGAGCGATGCCTACTCCATCGTCGGCGGCATGGCTCCGCTGTTGCACGAGCCCACGCTCGTGGTCATGCTCACCGGCTGGATCGATGCCAGCGGTGCAGCGGCGGCGACCATGTCCACACTCGATTCCGAATGCAACGCTCGCACCATCGCCGTGTTCGATGGCGACAGCTTCATCGACTACCGGGCACGGCGGCCCACCATGGAGCTACGCGAGGGAGTGAACACCCGCTTGGATTGGCCCGATATCGAGGTCAAGCACGGCCACGACCTCGATGGTCGCGATGTGCTGTTGCTCACCGGACCCGAACCCGACATGGCGTGGCAGCGGTTCGGCCGCGAGGCGGCATCGCTCGGCGTGCGCCTCGGCGTGAAGCGCATGGTTGCGTTGGGCGCTCACCCCTTCGCATCGCCCCACACCCGCCAGGCACGACTCTCCATCTCGTCGCCGTCGCCAGCGCTCGTCGAGGAACTGCGGATGCTGAAGAACTCCATCGACGTGCCCGCCGGGGTGGCCGCCGTGCTCGAGCACTCCTTCCACCAACAGGGCATCGATGCATTGGGTATCTGGGTCCAGGTACCGCACTACATCTCCTCGATGGCCTACCCCGCCGCCACCGTTGCACTGCTCACCGGGCTCAATCAGGCGGCCGGTCTTCGCATCGATGGCGCTGCCGCCCGCCAGGAAACCGTCATCCAGCGTCAGCGCCTCGACGAACTGGTGGCCGGCAACGACGAACACCGCGCCATGGTCGCCGAGCTGGAGAAGCTGTACGACAACAGCGAGCAGCAGACGCTGCAGGGCGCACTGCCAACCACACAGTTCACCGCTGCCGAGATCCCCACGGGCGACGAACTGGCCGCCGAGCTCGAGCAATACCTGCGCGACCAGAACGACAACTGACCGTGCCCGCAACGCCGGCACTGCGCTACGACGAGCGGCCCGACGACAACACGCCGGTCCACACCGCTGACCTGCCCGATACACCGACGCGCGACCGCAACATCGTTGCCCTCGCTTGGGTGGAGGCGCCCGCCGAATTGTTGCACCTCGGCGATGACCTCCCCCATCAGCCGACCGCTACCTACAAGCGACGCATCGGGCCGTGGTTGTTATGGCGGGCCGGGCCGGCCAGCGGTGGCGACGCACGGTACTGGGCTGGCGATGCCGACGACCTCCAACGCCAGATGATCTTCCGCTTGTTCCCCGATGGGAACGGGGACGGGCTCGGCCCCAGCGGCGCACGACACAGCAGGTTCCGCGCATGGAAAGAGGACCTCCTCGGCCGCTCGGGTTGATACGTGCGCTGCGAGTTCTGCCCGCCGCCGGCCGGGCACTACGTTGCGTACAGCACGTCGTCACAGGGGGCATACACATGAAGGTTGATGGAGGCATCGGCACGGACCTGAGCAAGGTCGCCGCACAAGCCAAGGAAGTGGAGGCCGCCGGTTACACCGGCGCATGGACGGCCGAGACCAGTCACGACCCGTTCTTCCCGCTGCTGCTCGCCGCCGAACACACCACCACGCTCGAACTGGGCACCTCGATCGCTGTTGCATTCGCCCGGAACCCCATGACGCTCGCCAACATCGGCTGGGATCTGCAGAGCTTCTCGAAGGGCCGTTTCGTGATGGGTCTCGGCAGCCAGATCAAGCCGCACATCACCAAGCGGTTCAGCATGGAGTGGAGCCACCCCGCCGCCCGCATGCGCGAGATGGTGTTGGCCATGCGCGCCATCTGGGACACATGGCTCAACGGCACTCCGCTGGCGTTTCGCGGCGAGTTCTACACGCACACGCTGATGACGCCGTTCTTCGCCCCCGAGGCATCTGACATCAGCGCCTACGGCGTTCCCAAGATCTTCCTTGCCGGTGTCGGCGAGCTGATGACCGAGGTTGCCGGCGAGGTGTGCGACGGCTTCATCTGTCACGGCTTCACCACCGAGAAGTATCTGCGCGAGGTCACCATCCCGGCGCTGGCCCGCGGCCGCGCCAAGGCGGGCAAGACCATGGAGGGTTTCGAGATCGTCGGGCCCAGCTTCGTGGTCACCGGTACCACCGACGCCGAGATGGCGGCAGCCGTTGCCGGTACCCGCCAACAGATTGCCTTCTACGGATCCACCCCCGCCTACAAGAACGTGCTCGACATCCACGGATGGGGCGGCCTGCAGGAGCAGCTGAACACGCTGAGCAAGCAGGGCAAGTGGGTCGAGATGGGCAACCTCATCGACGACGAGATCCTCAACACCTTCGCCGTGGTCGGTGAGCCCGAGCAGATTGCGCCCGAGCTGCACCGACGCTACGGCGATGTCATCCAACGGATCAGCTTCTACGCCCCGTACAAGACCGATCCGGTTCGTTGGCAGAAGGTGCTCGAGGACGTGAAGGCCTCGTAACAGTTCGCCGCAGAGGGCATCACGGGGTCTTCGACGGATCCTGCCCGGCCGGCACGGTGGTACCGGAGTCGTCGGACATGACGATCATCGCTGGCGCCCAGGTGGAGGTCAGGCCAGTGATGTCGATGAACCCACTCCCACCCCCAAGGAACATCGTCAACATGAAGCTTGTACCGATGTAGTCGTTGATGGCCACCGTGTAGCACCCAGCAGCCGTACGGTCCGTGTAGTCGAAGTGGTCGACGTTCGCCACGGCCGTGCGCTCCACATTGATCGTGTCGACCTTGGCGACACCACTGGCGTCTTTGATGCAATAGGTGACGCTCTTCAGCCCGTATGCGACACCGAACTGACTCAGCGGCCCGATGATCGGCATCTCGATCGCACCGTTACCACCGGTCACTCTGGTCGCGTTGGCGTAGAGGCCCACAGACGTGGGCGGCATTCCGGCGTTCACAAACGCCAGCACGCTGTGGCTCATCACGATGTCAGACCGCACCTCCGCCTTCGTGTAGTACCGGTCGTCGTGGTCGTGGTCGGCGTAGTACCCCACCACGTCGGCCAGGACCGACACCGTGCCTGCGGGGTTGAACATCTTGATCTTGCCGTCGGCCGACAACTTCGAATCGACCTTGTTCGGAGTGGGCGGCGAGCCAGGGACCCAGTTGAGGTTGGACGCCTGCGGCCGGTCAGCGTCGGCTGGCCAGATCGTGAGATAGCTCGCTGCCGAGCCACCAACGGCGGTCACGTTCATCGCAACCGCCACCGCCTCGGCAGGGATCACGCAATGACCGTTCGTGCCGACAACCGGTTGGGTGTAGACCTCTCCGGCTGTCAGCGGCGCGCCACGTGGTCCCACCTGTAGATCCGGTGGACGCAGGTCGAACAGCCGGCACGGGGTGATCGCTACGAACACTGCCCGCTGCCCGGAGCTGATCACGGGATTGACGATCGCGTTGGTGACAGCAAATCCACCTGCGCCGAGCGACACAGCAACGGCAGCGCCAACCGCGGCCCACCGCGCTCTCGACAGGCTCACTGACCCAGATTGCTTCATGGTGACACACCCTTCGTCCAGCGGACCGGCTCCCGAATGGGACCCGTTGCCCCAACCCTTCCGGACGCCAACGGCCGCGCATAGAGGCTTTTGGCATGTTGACCGCCACTCGCGTGCGGAGTGTTCCCCGTCCCCGGCCCACGGCGTGCTCATCGACGCGCAGAGTCCCTGTTACTGTGACGAAACTCGGCCGTCGCGGATGGTGGCTCCACAGGTATCCGCAACGCTGCTCTGGATGAACAGCTCACCCTGATTTCGGCTGATTGACCCCACCCCAGACAGGCAGAAACCATGACACCACCAGCCACCGACGATGTACTGGCCACCGACGATGTACTGGCTTGCATCGTCGCCGAACTGGCCGCCGTTCGGGCCGAACTCGCTGAGTTGAAGGCAACGCAGCTGCAGTCCAGCGGCACGCTTGCTGCGGCCCAGCAACCTGAGCCTCCCGCCGGCCCCGCTCATACCGCCGTAGCAGACGAGCTTGCTGTCACCAGTCGTCGGCGCCTGTTCGCCATCGCCGGCGGAACCGCTGCGGCCGCCGTGATCCTGGGTACGACAACATCGGCGTCACCGGCGGCGGCGCTGCCCGGCTACGCAGCCGCTGTTGCCTTTGGTGACATCAACACAGCGATGGCAACGACAGCGAAGAAGACCCACCTCGACTACTCCCCGGCGACGAGCAGCGGCGACAACCTCTTTCTGGTCAGCGACGCCTCACCCGATGCAGGGTCGCCCTATCCGGCCGCCGTGGCCGGCTATGCCACCACAGCAGTAACAAACGGCGTGCTCGGAGCGTCGACCGTCATCGGAGGCTTCGGCATCGTGGGCGAGGCGCTCGGAGGTCCCGGCGCCGCCGGCGTGTTCGGAATGTCGAACGAGGGAATCGGTGTTGCCGGGACATCGACAGCTGGATATGACATTGCGGCGGTCGGCAACGGGCGCCTCTTCGTCGTCGAGCACACTCCGGGCGGAGCTCCCACATCGGGCGACCACAGACTCGGCGAGCTCATCCGCGACGGCGAGGGCGATTGGTTCGTGTGCTACGTCGATGGCACCCCTGGCAGTTGGCGCAAGCTCGGCGGCGGCACCACGGCCGGCGCGCTGCACGTCATCAACCCAACCCGCGTCTACGACTCGCGTCTCGCCGGGGGCACGCTCGCCGCAGGCAGCAGTCGCTCCGTCAGCGTGAAGGATGGCATCGACATCTCCAGCGGGGTCGTCAACAGCCTCGACGTCGTCCCCGCCGGCGCCACCGCCATCGCGTACAACCTCACCGTCATTCCGTCACCCGGTTCTGGCTTCCTCGCTGTCACACCCGGTGACGCCGCTGGATTCAGCGCATCAACCATCAACTGGACGCCCACTACCGGCGTGCTTGCCAACGGCACCCTCGTCGCCCTCGACACCACCCGCCACGTCAAGGTGTTCGCAGGCGGCGGCGGCACCCAGTTCATCATTGACATCAGCGGCTACTACCTCTAGGCGCCGAGACCGACCAACCAGCGGCGCACGTTGTCGCCCAGCGCCGCAACGTCGTATCCGCCCTCCTGCAGGACCACGGTGGGCAGGTCCAGCGCATTCACCAGCGCGCCGCATCGCTCGAATCCATCGGCGGTGACCGACAGGTCGCAGATGGGGTCGGTGATGAAGGTGTCGAGGCCCAACGACACGATCACCAGGCTGGGGCCGAACGCCCCGATGGCTTCGCACGCCCGCTCCAACGCCGCCACGTAGGCGTCGTCGTCGGTACGCGCCGGCAGTGGCAGGTTGAGGTTGAGTCCCGCTCCCCTGCCTGCTCCGGTCTCGTCGGCATAGCCCACCGTGTACGGATAGGCGTTGGTGGGATCACCGTGCAGCGACACATACTGCACGTCGTCGCGCGAGTAGAAGATCTCCTGCGTGCCGTTGCCATGGTGGTAGTCGACGTCGAGCACGGTCACCTTGGTACCGGTGGTCGCAGCCACATGGTTCGCTGCGATTGCGGCATTGTTGAAATAGCAATAACCGCCGTACAGCGTGGTCGTGGCGTGATGCCCCGGAGGCCGGCACAGGCCGTACGCCGACCGCTCTCCGCCGAGCACCAACTGCGTGGCCGAAAGTGCGGTGTCCACCGCAGCGAGCGCAGCCGTATAGGTCCCATTGGTCAACGGCGTGGTGGTCTCGAAGCACCACCACCCCAGGCGGCCGTTCACCGAGACAGGCTCACGCCCCTCGGTCATACCGTGGCGCAGGGCCGGCCGGTAGAAGACGTCGGGCACCACATCGGCCGTTGGGCCGGCTGCGACCTGGTACTCGGCCCAGGCAGTGCTGAGGAAACGCAGCAGACCCGGATCATGCACGGCGGCGATCGGCGATGTGCCCCACTCCGTGGGCGCCACCAGTTGGAAACGCGTGTCGTCGCGCAGCGTGGCGTGAATGGCTTCGCCCCGGCCAACGTGCTCCCACGGCGACATGAGCCGCGACTGCTCGATGCCGGTCTGCGGGTCGTGCTGCAGGTGCAACGGTGTGTAGACGACCTTCATCTGGATCAGGACGGCGCGAAGAGTTCGAGTTCTTCGTTGAGGTACTGCTCGCGACACTTGGCGCGCTGCAGTTTGCCCGACGATGTCTTGGGCAGCGTGCCGGCCTTCACCAGCATCACGTCGCGAGGCGGCAGGCCACACACCTCGATGGTGCGATGGTGGATGGCCTCGCGCACCGCCAGCGGGTCCTCGGTGCGCACCTCGGCCACGACAATGACGGTTTCCTTGCCCTTGTAGCCCTCGATGCCGAAGGCAATCACATTGCCGGCGCGGACGCCGTCGAGCCCGCCGACCGCACGTTCGATGTCCTCGGGGAACACATTGCGGCCACCGACGATGATGACATCTTTGATGCGACCGCACAGCACGAGTTCGCCATCGAGCATGTAGCCGAGGTCGCCCGTGCACAACCACCCGTCGCGAAACATCGCGGCCGTGGCATCGGGCCGCTTGTAGTAGCCGGGGGTCACCGAGGTGCCGCGGATGAGCAGTTCGCCAACATGGCGCTCGGGCAACTCCTGGCGGGTGTCGGGATGCACGATGCACATCTCGAGATCGGGCACCGGACGACCCAGCAGCGGCAGGCGACGCACGGCATCGGCCTCGGTGTCGGGGGTCATGTCGATGGGCCTGGCAACTCGATCGCGCTCGAGCACGACGCGGTCCACGTCATCGGTTCGCAGACCCCGGTGGCGGGGCGGAAAGGCGCCGCCAATCGCGACCTCGGCCATGCCGAACGCTGGGAACACGCTGCCGGGCTTGAAGCCGAAGCGGGCAGCCGCCGCCACGAACGCCTCGACGGCGGAGGGGTCGACGGGTTCGGCTCCGCTGAGGGCGAGCGTGAGTTGCGACAGGTCGAGACCCTCCATGCGTTTGAGGGCCCTCGTGGCCAGCACCCAGGAGAAGTTGGGTCCGGCGGTGGCAGTGCCGCGATTGTCGCTGATCCACTGCATCCAGTTGCCGGGGTGGGCCATGAAGTCCTGCGGTGCCGCCTGCACCAACTGGCACCCGTTGGTCATCGGGATCGACAGGAACCCGACCAGGCCCATGTCGTGGTACAACGGCAACCACGACACCATGACCTCATCGGGGCCGAGCTCGGCCGCCGCACACGAAGCGTCGATATTGGCGGTGAGTACCCGATCAGGGATCATCACGCCCTTTGGCTCGCTGGTGGAACCGCTGGTGTACTGCAAGATGACGAGGCGTTCGGGGTCGTTGGCCGGAATCTCGAGGCGCTCACCCGAGGGATTGCCCGGGCGCGGCATGACGGCTGCCATCGGCTCGAGCGGCGGGTCGCCGGGACCCGACTGGTAGAAGGCAGCGAGCGCATCGTCGATGAGCACCAACTTGGCGTCGCCGTGCAGGATACGCGCCCGCGTGCTCTCGACGAACGCCTCGAGTGACGCCATCCGCATGGGGAGCGGCAGCACCATGCTGGCGATCCCGCTGAGCCAGCAACCCTGGATGATGGTCATCAACGAACGACTGGTGGGACCGAGAATGGCGACGTGGTCGCCCGGCACCAGACCACGCGCCTGCAGGGCTGCGCCGACGGCACGGGCTTCGTCGTGGATCTGCCCCCACGAGAAGAAATCCGGGCCTTCGGTGGGCGTGACCGACGATCCGACGAAGCGGACACCGGTGGGACGGTCGGCGGCACGCTGCAGGCGGTCGGTGATGGAACCAGTGATCAGTGACATAGACCTCCACAAACTAGTGGGCGGGGGAACTTTGCCTCGGTTCACAACGACTAATCAACAGTGAATGTGTTACACGCGCAGTTGTTCTTTGCCACGCTCGGCGTGGCCGTGCTCGCATTCGTCCTGGTCCTGATCGGTATCAGCATCGCATCCGTACGCGTGCCCACCGCCCGTGACCTACTGGTGGCGCTGTCTCCGGCGGGCCTCGCCCTGGCCGCGATGATCGCCATCACCTGCATGTTCGGCAGCCTCTACTTCTCCGAGTCCGCCCACTACCTGCCGTGCACGCTGTGCTGGTACCAACGCATTGTCATGTACTCGCTGGCGGTCATCTTGACCATTGCAGCCTTCCGGCGCGATCGGGCGGTGCGGGTGTACGTCCTGCCCCTGGCGGGCATCGGCATCATCATCTCCAGCTACCACTATCTGCTCGAGCGCTTCCCGCAACTCGATACCGGCGTGTGCAACACCACCATCCCCTGCGAGTACGTATGGTTCGAGCGCTTCGGGTTCGTGACCCTGCCGTTCATGGCGCTCGTTGGGTTCGTGGCCATCGCCCTCCTCGCCAGCCTGCCCTCCCCCGCCATGCTCGATGACGAATCACTCGACAACACCGAAACCCCCCTCACGACCAAGGAGTAACACCGTGGCTTCCCCCAGCCCGAAGATGCCTGCCCGGAAGAAGGGCAAGAAGAACCCCACCACCACGTTGTGGATCATCATCAGCGCGCTGCTGGTCGCCGTGGTCGGTATCGCCGCCGTCATTGCCTTCACCGGCGACAACAAGCCCATCACCGCCGCCCCGTCGGCCGACCTCGAGCAATACCGGCCGGTGACGGTCACGGGTGTGCCACTGGCCCCGATGGACGGATCGGCAACCGATCCTGCCGTCGGCACACAGGCCCCAGAAATCGTCGGCGCCTCATTCGACGGAACACCCGTGAGCATCAAGCCGGGCGCACCCACGCTCGTCGTGTTGCTCGCGCACTGGTGCCCTCACTGTCAGCGCGAGGTGCCCCGTCTGGTCGACTGGAACAAGGCTGGCAAGCTCCCCGCTGGCGTGAACGTGGTCGGTATCGCCACCGGCACCAGCCCCGATAAGCCCAACTTCCCGCCGTCGTCGTGGCTCAGCACAGAAGGCTGGCCATGGCCGGTCCTCGCTGACAGCGGCACACGTGTAGCCGCCGATGCGCTCGGCCTCACCGGCTTCCCCACGTTCGTGTTCCTCGATGCGCAGGGCAAGGTGCTGTTCCGCACCAGCGGCGAAGTAGAGATGACCACCCTCAGCGGCATGATCGCCAAATCTATGGGTGCCTGACCCGAACCAGTCAGGAACGCGTCATCCACACGGCGCGCTCGTAAACTCTGGGGTCTATGGCTCGCGCCGACTCCGACACGCCCCCCTTTCGCTATTCATCAACGCTCGCCCAGGACATCGAACTGCGCTGGCAGGACTGGTGGGACCAGCACCACACCTTCGAGGCACCCAACCCCTCGGGTCCGCTCGGCGACCCTGCTGCGGTAGCCGGACGCGAGAAGATGTTCGTGCTCGACATGTTCCCCTACCCCTCGGGCGCCGGCCTGCACGTGGGGCACCCGTTGGGCTTCATCGGCACCGATGTGTACAGCCGGTTCAAGCGCATGGCCGGCTACAACGTGTGTTACTCCATGGGCTTCGATGCCTTCGGGCTCCCCGCCGAGCAGTACGCCGTGCAGACCGGGCAACACCCGGCCATCACCACCGCTGCCAACATCGCCAACATGCGCCGCCAACTGCGCCGCCTGGGACTGAGCCACGACCAGCGGCGCAGCATCTCCACCACCGACCCCGAGTACTACCGCTGGACGCAGTGGATCTTCCTGCAGGTCTTCAACTCGTGGTACGACACCGCCGCAGACAACGGCGCCGGTCGCGCCCGCCCCATCACCGAGCTGGTCGCCGCCCTCGACTCCGGCGAGCGCCCCACCCCTGACGGCCGCCCATGGTCCGCGCTCAGCACCGCCGAGCAGCGCACCGTCGTCGACGACCACCGCCTGGCCTATGTGTCGGAGGCCCCGGTGAACTGGTGCCCCGGCCTGGGCACCGTGGTGGCCAACGAGGAAGTCACCAACGATGGTCGCAGCGACCGCGGCAACTTCCCCGTGTTCAAGCGCAACATGCGCCAATGGATGATGCGCATCACGGCGTACGCCGACCGGCTCATCGATGATCTCGATCTGCTCGACTGGACCGACGCGATCAAGGCGATGCAGCGCAACTGGATCGGCCGCAGCGAGGGCGCCCGCGTGCGCTTTGCAACCAACGCTGGCGACATCGAGGTGTTCACCACCCGGGCCGACACCTTGTTCGGGGCAACCTTCGTGGTACTCGCACCCGAGCACCCGCTCGTCACAACGCTCACTGTGCCCGCCCAGTCCGGCGCCGTGGCCGACTACCAGCGCGCCGCTGCAGCCAAGAAGGACATCGATCGCCAGGACGCCACACGCGAAAAGACCGGGGTGTTCACCGGTTCATACGCCACCAACCCGGTCAACGGTGCCCAGGTGCCCGTGTGGATCGCCGACTACGTGCTGATGGGATACGGCACTGGAGCCATCATGGCGGTGCCCTGTGGCGACCAGCGCGACTTCGAGTTCGCCCGTCAGTTCGCGCTCGACATCCCCGCTATCCAGCAGCCACCGGCGAGCTGGTTCGCCGACCGTGGCATCGAGCCCTCGCTCGACACGTCCACCTGGCCAGAAGCCTTCTCGGGTGATGCCACATATGTACAGTCGGCCAACGACGACGGGCTCGACCTCGATGGCGTCACCTCGGTCGCCGAGGGCAAGCAGCGCACCCACGACTGGTTGGTCACCCACGATCGCGGGCACGGCACGGTCAACTTCAAGTTGCGCGACTGGTTGTTCAGCCGTCAGCGTTACTGGGGCGAACCCTTCCCCATCGTGTATGACGAGTTCGGCCCGGTGGCACTGCCCGACACTGCGCTGCCCGTGTTGCTGCCCGAGACCGAGTCGTTCTCGCCACGCACCTTCGACGCCGACGACGAGTTCAGCAACCCCGAGTCACCGCTCGATCGCCTCGATTGGTGGACCGATGTCGAGATCGATCTCGGCGATGGCCCGCGCACGTATCACCGCGATACCAACGTGATGCCCCAGTGGGCGGGTTCGTGCTGGTACGAACTGCGCTACCTCGACCCCACCAACGATCAGGCCCTTGTCGACAAAGATGTCGAGCAGTACTGGATGGGCCCAAAGGGCGATGGCCATCCGGGTGGCGTCGACCTGTATGTGGGCGGCGTCGAGCACGCCGTGCTGCACCTGTTGTACTCGCGCTTTTGGCACAAGGTGCTGTTCGACCTCGGCCATGTCAGCTCGAAAGAGCCCTACTACCGCCTGTTCAACCAGGGCATGATCCTGGCTGCAGCGTTCAAGGACAGCCGCGAGCTGTACGTCGATGCCACCGCTGTTCAAGAACGCGACGGCAAGTTCTTCTATCAGGACCAGCCCGTCAGGCGCGAGTGGGGCAAGATGGGCAAGAGCCTGAAGAACGCCGTGTCTCCCGACGAGATGTACGACGCATACGGCGCCGACACGTTGCGGCTCTACGAGATGAGCACCGGCCCGATGGACGCCTCGCGTCCGTGGGAGACCCGCGATGTCGTGGGCATGTACCGCTTCCTGCAGCGCGTGTGGCGCAACTTCGTCGACGAGGAAACCGGCGAGCTGCGCCTTGGGGCCACCGCCGATACCGACACGCTGCGGCTACTGCATCGCACCATCGCCGACGTGCGCGCCGACATGGACGAACTGCACTTCAACACCGCCATTGCCAAGCTGATCGAGCTCAACAACGCGCTCACCAAGCGGGGCGCCTGCCCCAGCGACGTCGCCGAGCCACTGGTGTTGATGATCGCTCCGCTGTGCCCACATGTGGCCGAGGAGTTGTGGCGCAAACTGGGTCATGCCGACTCGCTGACGCACACGCCGTTCCCGGTGGCCGATCCGGCCCTGCTGCTGTCTGACACCGTGGAGATGCCCGTGCAGGTGAACGGCAAGTTCCGTAGCCGCATCGTGGTGTCCACCTCTGCGAGCGACGATGTCGTGCGCGCTGCGGCCCTTGCCGACGACAAGGTGATCAACGCGCTCGGTGGAGCCACGCCGAAGAAGGTCATCGTGGTCCCCGGCCGTACCGTCAACATCGTTGCCTGATCGCATCGATTGCTCTCAGCCCGTCAGGGCAACCGCCGGCATCCACCGCTTCGATTTGAAGCGGCGCGCATTCACAACGGCGCGCAAGGTCATCCACGCCAGCTGTCCGCCCCACAAACCGCCGATGCCCAGCGCCGGGTGCACGAGCGTGGCGATCAGGAACGGTGCATATGCAACAAGGTTGAAGACTGCTGCCCGGCCGAGGAACTTGCCATCCTGTCCGCCAATCAGCGCGCCGTCCAGAGCGAACGCGACAGCTCCGGGTATTTGGATGACGGCGAGGAACAGCAAGCCCGCTGTGACACGGCTGATCACCGCACCGTCACCGGTGAAGATGTGCGGCACGAACGGGCTGGTCGCCCCCACGAGCACGCACAACCCGCCGCCCACGTAGAGCGACAACTTCGCGCTCGACCATCCCACGGCCATGGCGCTGCCGGCGTCGAGGCCTCCCATGGCCCCTGCCACCAACGACTGCGCCGGGATCGCCAACGCATCGAGGATGAGCGCCAGGAAACTGAACAATTGGAACAGCACCTGGTGCGCTGCCAGCGTGGGTGTATCCACATGTGCAGCCACCCGGGTGACGGTGATCCACACCACCAGCATGGCCGCACTGCGCAGTCCGAGATGCCCGCCGATCACCAGGAACGGTTTGATCCGCTGCCAGGCCGGCCGTACCCGAGCGAGGTGCGGTCCGAGGATCGTTGCAAATGCACCCGCTGCCAGAACCTGCACCACCACGGTGCTCCACGCTGAACCGGCGATGCCCATCTTGAAGCCGTAGACGACCACGATCTCGATCACCACGTTGGCAACATTGGCCGCTAGCACGATCAGCAGCGGCTTGCGCAGGTCGTTGTGACCGCGCATCACGCCATGACCGACCAGGGTGATGAACACGAACGGGAGACCGATCGCGCTGATGCTCAGATACGTCGTCGCCGCATCGAGTACCCCGCCGGTCGCCCCGAGCAGGCGGGCCAGCGGTCGGGCGAGCAGCGCCACTGTTACCGCCACCGGCACTCCCAACAACACCGCCAGCCACAGCGCATCGTTGGCCACGACACGCGCCCGTTCGCCGTCTCCCGAACCACGGGCGTGGGCAACCTCGGGGGTGACCCCGTATTGCATGAAGCCGAGCAGCGCCGTGATGGTGAGCAGCACCGTGCCTGCGATCGCGAGGCCGGCCAGCTTGGCGGTACCCAGCCGGCCGACGATGGCGGTATCGACCAGGATGTACAGCGGCTCGATGGCCAGGGTACCCAATGCTGGAAGGGCCAGCGCGATGATGCGCCTGTCCAGCGCGCTGAGTGTCACCCTCGTATCGTCGCACACAGACCACCGCATCAACCTGTGTGCCCGACCGACACCATCCCCGACGACCCTGGGCAGGTTCGGGCGTGGCACGGTCGGGACCTTTTGCCCTAGTGATCGGTCACAGCAGCGACCACGATGCAGGCATGGGAAAAATCGTTGTGGGTATCGATGGCTCGGAAGGCTCTGCGCATGCGCTGAAATGGGCGGTCGATGAAGCCAAGCTGCGCAGCGCAGCGCTGCAGATCGTCTACAGCTGGCAGTACCCGCTGTACGTCACCTCCGAGCCCATCTACATTCCACCGCCCGACAAGGAGGTCATCATGCAGTCGGCCAACTCCACCGCCGAGCGCATGATCGCCGACGCCGGCGTTGCAGCGGCCGGCGTGCCCTACACCGTCGAGACACCGCAAGGTCGTCCCGGTCCGGAGATGGTCCGCCTGGCCGCCGATGCCGAACT
Source organism: Actinomycetota bacterium (assembly GCA_009726095.1). Lineage (GTDB taxonomy): Bacteria > Actinomycetota > Acidimicrobiia > Acidimicrobiales > Ilumatobacteraceae > WLMZ01. Next base: position 35,091 of record WLMZ01000023.1, read on the forward strand.
GCTGGTGGTCGGTTCACGGGGGGCCGGCTCCGTGCGTGAACTCCTGCTCGGCTCGGTATCCAACTACTGCGCCCACCACGCCACCTGCCCGGTGGTGTTGGTCCGCCCCACGGAGTAAGCGACCATCGGTCAAGGGTCCAGCGGCGCCTGAGGGTGCAGCGGTAGCGTGGTGCCATGCAGGTCGATGTCGTTGACTTCCACGCAGCCGGAGCGGCGCAGGCGTTCACCCGGTCGCTTCGCGAGACGGGCTTCGCCGTACTGGTCAACCACCCACTGTCGGCCACGATGGTGCAGGGCATCTACGACGAGTGGCTCGCCTTCTTCGAGAGCGACACCAAGTTCGCCTATCGCTACGACGACGACCACCAGGATGGGTACTTCGGACCCGACGTGTCCGAGACGGCCAAGGGCAACACGGTGAAGGACATCAAGGAGTTCTTCCATGTCTATCCCTGGGGTCGTTACCCCGACACCGTCAGCGCCGCAGCGCTGCGCTACGGCGAGCAGGCCACCGAGTTGGCCAAGACCCTGCTCGGCTGGGTCGAGACCAACACCCCCGACGCCGTCTCGGCACTGTTCTCACGCCCCCTCAACCGAATGCTCGATGGCAGTCGGCGCACGCTGCTACGCGTGCTGCGGTATCCGCCCCTACGCGGCGACGAACCAACGGGCGCAGTGCGCGCTGCCGCACACGAAGACATCAACCTGCTCACCGTGCTGCCTGCCTCCAACGAGCCGGGTCTGCAGGTCCGCGATGTCGACGGCATGTGGCACGACGTGCCCTGCGACTATGGCAGCTTGGCGATCAACTGTGGCGACATGCTCCAACTGGCCAGCGGCGGTTTCTACCCGTCAACCACGCACCGGGTCATGAACCCCACCGGAGCATCGGCCACGCG
>WLMZ01000024.1 GCA_009726095.1 Actinomycetota bacterium
CCTGGGGCCGATGCCTTAGACCAGTCGATGGGCGATGTTGGTGAACTTGTCGTCGAACTCTCCAGCCAGCACCAGCACTGGCGCAGTGATCTCTGCCAGGTGATCCCACAACGGTTGCTGGCTACCGGTGCCCGCCAGACGCAGGCTGCTGGCCAGACCGGCAGCGGTGTTCTGCAGGCGATCCTCGAGCGCCCGTGCCTGGACGGGCAGCGTGGCGAACAGCGGAAGGGCCAGCCACTTCACGAGGAACTTCTCCACGCCATCGGCTTGCGCGTTGCAGGCCAAGACCTCGTCAGCGGCGCGACGTTGTGCCCGTTCGATGGGGTCCTCGATGCCGGCTGTTGCGCCGAGCAGTGTCAGGGAGCGAACCAGATGGGGATGGGCAAGGGCAAGGTGTAGGCACAACCGGCCACCCATTGAGTAGCCGACATAGTCAGCCTCGCCCGTGGTTGCGGCCAGCAGATCGGCGCCCTGTTGCAGGTTCGCCCGGATATCGCTGGAGTACCCATGCCCGGCGGCGTCCACCAGTACGACCTCGTGGTCGGCGGCGAACTGTTCAGCGACAGGCAACCACGACCGACCGGTCTGCGTGAATCCGTGTACGAACACCATGCGCGGTCCAGTTCCCCGGCGCATCGACCACAGTGGCCCCGGCGCGGCTCGCCAACCAGCGGGCGTGTCAGACATCGCAGGCGTCGTCGACGCAGGCCTGCGCATCCTGGGGCTCGGCCTTGGGCGTGTCCTGCAGTTCCCTCGACAACAGGCGTTCGAGGGCACGCTCGAACACGTCGGCATCCTGGGCCCCCGGTATGGCCCACTGGCCATTGATGACAAAGGTGGGCACGGCGGTGATGCCGTTGGCGGCGGCAACGGCGAGATCTTCCATGACCTCGCCATGTCCGGCGTCGGAGCTCAGCATTGTGCGCACCTCATCGGCATCGAAACCGCACTCGGTGGCGCAGGTGACCAACACCTCTGGCTCGCCGATGTTCAGGCCCTCGGTGAAGTACGCCCGCAGCAGGCGCTCTTTCATGGCGATCTGGTCGCCGTGGGTCTCGGCGAACCACAGCAGGCGATGGGCGAGCAGTGTGTTGGCGCGAAGTGCTCGGTCCATGTGGAACTCGATCCCGTCTGCTGCCGCGACGGCGGTGAGTTGTTCGATGATCTGCTCGGCGCGCTCGTGGCCGCCGAACTTCTTCGCGTATGCCTCGACAACGGGCTGTGCCTTGCCGGGTGATGCCGTGGGGTCGAGTTGGTAGGGCTTGTACACCACCTCGATGTCCGCTGCCCCCGGCAGGTGTTGGACGCGTGCCAGTGCTGTCTCGAACCGCCGCTTACCGATGTAACACCACGGACAGACAACGTCAGACCAGATCTCCACTCGCATACATGACACGATAGAACCGATGTCGCCCGCACACACGCCCGCACCCGTAACCGGGAACCTGCCCGAGGACACCGCAGCCACCTTCTGCGCCACGCTCATCGACGAGTGGATCCACCATGGTGTGCGTCATGCGGTGGTCGCCCCCGGGTCGCGGTCCACGCCGATGGCGTTGGCCCTCACCGATCGGCCGGAGCTCACGGTGCACGTCGTGCACGACGAGCGTGCCGCATCGTTCGTCGCTCTCGGCATCGGGCTGCACGGGGTGCCGGCAATCCTGCTGTGCACCAGCGGAACCGCCGCAGCGCATTTCCACGGCGCAGTCATCGAGGCGCACCAGTCGGCAGTACCGATGATCGTGTGCACCGCCGATCGCCCGCCTGAGCTACGCGACGTCGGAGCTCCCCAGACCATCGATCAGACCAAGCTGTACGGCAACTCCGTGCGCTGGTTCCACGATCCCGGCGTGGCCAGCGAGGCGGCAGCGCATACCTGGCGTTCGCTCGCGGCGCACTGCTTCGCGTCGTCGACCGGTGCGTGGCCGGGTCCGGTGCATCTCAATTTGCCGTTCCGCGAGCCGTTGGTGGGCCACGCAGGACCGTTACCGCTGCGCCTCGCTGCGCCCGACCGCCGAGCCGCCATCAACGCCGTTGCCTCGCTCGATGCTGGGTCGCTGGCCGACCTCGCTGCGCTGCTGGGTCATCGGCGGGGGGTCATCGTTGCGGGCCGGGGATGTGGCGACGCTGCTGGCGTCGTCGAGCTGGCGGTGGCGTCGGGTTGGCCGGTCATCGCCGATTCCCGCTCAGGCCTGGGTCACCACCACGGACCGGTTGTTCGGTCAGCGGATCAAATCCTGCGCCACGCAGCCTTCGCCGCACAGCATCTCCCCGATGTCGTGGTTCGACTCGGCGAACCGCCGGCGTCGAAGGTGCTGAACCAGTGGCTGTCAGGATCGGGAGCGGCACAGGTGCAGGTCACGTCGGTGCCAGTGTGGACCGATGCTGACGGGGTCATCACACATCGCGTGGTTGCCGATCCCGCGGCGGTGTGTCGCTCGCTCGCAGCGGTCCTGTCGTTCGGTGCTTCCGATTGGGCCGATGAGTGGCTCGTCGCCGAGGGCCGGGCGCAGATGGCGGTCACCGCTGCTCTGGGGGACGACGCGCACACGATCCTCACTGAGCCGTTGGTGGCTCGATCCGTCGGGTCGCTGTTGCCCGGCGGCGCGCAGTTGGTGGTGTCGTCATCGATGCCCATCCGCGACGTGGAGTGGTTCGGTCTTATCGCAGAGGGCGTGACGGTGCACTCCAATCGCGGCGCGAACGGCATCGATGGTGTCATTGCCACGGCCATCGGTGTGGCCGCCAGCACGCAGTCGCCCACGGCGCTGCTCATCGGCGATGTTGCGTTCCTGCACGACAGCGCTGCGCTCGTTGGTCTGGCTGCCCGCAACCTGGATCTGCGCATCGTGCTGATCGACAACGATGGTGGGGGAATCTTCAGCTTCCTGCCCCAGGCGGCCTCCTTGGCGGGTGGCCGTTTCGAGCAACTGTTCGGCACGCCGCACAACACCAACCTCGTTGCGCTGGCTGCTGCCCACGGGCTGTCCGTGACGGCAGTGTCTACCCTTCACGATCTTGGTCAGGCGTTGTCCGCTGTCGGCCCGCACGTGATCCATGTGCGGTCAGAACGCGCCGAGAACGTGGTCGTACACCAACGCATCACCGATGCGGTCGTTGCCTCGCTCGATTCCTGAACCGCGGCCGTCATCCGCTCAGGGGCGGATGATGGCCGAGAGCATCGCTTGAAACTTGGCCTGTGTCTCGGCCAGTTCGGCCAACGGTTCACTGTCGGCCACAATGCCCCCGCCGGCAAACAAGCGGGCCTGTCGGCGATCGGTGGAGAACTCGGCGCAGCGAATGGCGACCGCCCACGTTCCGTTGCCGCGTGAATCCATCCAGCCGACAGCGCCGCCGTAACGCCCGCGGCGGAAGCCCTCGACGCGTTCGATCAACTCCAGCGCAGCGGCCTGCGGGTGCCCACCGAGGGCCGGTGTGGGGGAAAGGGCGCGGGCGAGCGTCAGCACATCGGGGCCGGGTTGCGACAGGTGCCCCTCCATGCGTGTGCCGAGATGCTGCACATTTGCAACGGCAACAATCGACGGCTCGGGCTCCCAATCGAGGTAGCTGGCCCACGGCAACAGCGTGTCGTGCACGACATCGATCACGACGCGGTGTTCGATCTGGTTCTTCGCGCTCGCCAGCAGCTCGGCCGCAAGACGGGCGTCGGTGGCCGGATCGCCGGTGCGGGGTGTGGTGCCGGCGAGGGGGTGCGACGAGACCGTGGCTCCGTCGAGGCCAACCAGCAACTCGGGTGACGCGCCGACGAAACCATCGATGGCGTACCGATAGCTCGAACCGAAGCTGGCACGTAGCCGAAGCATCACTGCGTGCACGTCGATGGGTTCGGTGGACGTGACCACGATGTCGCGGGCGATCACGGCCTTGTCGAGCAGCCCGGCGCGCACTGCATCGCGTGCGGCGGTCACTGCGGCGAGATACGTCGCCACGTCGACCCCGGGGCGCACGGTGAACTCCGCAGCAGCGGGCGCCGGCCGTGGTGCAGCAGCGGGGACCTCGGCGTTGTCGATGATGGTGATCCACCGCTGCCCATCGGCGCCCTTGCCGATGGTGACCGCCGGGATCACCAGCTTGGCCGAGGCGCCGGGTTTGAACGGCAGCACCCCCAGCGCAACCGGCCCACATCCGGCGGCGCCGACGTAGTCCTCGCAGTCGATCGAGGCCAGCAGGTCGAGCGCCGAGTCGGCCTCGACCCGTGCGGCCACCCCGCGCCCGGCCAGGCCAACGCCATCGCGTACGAACAAGAAGCCGTCGCCGCCAGCAAAATCGTTGAGGTCGACGTCGTCAGGAAAGAGGGTGGTGACGGCGCGCACGGGGTCAGCTTAGGAGCGCTGTCCGTGCGTGGCGCTGATGTGGCGCCGTGCTACGAACGCGTGCCGAGCAGCAGCTGGGTGATGCCGCCGCTCAGGAGTCGGTGCTCGGCATCGGCGAAGCCGGCGGCGCGCAGCGCTGCGACCATGACATCGCCCGAGGGCAGGTACGCCACGCTCTTGGGCAGGTAGCGGTAGGCCGCCTTGTCGCTGAGCAGTCCACCGATCTTGGGCACCACCTTGCCGAAGTAGAAGGCGTGGCCGAAGCGCATCAGCCGGTTCTTGGGGATACCCACATCGAGCAGGGCGATGCGTCCGCCAGGACGCACGACGCGCCCGAGTTCGTTGAAGAAGGCGGGCAGGTCGACGAGGTTGCGAAGAGCGAAGCCGCATGTGACGCCGTCGACGCAATCATCGGGGAAGGGCATGTTCAGGATGTCGGCCTGTGTGCGGGGCGAGCCGCTGCGGTCGGCTGCCAGCATGCCGTAGCTGAGATCGACCGAGAGCGGCTGGTAGCCGGCGCGGGACAGATCGAGGCACAGGTCGCCCGTGCCGCTGGCGAGGTCGAGCACCAGACTGCCCGGCGGCAGTGCGAGCAGGCGTACGGCCTTGCGTCGCCAGCGGACATCGAGCCGAAAGGTCATGATGCGGTTCACCATGTCGTAGCGCGGGGCGATGCTGTCGAACATCTGCCGGACGGCCACGACCTTCTCGTCGCCCTGGGGCAACGTGTCTCGATCCCACGTGGATTTGCTCATCGGCTGAAGGCTACGACCGAAGGAGTGGCGCAATGCACCCGCGACCGGCGAGACTCGGCGGGTTCGCCTGCGGTTGGGTACCGCACACATCCTTCGGAGGCCATCATGATCGACTTCACATTCCCCCCCGAGGTGGAAGAAATCCGCATGAAGGTGCGGCAATTCATGGACGAGGTGGTGCGCCCGCGCTGGGATGCCACCGACCAGAACGATCGCGCCGAGGTGGTCAAGACCATCGGCAAGTTGCGTCACAAGGCCAAGGAGGACTGGGGTCTCTGGCTGCCACACATGCCCAAGGAATGGGGCGGCATGGCACTGGGGCCGACCGCGATGGCGGCGGTGTCGGCCGAGGCTGCCAAGGTGGGCATCGGACCATTCGTCCTCAACGCTCAGGCGCCCGATGAGGGTAACCAGCACACGCTCGAGCACTGGGGCACTGACGAGCAGAAGGAGAAGTACCTCCGGCCGTTGTGCGAGGGCACCACGCGCAGCTGCTTCGCGATGACCGAGCCCGAGGTGGCCGGCAGTGACCCCACGCTGATCAAGACGTTTGCCTACCGTGATGGCGACGAATGGGTCATCAACGGTCACAAGTGGTTCATCAGCGGCGCCCGTGGCGCCAAGTTCGCCCTACTCGTGGCTCGCACCGAGGAAGACCCCGACATCCCGCAGGCAGCCAACAGCTGCTTCATCGTCGACCTGCCCAGTCCCGGGTGGACCATCGTGCGCGACGTGCAGACGATGAGCGGTGGCCACAACCACTGTGAGATCCTCATCGAGGACCTACGCGTGCCCGCCGCCAACATGCTCGGCGGCCAGGGCCAGGGCCATCTGCTCGGCCAGTATCGGCTCGGGCCGGCCCGTCTTGCGCACTGCATGCGTTGGCTCGGCCAGGCAGAGATGGCTCTGGACATGATGGTGAAGCGGTCGATGGAGCGCTACAGCCATGGTTCGTACCTGGCCGAGAAGCAGGGCATCCAGTGGCTCATCGCCGACTCGGCGATGGAGCTGTACCAGTGCAAGCTGATGGTCCTGCACGCTGCGTACAAGATCGAGAACAAGATGGACTTCACCAGCGAGGTCTCGATGGCCAAGCACTTCGTGGCCAACAGTCTGTGGCGCATCATCGACCGTGCGGTGCAGGTGCACGGCGCGCTCGGCTATTCCACCGACACGCCGTTGGCGGGCATGCTGCAGCAGGCGCGGTGGAGCCGTTTCGCCGATGGTGCCGACGAGATCCACCAGATGCGTATCGCTCAGCGCACCATCGCTGCCTGGAACGACCACGGCAGCACCAAGAAGGCCACGGGCGACCTGCCGTTGTAACCCACCATTACGACGGCGATGCAGCCACCTGTGCCCGGGTGAACTGCATGGCGCCGTCGTCGAGCGGTGAGTGGCGGAACATCTTCTTGTCGCTCTTGTAGTTCTGCGGGTTGACCCACGGTTCGTGGTCACCCTGGCGGGGCATCATGTGCATGGATCGTTCCATGTAACCCGCCGAGAAACCGTCGATCCACGGACGCTGAGGCATGGCCTGATCGTCGGCGCGAAGGCGGGGGGTGCACTGCGCGGTGCCGGTCTTACGCATGTGGTTCAGCAGGCGACAGACGTATTCGCAGGTGAGGTCGGCGCGCAGCGTCCACGAGGCGTTGATGTAGCCGAACGACGACGCAAGGTTGGGTACGCCCGAATAGGCAAAGCCCTTGTACGTCCAGGTCTTGGAGAAGTCCACGGGCTCGCCGTCGACCACGAAGGCCATCTCGCCCAGCGTGACCATCTGCAGGCCCGTCGCGGTGACGATGATGTCGGCGTCGAGGTGCTCGCCCGACGTCAGCAGGATCCCGGTCTCGGTGAACGTATCGATCTCGTCGGTGACCACCGATGCCGTGCCGGAACGGATGGCCTGGAACAGGTCGCCGTTGGGCACGAGGCACAGGCGCTGATCCCACGGGTTGTAGCTCGGGGTGAAGTGTTTGGCCACGTCGTAGTCGGGGCCGAGTTCCTTGCCGACCATCTCGACGAGCCGCGCCTTCACCTCTGCCGGCTTGGCCCGGGTGCGCTTGTAGATCATCTGCTGCAGGGCGACGTTCTTCATCCGGGTGAGGCTGTACGCAGCCTTGTCGGGCAGCACCTTGCGCAGAGCGTTGGCCACCGGGTCGTGATCCGGCCGGGCCACCACATAGGTGGGAGAGCGTTGCAGCATGGTCACGTGCCCGGCGGTTTCCGCCATCGCCGGGATCAGGGTCATCGCGGTTGCGCCCGAGCCGATGACGACGACCCGCTTGCCGCTGTAGTCGAGGTCCTCGGGCCAGGCCTGTGGATGCACGACCTGTCCGGTGAAACGATCGGCGCCGGCGAACTCGGGTGTGTACCCGCCCTTGTAGCTGTAGTAGCCCGAGCACATGAACAGGTAGCCGCAGGTGATCGTCACGGTCTCGTCCGATCCGGTTCGGTGGGCGTGCACGGTCCAGCGGGCGTCGTCGCTGGACCATTCGGCCCGCTGCACCAGATGACCGAACCGGATGTGTTGGTCGATGCCGAACTCGGTGGTGGTGTCGCGCAGGTACTGCAGGATCGATGGGCCGTCGGCGATGCTCTTGGCGTCGGTCCAGGGCTTGAAGCTGTAGCCCAGCGTGTGCATGTCGCTGTCGGATCGCACGCCGGGATAGCGGAACAGGTCCCAGGTGCCGCCGATGTCGTCGCGGCCCTCGAGGATGACGTAGCTGCGATCCGGGCATTGGCTCTGCAGGTGGTAGCCCGCCCCGATACCGGACAGCCCCGCGCCCACCACCATCACATCGAAATGCTCGACCGTCATCTGCTTCGTCCTTCGTATCCGTCGGGCACGCTGATCGGCGCGACCCAGCGGACTCTACTGGCGACACCCCGCAGCCCCCGAGCGCAGCCCGGTTGCCGGATCAGTGCTGGGCGGCGGTTTGCTTGGCCCAGCGGTAGTCGGCCTTGCCGCTGGGGGAGCGTTCGATGTGGTCCACGAACACGAAAGCCTTCGGCAACTTGTACCGGGCGATGTGGCGAGCCGCCTCGGCCAGGAGATCGGCCTCGGTGACGGTGTAGCCCTCGCGGATACGCACGACCGCCACGACCTCGTTGCCCCAGCGATCACTCGGGCGGCCGGCGACCACGCAGTCGTAGACGCCCTCGTGGGCCTTGAGTGCAGCCTCGACCTCTTCGGCGAAGATCTTCTCACCACCGCTGTTGATGGTGGCGCTGTCGCGGCCGTGCAGCTCGATGGTGCCGTCGCGGCGTAGCCGGGCCCGGTCGCCGGGCACCGCGTAGCGCACGCCGCCGATGACTGGGTAGGTGCGCGCGGTCTTGGCCGGATCGCCAAGGTACCCGAGGGCCAGGTGGCCGCTCTTGGCCAGCCAGCCGAGTTCGTCCTCGCCGGGTGTCAGCTGGCGGTCGAGATCGGCCGACAGCACATGGTTGCCGGGGCTGATGGGGAAGGTGCCCGTGGTTGCGTTGGCCCCCGCCGACACCTGGCTCACCTGCCCACCGGCTTCCGATGAGCCGAGCCCATCGACGATCATCAGCGTGGGCAAATGGCGCAGCAACTCGTCTTTGAGGTTGGCCGACAGGGCAGCACCGCCCGAGAGCACCACGGTGAGGCTGGACAGGTCGTAGCTGTTGCGGTCGAGTTCGTCGAGCAGTGGCCGGGCGAAGGCATCGCCGACGATCAGCAAGAAGTCGAGCCGTTCGCGCTCGATCAGGCCCCACACCTCAACTGGGTCCAGGCGGTCGGGGGACTCCTGAACGAACACGGTGCCGCCGGAGTTCCACGTGCGAAAGCTCATCCAGTGCGCGGCGCCGTGCATGAACGGCGGTGCAAGCAGGGCGCGCAGGCCACCGACGGCCTCGTCGGCGAACTCCTGCAGCGACGTCGCGGTCCTCGGCCCGCCGAAGCATTCGATGATGGCGTCGCCGCCTCGCCAGAGCACGCCCTTGGGCATGCCGGTGGTGCCGCCGGTGTAGAGGATGTAGAGATCGTCGCCCGAGGTCGTGACCGGTGGCCGTTGGTTGGACGACCCGGCCAGAGCATCTTCGTACCACACCGCCCCGGGGAGCAGATCGTTGCCCGAAGCGTCGGGCACCTGCAGGATGACCCGCAGCGATGGTACTTCGTGGAGCACCTCGGCCAGGGTGGGGGCGAACTGCGAGTGCACCACCACGGCCGCTGCCTGCGAATCGTTGAGCAGATAGCGCAACTCCTCGGCGACGTAGCGGTAGTTCACGTTGAGCGGGGCAACGCGGGCCTTGAATGCTCCGAGCATCGCTTCGAGGTACTCATTGCCGTTGTGCAGGTAGATGGCCAGGTGATCCTGTCCGCTTGCTGAGCCGTGCAGGTGAGAGCGCTCGGTGTGACAGCCGAGTCGCTGCCCGTGCAAGTAGTTGGCGAGGCGCCGGGTGCGGTCGGTGACGTCGGCCCACGTGAGTCGGCGATCGCGGAAGACCAGACAGAGTTCGTTCGGACGCGTGGCGGCGATCGCCTCGTGGATATCGCCCACACTGAAGTCAGCGTTGCTGGTTTCCATCAGGACGCAAGCTACGGCGCTCGTGGGGCATGACACGAACTCACCGGGTTGTCGAGCGCTGCATCAGTCACGGTGTCATGCGCTGCGTTCGGCTCTAGGGTTCCGGCCATGATTGATGCGACCTCCGACGTGATCTTTGGCGTGTTCATGCCCCAGGGCTGGAAGATGGAACTCTCGTCCATCGATGGGGCCGAGGCGAAGTGGAACCGTGCTGTCGACATCGCGCTGCTTGCCGAGCAACTCGGCTACGACTCGATCTGGCTCTACGACCACTTCCACAACGTGCCGCGTCCCGCCCACGAGGCGGTGTTCGAGTGCTGGACCACCATCGCCGCCATCAGCCAGCGCACCAGCCGCATCCGCCTCGGGCAGATGGTCGGCTGCAACAGCTACCGTTCGCCGGGCCTGCTGGCAAAGATCACCTCGACGGTTGACGTCATCTCCGGTGGTCGTCTCGAATGGGGTATCGGCGCTGGCTGGTACGAGCTCGAGTACCGCGGGTACGGATACGAGTTCCCCTCCCCAAAGGATCGCATCGGCATGCTCCGCGAGAGCGTGGAGATCGTGAAGTCGATGTGGTCGCAGCCCGAGACCAGCTACGACGGCAGGTACTACAAGCTCGTGCGCGCCAATTGCGACCCCAAGCCGCTGCAGCAGCCGCATCCGCCGATCTGGATCGGCGGCGGGGGAGAACAGCTCACCCTGCGGGTGGTGGCCGAGCATGCCGATGCCAGCAACTGGGGTGGCAAGCCCGATGAATGGGCGCGCAAGCGAGAGATCCTGAAGGGCCACTGCGCAGCGGTTGGCCGCGACGAGGACACGATTCGCAAGACCTGGTCGCCCGAGATGTTCATCCGCCAGACCGAGGCCGAGATCGTCGCTGCGGGCAGCAAGAGCATCAACGGCGAGTCGTTCGAATCATGGCGCGCCGGCAACCTGGTGGGTACGCCCGAACAGGTGAGCGAGAAGGTCGCCAGCTACATTGCCCTCGGCTGCCGCGGGTTCATCCCGTGGTGCAGCGACTACCCAGAGACCACCTCGATGGAGTTGTTCGCCACCCAGGTGATGCCCAATTTCCGCTGATTCAGATCAGACGTAGCTGCGGAAGATGATCTCGGCGACGCAGGCCGGCTTGGGGTTGCCCTCGACTTCGAAGGTGAACTCCATGGTGGTCTGGATGCCGCCGGCGATGTCGTCGACCGCGAGCAACTTCACGCCGAGGCGAAGGTTGCTGCCAACGGGCACGGGTGACATGAAGCGGATCTTGTTGGCGCCATAGTTGACACCCATCGAGAAACCGCGGATCTGCACGACCTGTGGGTACAGCACGGGTCCGAGCGACAAGGTGAGATACCCGTGCGCAATGGGCCCGCCGAACGGGCTTTCCTTCTTGGCGCGCTCGACGTCGATGTGGATCCACTGGTGGTCGCCGGTGGCGTCGGCGAACAGGTTCACGCGTTCTTGCGTGACCTCGAAGTATGGGCTGTAGCCGAGGTGCTCTCCGATGAGCGCCTTGATGCCGTCGATTCCGTCGATCACTCGTACTGTCATACCGCGAGTGTTGCAGGTGCTGCAGCCCTGTCTGCAAGCGGCCGTCGTCGTGCGGGCCTCCGATACCCTGCGGGGATGAGCCGGTCGCCCCTTGGTCGCCTACGCAAGGTCCTCGATGTTCCTGTGGTGCTCGCGGGGATGGCCCGCGGTGCGATGAGGGTCGCGCTTCGTGCTAGGAACGGGCGCATGCCCGACTTTCTCACCGTGTATGCGCAGGTCCAACCCGACAAGCCGGCCGTCATCGACGACCGCCCCAACGGCCAGGTCACCACGCTCACCTACGCACAACTGAACGAACAGGCCAACCGTTTGGCCAACGTGCTCATCGCATTCGGTGCCCGACCGCCCGAGACGAAAGTGGTGTGGTGCGGCCAGAACTCCATTGGCCTGGTCACCATGGTCAACGCCGCGCGCAAGCTCGGTGTCACGGCGGTGCCGTTGAACTATCGCCTCTCCGACGAGGAAGCGGCGTACGTCACCGATCACTGTGACGCCACCATTGTCTATGTCGACGCCGAGTTCGCCGCCACGTTCGAGCGCATCCGTGGTGCCATCCCGCAGGTGCAGCACATCTTGGTGTTCGACGGTGCGGCCCCCGCCGGGATGGAGAGCGCCGATGTGCTGATGGCCGCGGCCAGTAGCGACGAGCCCGAGATCCCCGCTGCCACCGAGGCAGGGGCCACGATGATCTACACCAGTGGCACCACCGGCAAGCCCAAGGGCGCCCTGCGTCGCGGCGCCGGCAACGCCGAGCAGTCGGGGGCAATGGTCGCGTTCGTCGGCTACACGAACGACGACGTGTACCTGCCCACCGGCCCGCTGTACCACTCGGGTCCCGGCGGCTTCATGGGCATGGCCCAGGCGCTCGGTCAGACCGTGGTGTTGCAGCGAAAGTTCTCACCCGAGGACTGGCTGCGCATCGTCTCCACGCACAGGGTCACGTCCACCTTCAGTGCGCCCACGCCCATCCGCATGATCTGCTCGCTGCCGGCAGACGTGAAGGCGAAGTACGACACGTCGTCAATGAAGCGCATGATCGCCAACGCGGCGCCGTGGAGCTTTGCTCTCAAGCAGATGTACCTCGCCGACTTCCCCCACGATTCGCTGTGGGAGGTCTACGGCAGCACCGAACTCGGTGTCAACTGCATCCTTCGCCCCGAAGACCAGTTGCGCAAGCCCGGGTCGTGCGGGCGGCCCTCGCCGATGGTGGAGGTGAAGCTGTTCGACGACGACGGCAACGAGGTCACCGGGTTTGGCCCGCAGCACACCGGCGAGTTGTTCGTGAAGAGCCCCAGCGTGTTTGCCGACTACTACAAGCAGCACGACAAGTTCGAGGCCGATCAGAAGCACGGGTTCCAGACGGTGGGCGACATTGCCTACCGCGACGACGAGGGCTTCGTCTACATCTGCGACCGCAAGAAGGACATGATCATCTCCGGTGGTATGAACATCTATCCTGCCGAGATCGAGGCGGCGCTCGAGGCGCATCCCGACATCTACGAGGCCGCCGTGTTCGGCATCCCCAGCGACGAATGGGGCGAGACGGTGCACGCCGTCATCGTGGCCCGCCAGGGTTCAGGGCTCGATGACGCGCAGGTCGCGGCATATGCGCGTGAGCATCTCGCCAGCTACAAGGTGCCGCGGTCGATCTCGTGGATGGACGAACTCCCCAAGACCGGCAGCGGCAAGTTGCTCAAGCGTGAGCTCCGCGCGCCGTTCTGGGCGGGCCGCGACAGCCAGGTGTAGCGCCGCGCGAACGTCCTGCTCGCGCCCACAAACCGAAGCATCGGGTGGTGGCGCTAGCCTGAACGGCACATGAAATCTGGCTTTATCACCTTTGTCGGCCGCCCGAATGTGGGCAAGAGCACGCTGTTGAACGCCGTGTGTGGGCAAAAGGTCAGCATCGTCAGTGACAAGCCGCAGACCACGCGTACCCGCATCCGCGGCATCCTCAACCGCCCCGATGCCCAGCTGGTGTTCGTCGATACCCCCGGTCTGCACAAGCCCGTCACGGCGCTCGGTAAGCGCGTCAACGCAACGGCGCTCGAATCGGCCGAAGACGTCGATGTGGTGTGCCTGGTCATCGATGCCACCATGCCGTTCGGCAAGGGTGACGAATGGGTGGCCAGTCGCATCGATGCCAAGAAGGCGATCATCATCGTCAACAAGGTCGATGCTGCCTCGAAGCAGGCGGTACTGAAGCAGCTCGTGCGGGCCAGCGGACTCGATGCGGCCGCCTATTTCCCGATCTCGGCGCTCACGGGCGAGGGGGTGCCCGAGCTCATCGATCATCTGGTCACGCTGCTGCCCGAGGGCCCGATGTACTACCCGATCGAAACCGCCAGCGATGTCGAAGAAGCCACGTGGATCGCCGAGTTGGTTCGTGAACAGTTGCTCGCCATCTTTCAGGACGAGTTGCCGTACTCCATTGCCACCCGGGTCACCGAGTGGGAGGGCAAGCGCGTCCGCTGCGAGATCATCGTCGAGCGCGAGAGCCAAAAGGGAATGGTCATCGGAAAGCACGGTGCCATCCTCAAAGAAGTGGGCGTGCGGGCGCGTGCGCAACTGCCGCCGGACACCTTTCTCGAGCTGTTCGTGAAGGTCGACAAGGACTGGCAGCGCCGCCCGGCCCGCGTCGAGCGTCTCGGCTACTGAGCCGACGAGGTCACGGTTCCCCGGTGGTGGTTGCGGTCGTGGGTGCCGTGGGTGTCGTTGGTTGGGTGTTTGCTCCCGCCGAGCTGCTGAGCAACTGCTCATAGTCGGCGCTGACCAGTAGTTGCCCGGGCTGCGTCAGGTCGCCGCCGCCGCGCAGCACCGAGATCGGCAGGTTGTTCTGCGTGAACGTCACCTGACCGACGCCGCGTTGATCGGTGAGCGTCAGCACGATCTGGGCGATCGCCAGGCGTTGGTCCTGGGGTGCCATGTCCTTGAAGAAGGCAATCGGCAGGTCCACCGTGACCACGCCGGCGGCCTCACTGAGCTGGCTCTGTGCCCCCTCGGGGATTGCCGTGCGCAGCCCGAGCCCGAACTCGCGGGGTGGCCCGGCCTCGAGCACGGCCATGGTCTGGGCGATCGATACCGGTCGGGGCAGGAGCTGGGTGACGCTGACCAATTGGGTGCCCGCCACGTAGTAGAGCAGCACCGGCTCGGTAGCGATGGTGGTGGCCGGCTCGACCAGCGTGGTGGTGCTCGCCGGCACGATCGTGGTGGTCGTGGTGGTGCTCGTTGTGGTGTCGGACAATCCGAAGGGGATGTTGGCCCGGTCGATCGTGGAGAATTTGCTCGAGCTTGGTACCCCGCACGACACGGCGGTCATCGCGACCGTGGCAATGATCAGCAACGTGGCGATGCCCCGACGTCTCATGATTCCCCTCCTGGGCGGTCCAGCGGGAAGCGCACGACGAAACGGGCACCGCCCCCGATTCGATCTTCGACCCACGCCACGCCACCCAGGGCCTGAGCATGCTCGGAGACCAGGGCCAGACCGAGCCCGGTGCCGACGCGGTGGCGGGCAGCGGTGCCACGGGCGAAGCGCTCGAAGATGCGTTGGCGTTCGCCGCGGGCGACGCCGGGGCCAGCGTCTTCGACAGCGAGCAGCAGACCACCGGTGCGGTCGATCTCGATGCTGACCCGGGTGGGGCCACCTCCGTGCTGGCGGGCGTTGTCGAGCAGGTTGGCCAAGATGCGTTCGAGCCGAAGCTTGTCGATCCAGAGGTTCTTGCGGGCGTCGGGCTCGACCGAGATCGGTACGTCGGCGAACCCGTAGCGCTGGGCGATACGTGGCACGATGTCATCGAGGCGCAATTCCTCGGTGTGGACGTCGCTGACCCCTGCATCGATACGGGAGAGTTCGAGCAGGTCCATCACCATCTGATCGAAGCGGCGCACCTGATTCACGACCACATCGAGGGCCTGCTGGGTGCGGTCGGGCAGGTCCGCTCGGCGGGCATCGAGCACTTCGACGGCTGCGCTCAGCGCCGTGATCGGCGAGCGCAGTTCGTGGCTCACGTCGGACGCAAAACGGGCCTCGCGTTCGATTCGGGTCTGGACGGCATCGGCCATGTCGTTGAACGACTGGGCAAGGCGGTTCAGTTCTGGGTCGCTTTCGGGATCGAGCCGGGTGTCGAGCCCTCCCGATGCGATGCCTCCCGCAGCAGCCGCAACCCGACTGAGCGGTTTGAGCAGCCGGCGGCTCGTCCACCAACCGAGCGCTGCGGCGACGAGGGTGATGATGCCCGAGCCAACCAACAGCGCCGTACCGATGACGCGCAACACGCGGTCGGTGGTGGCCAGTGGGAACGCCTCGAAGTAGTTGGCATTCGATTCGCGGATGCTCACCCCGACGGCCAGGTACGGCTTGCCGTCGAGCGTGAACCGTTGCTGGCCCGTCTGCCCGTCGAGCACCTGCGCAACGAGATCGGCAGGGAGCGAGTCCTGTCGGAACTGCACCTTTTGCGGGTACGACGTCTGCCCGACATAGAGAATTGCAAACCCGTTCTCGTCGGTACGGATGCTGGTGATGAAGCGACCGAGGTCGGTACTGCCGAGGCGGAGCTCATCTCGGGCCGCTTTGGCGTTGGCGAAGGTCTGTACCCGGGCGACCGAAGAACGCTGGTCGAGCAGGTAGTTGCGCGCCGTCGTGTAGGTGATCAGCGTCAGGCCGAGGGAGGCCACCAGCGCCGTGAGGCTGAGGAACAACGTGACGCGGGTGCGCAGACTGAGCGTCCGGCGTGCTTGCTTCACTCGTGCCACGCTGTCAGTGTTGCCGATTTTCGTCGCCATGTCCCGCTCTGGTCGGCGCACTTTGGTTCCACGCTGCCGGTGAGGCACCAGGGGGAGGAAGGTACCCCACCGAAGCAGCGTGAACACGTGTCATGATGGTGGCTGCATGTGACGAGCAGTTGTCCGGGCTGTGCGATTTGTGTAACAGAATTGGTGGACCGTGTACTCGCTGTTGTTCGTAGAAGACGATGACTCCATCCGTCTGGCGCTGAGGCTGGCCCTCGAGGACGAGGGGTACGAGGTGCGCGAGGCGCCCGATGGTCGGTCCGGCCTGGCGGCATTCGCCGAGCGCGAACCCGACCTCGTGCTGCTCGACCTGCGTCTGCCTGACATCTCGGGCTTCGACGTGTGTCGGGCGATGCGCGCCAAGAGCATCGTGCCGATCATCATCGTCACTGCGCAGACCGATACCCACGACCTCGTGGTCGGGCTCGAGGCTGGTGCCGACGACTATGTGACCAAGCCGGTGGTGCCCAAGGAACTCGCGGCACGGATCCGGGCCCAGTTGCGGCGCGTGCAGTTGCATGAACTGCCCGTGGCCGGCGTGCGCCCGAGCAGGTTCGGCGATGTCGAGGTGCGCCACGAGCAGGGCATCGTGTTGAAAGGTGGGGTGGAGCTGAGCCTCACCAAGACCGAGTTCCGACTGATGTGTGAGTTCGCCGAACATGCTGGAGCGGTGCTGTCGCGCGACCAACTGCTCGAGCGCGTCTGGGGCTATGAGTATCTGGGTGACAGCCGACTGGTCGATGCACACGTGCGCCGACTGCGGTTGAAGATCGAGGATCAGCCCGAGGACCCCAAACTGCTCATCACGGTGCGGGGTCTGGGGTATCGCCTGCTTGGGTGATCTCGCGCAGGAACGCCTCTGCCTCGCTGCGGTGGCGGGTGCGTTTCATGGGTGGGAGCGCCTTGATGATGTCCCAGCGGTAGGCGGCCTTGCCCAGCCGCGGATCCATCACGGCCACGACGCCCCGATCGGTGGCGGTACGGATCAGGCGACCGGTCGCCTGCGCCAACAGCGTCGCAGCGCGAGGCAGGTCGATCTGGGCAAATGCCTTCGCCCCCAACAGATCGCGGCGCGCCGCCAGTAGCGGATCATTCGGCCGGGGGAACGGCAGGCGGTCGATGGTCACCAGCGAGAGCGTGCGCCCCGGAATGTCGACGCCTTGGAAGAACCCGGCCGTGGCGAACAGGCACGAGTTCTCATCGTTGCTGAACGCCTTCACCAGCGCAGTCTTGGGGAGATCGCGCTGGGTCATCACGGCGAACGGAATGCGGGCTCGAACCGCTTCAGCGGCAGCGTCCATCGCCTTCCAGCTCGTGAACAGTGCCAGCGTGCGGCCACCGGCAGCGCTGATGAGCGCAACCAGTTCGTCGTGAGTGGCGGCAGCGAACTCGGGCGAGCGCGGCTCGGGGAGGTGGATGGCGCAGTACAGCATCGCGTTGCGTTCGTACTCGAATGGGCTGCCGACATCGGTGGTGTCCACCGCACCGTCGGGCAAGCCGACGCGATCTGCCAACGAGGCGGGGATGGTGGCGCTCGTGAGCACAGCAGTGTGCTTGTCCCAGACCCCGGTGCGCAGCGTGGGGCCGACGTCGAGTGGGGCAATCTCGAGCCGGGGTGTGTCCGGGGCACCGGAAACGAACGCAACAGATCCGTCGTGTGTGCCGATCGCGATGTCGATGTGGTCGATCAACCGGCCGGCCTGGGTCTGCGCCCGGAGTTTGCGTTGTTTGGCGTCTTCGACGTCGGTATCGATGGCACGCAACGCCGACTGCGCGTTGTCGATGCGGGTGCGTCCGTTGACGAGCGCTGCGGTGACCGCTGTGGGAAGCGGCAGCGGGAGCCGCTGACCGACGTGGGGTACCAGCGACTCGCGCAGGGCAACGCCGGCATCGACGACGGACCCCAGCAGCACGGGGTCGTCGAGGATGCGCTTCAAGGTGAGCATCAGGCTGGTGAAGCGTCCGCTGCCGATGGAGACGCCGACGGTGTCGCTCATGATGTCTTCCAACGAGTGGGCCTCGTCGATGATGACCACGTCGTGCTCGGGCAGCAACACGCCTCCGCTGGCAACGTGCAAGCCGTACAGGTGGGTGTTGACCACGATGACATCGGCGTTGGCGGCCCGTTGGCGCGCTGCTTCGGCGAAGCATGGTTGGCCCATCGGGCACCGAGCCGCGCCCGGGCATTCGTCGCTGCTGACCGAGACCGACTGCCAGGCCCGGTCGGTGGGAAGCCAGTCCAATTCGGCCATGTCGCCGGTCGCCGTGGTGCCGGCCCATTCGCTGAGGCGCTTCACCTCCACCCTCACGGTTGGCGCGAGTTCGTCCATCTCCAACTGACCGTTGCCGGCGGCCTGCACCTCGCGGACGCGTTGCAGGCAGATGTAGTTGCTGCGCCCCTTGAGGATTGCCCATTCGAAAGGGTGGTCCAGGTGCTCGGCCAGGAATGGGAGGTCCTTCGATGCCAGTTGGTCCTGCAGCGCCTTGGTGGCGGTGGCAACAACGATGCGCTTGTCCGCCAGGACGGCGGGCACGAGGTAGCCCATGGTCTTGCCGGTGCCCGTGCCGGCCTGCACCACCAGATGCCGGCCGGATTGGATCGCGGCGGCGACGGCCTCGGCCATGTGCCGTTGGCCGGGCCGGTCCTCTGCGGCGGGCAGGGCCGCCGTCACCGAGGCGAGCGCAGAAGCGGTCTTGTTCTTCATGGCGCCACGCTCACTGCAGCAGTGAGAGGGCGGCGTCGAGTTCGTGCTCGTCGAAATCAGGCCAGGCCTTCTCGGTGAAGTACACCTTGCTGGCGTGGATCTGCCACAGCAGGAAATTGGAGATGCGCATCTCGCCCGAGGTGCGCACCAGTACGTCGACCGCTGGTAGATCGGGAAGGTAGAGGCGTTGCTGCAGGGTCTCGATGGTGGCTGGGACGCCATCGGCGATGATCTGCTGGGCAGCTCGCGCCAACTCGGCGCGGCTGCCGTAGTCGAACGCGATCGTCAGTGTCATTCCGGTGTTCGCTGCGGTGTCGGCGATGGCTTTGCGGATGGCCCGTTGTACGTATTTCGGGGTGCGCGCATCGGGTGAGCCGAACGGCCTGCCGATCCACTGGATGCGAACATTGAGTTCGTTGAGTTCGGCCACGCGCCCGAAGAGCTTCTCGTGCAGTCCCAGAATGTGACGCACCTCGGTGCGGGGGCGCACCCAGTTCTCGGTGCTGAAGCCGAACGCTGTGAGCCAGCCGACATTGCGTTGCACCGCAGCGCGTACCACGCTGGCGAGGTTCTCTTCGCCCTCGGTGTGGCCAGCCGTACGGGGCAGGCCCCGGGCCTTTGCCCACCGGCCGTTGCCGTCCATGATGCACGCCACATGCGGGCCATCGTGGCTGGCTCGGGACGCGGAGTTGGACGGGGTGGGGGTGGGGCTCACGACACTGTCACGTTAGCGATCGCGACGCTGTCATGGCGGTGCAGTCGGGCCGTTGCGGCCATGCGGTTCGCTCGGGTGCCCGCCGTGCGAGAATCGGACCGTGGCGAGGAAGCGAACACAACCAGTGACGGCGGGCGCAGCGGGACCCGCCGCGCTCCGGCATGTCCTGGTGGTCGCCGGCACTCTGGCCGAATGGGATGCCCTCGGCGAGCAGCGTTGGGCCGAGCGTCGGCGTGATCTCGCCCGTGTTGCCGCCGCCGCTGGCGCGATGTGGCTCACCGTTCGTCCGTACGAACGCGGTGCCGTCAGCGCTGAGCCGGCCACGCAACGCATGATCGCGCTCCACGATGGCTGCACGATCGTGGTGGATCCCTCGCCCGACGGACGCGAACGGTTCCTTGCTGCCGTCGAACAGCTTCGTGATGCCTCGGTCACCGTGGTCGATGAATCCGCGATCACCGGCGTGCTGATGGCCCCGGCCCCTGTGGAACCCGACCTCACGGTGATCCTCGGTCCATCCACCCAACTCCCGCCATCGCTGGTCTGGGAGCTGTCGTACAGTGAGATCGTGTTCGTCGACGCAGCGTGGGACGACTTGGCCGGTGCACACGTCGAGGCCGCGATCACCGCGTATTCGCAGCGTCACCGCCGGTTCGGTGCCATCGAATGAGCCGGCTCTACCGGGACACGGGCGTGGTGTTGCGCACCTACAAACTGGCCGAGTCAGACCGCATCATCGTGCTGCTCACCGAGGGGCACGGCAAGGTGCGGGCGGTGGCCAAGGGTGTCCGCAAGACGGGCTCGAAGTTCGGCGGTCGTCTCGAGCCGATGAGCCACGTCCGTCTGCTGTTGCACCAGGGGCGCGAGCTCGACATCGTCAATCAGGTCGACACGGTGGAATCCCTCGCGCCGTTGATGGTCGACCTCGACCACATGACCAAGGGTATGGCCGTACTCGAGGCGGTCGATCAGATGGCGATGGACCGCGAGGCAAACCCGCGGCTCTACCGCATGCTCGTGGGTGTGCTGCGCACCATCGCCACCAATGATTCGCCGCTGGTGGTGCCTGGATTCTTCTGGAAGCTGCTGGCGCTCGAGGGCGTGCGCCCCGAACTCGATGTGTGTGTGCAATGCGGTGCACCCGAGCCGTTGGTGGCCTTCGACATGGACCATGGCGGAGTGCTGTGCCGCACCTGCCGCTCGGGGGCGCCCATCAGTGCTGACGCGCTGCAGCTGATGCGGATGATCCTTGGTGGACAGCTGAATGCTGCGCTGGCCGAACCGGTGTCTCAAGCTGCCCACGAGGTCAACTCCCATGCCACCAGAGCTGTCGAGCACCACATCGAGCGTCGGCTCCGATCAGTGGCAGTGTTCGAGCGCCACTGAGCCAGGCACCTGAGCCGGGCAGCTTTTCCGAAACCATTTCGTGCGTGTCGCCGCCGCTCCCATAACCTTGACACCTATGCCAGCCACCGAGCTCGAACAAATCGTCAACCTGTGCAAGCGGCGCGGCTTCGTGTATCCCTCCGCCGAAATCTACGGCGGCTTTCGTTCGAGCTACGACTACGGCCCGCTCGGCTCGCTCATGCTGCGCAACGTGAAGGACGCATGGGTGCGTTCGATGGTGCAGCAGCGTGACGATGTCGTGTTGATCGATGCTTCGGTGCTGTCGCCGCCGCAGGTTTGGGAGGCCAGCGGCCACCTTGCCAACTTCACCGATCCGCTGGTGGATTGCACCAAGTGCAAGCAGCGTTTCCGCGAGGACCACCTCGTCGACCCCAACGTGTGCCCCAACTGCGCAGCCACGAACTCCTTCACCGAGGCCCGGGCCTTCAACCTCATGTTCAAGACCCAGGCCGGCCCGGTCGAGGGAGCTGGCGCCGATGTGTACCTGCGCCCAGAGACCGCCCAGGGCATGTTCTTGAACTTTGCCAACGTGTTGCAGACCAGCCGCAAGAAGCCCCCGTTTGGTATCGCCCAGGTCGGCAAGAGCTTCCGCAACGAGATCACACCCGGCAACTTCATCTTCCGCACGCGTGAGTTCGAGCAGATGGAGATGGAGTTCTTCGTGCCCCCGGCCGATGGGCCGAAGTGGTACGAGTACTGGTGCACCGAGCGCCTCAACTGGTACCGCGACCTCGGCATCCCGGCAGACCTGTTGCGCATGCGCGCCCACGACGACGACGAACTCAGCCACTATTCCACCGGCACCAGCGATATCGAGTTCAAGTTCCCGTGGGGCTGGGGCGAGCTCGAAGGCGTGGCGCAGCGCACCGACTACGACCTCAAACAGCATGCCCAGCACAGCGGCCAGAAGCTCGATTACTTCGATCAGGCCACCAACGAGCGGTACGTTCCCTTTGTCATCGAGCCCGCAGCAGGGGCAACACGAACCATGGCAGCGTTCCTGCTCGCCGCGTACGACGAGGACGAGGTCGGTGGCGAGGCGCGCACCATCTTGCGCCTGCACCCGCGCCTGGCGCCGTACAAGGTTGCCGTGCTGCCGCTGTCGAAGAAGGACACCCTCACGCCGCTCGCCCGTCAGGTCTTCCAGACCCTCAGCGCGCAGTACATGGTGGAGTACGACGACACGCAGTCCATCGGCAGGCGCTATCGCCGTCAGGACGAGGTCGGTACGCCGTTGTGCGTCACGGTCGACTTCGATTCGCTCGACGATGCCGCGGTCACCATCCGCGATCGCGACACCACCGATCAGGTGCGTGTGCCGATCAGCGCCCTGCTCGGCGAGATCAGCGCCCGTCTGGGTTTCTGACCCGGCGTTCGTCAGGTCTGCAGCAGCGGGAGTCGCACGACGAACCGTGCGCCGCCAGTTGCAGATTGTGTGGCAGCAACTGTGCCACCCATTGCCTCGGTGAGTTCCTTCACGATGGCCAGACCGAGCCCGCTCGAGTTCTCCTTGCGGGAGGGTGCGTGGCGGGCGACGTACAGCCGGTCGAAGACATGCGCCAGGTCGGCACCGGAAATGCCCGGGCCGTCGTCGTCGATGGCCAGCACTGCCCACGAGCCATCCTGCGCCGTGGTCACGGTGACCGCTGTGGCGGCGTACTTCAACGCGTTCTCCATCAGGTTGGCGGCGATCTGCGCCAGGCGGTCGTGGTCGGCCGACACGATCAGCTGCCCGCCGCCCAGGTGCTCGATGCGCAGGTTCCGCTCGGCCGCGTCGATCTGGAAACCCTCGATCGACACCGACGCCAGCGCAGCCAGGTCAACACGTTCGAGGTGCATGGAGAAGCCCTGGGCGCGGAGTTTGGCCAGATCGAGCAGGTCGGCCACGAGGCGTTCGAGGCGCCGCGCCTCGCTCTGGATCACCAACGCCGATCGCTGCGGGTCTCCCGCGCCGTCGCTGATCGCCTCGGCATAACCACGGATCGAGGTGAGCGGAGTTCGCAGGTCGTGCGAGACCGACAACAGGAACTGTTGCTCCAGAAGATGGGAGCGTTCGAGTTCACCAGCCATTGCGTTGACCGAGCGGGCCAGATCGGCCAGCTCGTCGGTGTGGCGGGGCGACGGCTCGGGCAGGCGGGTGGACAGCTCGCCGCGAGCGATGCGGTGGGTGGCCTCACTGGCGTCGCGGATGGGTCGGGTGAGCCGCCGGCCCAGCAGGATGGCGGCTCCGGCACCGAGTGCCAGGGTGGCCAGCGCGGCGAGCAGAAAGGTGCGCAGCGAGGTCGACAGGCCGGAATTCGCCGTTCGTGACAACAACACGACCACCACGGTGTTGTTCGGCAGCCGTGCCGGGGCTGCGGCGTACACGAGATTGCCACGGTTACCCGAGACCGTGTGCAACTGCCGGAGTTCCGCCACGGGCAACGCGTTGATGTCGAGCCCAGGTGGCAGGGTGTCGCCGGTCAGGGTGTCGTTCGGTTGCAACGTGAGGATGGACAACCCGGCGAGATCGAGGACCGAGCGAAAGGTGTTGAACAGCCGGAGGCGGCGTTTCACCGCTTGGGGCGTGCCCGTGGCGATCCCGTTCTCGAGCATCTGGTCGATGTTCGCCGCTACCGATTGTGCCTGTCCGCGCAGCTCGGCTTCGCTGGTCTGGCGGGCCCGCAGGTTGGCCACCACGATGGTGCCGATCCCAGCGACCAGCAGCGTTGCCATCACCACGGACACGATCACGATGGTCAGCCGGCGAGTCATAGTGGGGCGCAGTGTGGTCGGGTCATGTGAGGGAAGTGTTAGCCGAGGCGGTAGCCGATGCCCCACACGGTGGCGAGGGCCAGTTCGTCGCCCAGCTTCTTGCGCAGCTGGCGCACGTGCACGTCGACGGTGCGGTCGTCGCCGTACCAATCAGCTCCCCAGACGCCGTCGAGGAGCTGTTGGCGCGACAGCGCGATGCCCTGATTGGCGGCCAGATGGGCGAGCAGATCGAATTCGCGTGTGGCCAGTGCGACGGGTTGCCCCTTGGCGCGTACCTCGCGGCGGGCCAGGTCGATGGCAAAGTCGTCGCCGATGTGGATCACGCTGGCGCCGACCGGCGCGGGGGGCTGGCCGCGTCGCAGGATGGCCTTGACGCGGGCAACGATCTCGCGGGGCGAGAACGGCTTGGTGACGTAGTCGTCGGCGCCGAGCTCGAGGCCCAACACTCGATCGATCTCACCATCGCGGGCGGTGAGGAAGAGCACGGGAAGGGCGCCCTTGGCTCGGATGCGCCGGCACACGTCGAAGCCGTCGATGTCGGGGAGCCCAATGTCGAGGATCGCCAGCGCGGGTGCGTGCTGCTCGATCAGTTCGAGGCCCCGCTCGCCGGTTGCTGCCTGCAGGGCTCGGAACCCAGCGCCGCGCAGGTAGGTGTCGAGCAGGTCGGCGATGTTGGGATCGTCCTCGATCACGATGATCGTTTGCTCGACGCTCATGTGCCCATCGTTGCACCTCAGTCGTGGCCAGCGGTGCATCGACTGTGTACGGTCGCAGGGTCGCATCAGCAACGAACATCCAACTGGAGTCAGTCGTGTCACAGGTAACCATCATCGCCAAGATCCCCGCCGCCCCCGGCCAGCGCGCCCAGCTCGCCGCTGCCATGCAGGTGGCGCTCGACACCGCAACGACCGAGGCCGGTACCCGCTTCTACATCCTGCACGAGGACGCCGTCGATGCCGATGTGCTCTGGATGTATGAGATGTACGAAGATCAGGATGCGCTCGCCGCGCATTCGGGCTCGGAGAGCTTCAAGGCGCTCGGCCCGGCGATCAAGCCGTTCTTGGGTGGTCGCCCAGAGTTCACGTTCGCCACGCCCATCGGCGGCAAGGGGTTCTAGCTGCGCTGCGGTGACCCGTGGCGAATTCGATAGGGCATGCTCACCCGTACGTTCACGCCGGGGGAGTACTGCACGATCGGGTCGCCGGTCGGTTCGGGCAGACCGGATGCTGTCACGAGCTCGTCGTCGTACCGGATCAAGCTGGCCCGGTGCAGCGGCCACGGCTCGTGGAGCGCACGCGCGCCCCAGAGAGAACCGAACATGCTGCTGTACAGCCGCCACCGAGCCGAGAGGAAGTGGTCTCGTTCGTCGAGTTGTTGGGCCGCAACTTCCGCGCCGATGCGAATGCCGACGGTGCTGTGTGCGCCGCGTGGACCTGGCCAGCGACGCACGCAGTCGTAGTTGATGTGGTCGCCCTCGGTCCGTACGGACATGCTCGACCACATGTACGGCAGTCGATACCCGACGCGCGCCGCCAGGACCGCCGCCAGACGAGACGCATCGAGACTGAAGAACCAGATGCCCTCTGTGCCATCGGCTGCGGTGACGTAGGTGCGCACGTTGGTCTCGGGAAACACCGACAACCACGGCACCGCCCCGACCAGGGGAAAGCGGACACGCATCACGAAGGGAACCAGGCTGACCCAGGCCCGATCGTCGAAGGTCTGCACAGTGAGCCCGGGTGGCAGGAGGCGTTGCACAGCGGCAGGGTCGTAGGCCCAGTGTACGAAGGTGAGCTGCTCCCAGCCCATCTGCATAATGGGGTGAGCAACGCTGACGGTGGGGTTTGGACCGTGGGTCACCCGTTCAGGCTACGGCGGGGCCGCCGTCGCGTGCTGCGGCTCGGGTACCGAGTGAGCAGATAGCGTTCAGAATCACATGGCCACGTACCTCGACCGCATCCTCGCCCGTCACCGTGACGTGGCTGCCACCGATCAGCGTCGGCTTGCGCACCTCGTCGAACAGGCGTGTGCGCAACCGGCGGTTCGCCCGTTTGCCGGATCGTTGCGGCAGGCCGTCGAGCGCGGTGAGCTGGGCGTGATCAGCGAGATCAAGCGGCGCTCTCCCTCGAAGGGCGATCTGAACGCCGATCTCGATCCTGCGGGGCTGGCGCTGGTGTACGCCGCCGGCGGAGCCGCAGCGCTGTCGGTGCTGACCGATGAGGAGTTCTTCGGCGGGTCGGTCCACGACCTGCAGGCGGCACGTGCTGCCGTGGCGCTGCCCGTTCTCCGTAAGGACTTCACCGTCGACCCGCGCGATGTGTGCGATGCCCGTCTGATGGGCGCCGACTGTGTGCTGCTCATCGCAGCTGCGCTCAGCCCGTCCGAGCTGATCGACATGCACGCGCTTGCCGATGAGATCGGCATCGAGGTGCTCGTCGAGATCCATGACGAGCGCGAACTCGACGCCGCACTTGCCGCTGGCGCCCGGATCGTGGGTGTGAACCAGCGCGACCTCGTCACCTTCCAGGTCGATCACGCCAGAGCCGTGCGCATGGCCGGTGTGATCCCCGACCATGTCGTGAAGGTGGCCGAGAGCGGCGTACGCGGTGCAGCCGATGCCAGCGAACTGCAGCGTGCGGGGTACGACGCCGTGCTCGTCGGCGAAACGCTCGTGACCGCTGCCGATCCGGCGGCTGTACTCGGCCAACTTCGTCATCCCCGGTAGGGCGGCCCGGCTCGGCATCGTCCAGCAACGAGCACGCCAAGCTCCTCGCGAACAAACAGGCAAAGCGCACCGGTGCGCTGTACGGTTCACGACGGAATGTTCGTCAAGATCTGCGGAATCACCAACGAAGACGATGCGCTGTTTGCTGTGGCCATGGGCGCTGACGCAGTGGGCTTCGTCTTCGCGCCGTCGCCCCGGCAGGTCGCTGCTCAACAGGTCTACGACATCACCCGGCGCCTTCCACCGGAGATCCTCACCGTCGGGGTCTTCCGCGACGAGCACCCCAGCCGCATCATCGACATCGTCAACCGTTCCGGCGTGCGCGCCGTGCAGATGCATGGGCATGAGTCCCCCGCCGATGTTGCCGAGGTTGCGACGCAGGTTCGTTGGGTCATCAAGGGCCTCGTCGCCGGCACCACCGATGCGCGTCGTGCGGATCAGTTCGGTACCGACCTGGTGCTGCTCGACGCTCCGTCGCCGGGCTCGGGAGCGATGTTCGACTGGTCGCTGGTCGACGACATTCCCGATGGTGTGCGAGTAATTCTGGCCGGCGGGCTCACCCCCGACAACGTGGCATCAGCGGTGCAGCGCGTGCGCCCGTGGGGTGTCGACGTGTCGAGCGGTGTGGAGCGATCGCCGGGCAAAAAGGACGCCTTGAAAGTGAAGGCGTTCATTGAGCGTGCCCGTAAGGCTGCGCCGGAACAGTATGTGGGGCCCGATCAGATGCCCTACGACTGGATGGATGACGAATAGCTCTGCTGCAGAGCCCGTGAAAGGAAGCATTGTGTCGATCATGGCCGAACCCTCCGCAGAGGGTCGCTTTGGTGAATTTGGTGGTCGCTTTGTGCCCGAGACGCTGGTCCCAGCGTGTCAGGAGCTCGAGGCTTCATTCCGGGAGGCCTGGGCCGATCCCGTGTTTCGTGCTGAGCTGCATCACCTGCTACAGGAGTACGCCGGGCGTCCGAGCATCATCACCGAATGCCACAATCTCGGACGGTCGTTGGGCATCCGCTTGATCCTGAAGCGCGAGGACCTCAACCACACCGGCTCGCACAAGATCAACAACGTGCTCGGTCAGGCATTGCTGGCCAAGCGCATGGGCAAGACTCGCCTGGTTGCCGAGACCGGTGCCGGCCAGCACGGCGTTGCCAGTGCCACCGCCGCGGCCCTGCTCGGCATGTCGTGCAAGGTGTACATGGGCGCTGTCGATGTCGAACGACAGGCACTCAACGTGTTCCGGATGAAGCTGCTCGGCGCCGAGGTCGAGGCGGTGCACAGCGGCAGCCGCACCTTGAAAGATGCTGTCAACGAGGCCATGCGCGACTGGGTGGCAACCGTGGGCGAGACCCACTACTGCCTTGGCTCGGTGATGGGCCCGCATCCGTACCCGTGGATGGTTCGCGAGTTCCACCGCGTCATCGGTGACGAGGCTCGGGCCCAGTGTCGCGACCTGCTCGGAGGCGCCGACCCCGACTTCATCGTGGCCTGCGTGGGCGGCGGGTCGAACGCGATGGGCATCTTCAGCGGCTTTGTCGATACCGAGGCCCGACTCATCGGCGTCGAGCCCGCCGGCGGCGCTGCCGTTGGCCGGGGTGTCCCCGGCGTCGTGCACGGGATGCGCAGCTATCTCATGCAGGACGAATACGGTCAGGTGCAAGAAGCGCACTCCATCTCGGCAGGACTCGATTATCCCGGCGTCGGCCCCGAGCATTCGTATCTGGCCTCCATCGGGCGCGCCGAGTACCCCACGGTCACCGACGCCGAGGTGATCGACGCCTTCCAGTTGATGGCCCGCTCTGAGGGCATTATTCCCGCGCTCGAGTGTGCCCATGCGATGGCATGGATCTCACGCGAGGCGCCCACCATGCAGGGCAAGGTCGTGCTGATGAACCTTTCCGGCCGCGGCGACAAAGATGTCGCCCAGATGATGGAGATCCTGGGCGGATGAGTTTCGGACGGATGGAAACAGAGTTCAGGGCCAAGCGCGATGCCGGCCGCAAACTGTTGGTGCCGTACATCACCGGCGGTCTCACCGGCTGGCAACAGGCCATTCGCGCGGCCGCCGATGCCGGCGCCGACGCCATCGAGATCGGGATCCCCTTTTCCGATCCGGTGATGGACGGCCCGATCATTCAAGAGGCATCGCAGCGTGCGCTCGATGCCGGGGTAACGCCGGTGAGCATCTTCGAGGAAGCCCGCGAGCTCGAGGTTGGTATCCCGCTGGCGGTGATGTGTTACTACAACACGGTCCATCATGCGGGCCACGAACGCTTCGCCTATCAACTCCTCAGCGCCGGCATCTCCGCAGCCATCGTGCCTGACCTGCCGCTCGAGGAGTCAGGCCTCTGGTGCACAGCGGCTGACGCTGCCGGCATCGAGACCGTCATGCTCGCTGCGCCGACAGCGCCAGACGACCGCCTGCCGCGCATCGCTGCGCGGGCCAGAGGATTCGTGTACTCCGTTGGCCTGCTCGGCGTCACCGGTGAGCGGGCTTCGCTGGCCGAGTCGGCAACGGCCCTCGCCCGGCGTCTGAAGGCCATCACCGATGTGCCCGTGCTGGTGGGTGTCGGCGTGTCCAACGCCGAGCAGGCACGGCAGGCGTGTGTTGTCGCCGACGGCGTCATCCAGGGCGCCAGCGTGGTGCGACGGCTCATGGACGGCGGCCCCGAAGCGGTGGGCGAGTACGTCTCCGAAGTGCGCGCGGCGATTTCCTACTAAAAGATTCATCCGGTTCCGGCCGGGCTCCGTAGAGAAGGTATGGCGCAGTTGTTGCGTCCTCACCCCCAAGGAGTTCACGTGAACAAGAAATTCCTCGTCGTTTCCGCTGTGGCGGTGTCGCTGCTGCTTGCTGCCTGCGGCAGCGACAGCAAGACGGCCACACCGGCAACCGAAGCAATGCCCGAGTCCACCGAAGCAATGACCCCGACCACCGAGGCCATGACCGAAGGCACCACGGCGATGGCTCAGGACATCGTTGCCGTCGCGTCCGCCGCTGGTTCGTTCAAGACCCTGGTCGCCGCTGTTGCTGCCGCCGGGCTCGTCGAGACCCTCCAGAGTGCTGGCCCATTCACGGTGTTCGCACCGACTGATGATGCCTTTGCTGCCCTGCCCGCCGGGCTCGTCGACAAGCTGCTGTTGCCAGCCAACAAGGACCTCCTCGTGAAGATCCTGACCTACCACGTGGTGTCGGGCAAGGTCCTCGCTGCCGACGTGAAGTCGGGCGACGTTGCCTCGGTCGAGGGTTCCAACATCACCCTCACCGTTGCCGATGGCAAGGTCATGGTCAACAAGGCCACTGTCACCGCAGCAGATGTGATGGCCAGCAATGGCGTCATCCACGTGATCGATCAGGTCATCCTGCCCCCAGACGTGGACATCAGCACGCTCTGAGTTCACGACCGTAGACGGAGGAGAAGGGGCCCCTCGGGGCCCCTTCTGCGCGTCTGGCATCCGCGCTGTGGAGCGTGATTGGTACTAGAAGAAGACCCATGACGCACAACGACTGCGACCTCTGCGAGGCGGCCCGGATCACACCTTGGTTCTACGAGGACGACGTGTGCTGGATTGCAGAGTGCGAGATCTGTTGCGTGCCGATGGTGGTCTGGCGCGAGCACGATGCGTTGCCGTCGCAGGAGGTGAAGGACTACCTACACCTGCAACTCGAACTGGTGGTGGCGACGCACTTCGACTTCGTCCATTACGTGGACGACAACATGCGCAACATCCCGGATCATTACCACGCCCATGCTCGTCCGCGTGGTGGTTTCTTCGGCCATGGTCTCAAGCGAGAAACGCGAAACTCATAACCCGTAACTCATAACCCGTAACTC
Organism: Actinomycetota bacterium; assembly: GCA_009726095.1. GTDB lineage: Bacteria > Actinomycetota > Acidimicrobiia > Acidimicrobiales > Ilumatobacteraceae > WLMZ01. The sequence continues at coordinate 30,118 of WLMZ01000024.1, forward strand.
ATAACCCGTAACGAATCGCTGTCGATGACACGCTGCGTACGGCGTGGCGACAAGCGGCCTTTGCAGGGGAAGAACAACGACTCCACGCTGAGTGATCAGCTTGCTGGAATCAACATGGTGGGACTTCACGCGGCTTGGTGAGCCCGATCATACGGGAAAGCCACGCTGCGTGATCTTTCTCTGGGTGACAAAGAAAGCACCAAGAGTGAGATTTTTCAGATGGGGCGAACGACGATTCCACGCATGACTCTTGCCTCCTCACCAGGTAGCGGAGCATCGCTCCTTGCCAATGGGCACATTTCTAACACGGATGCGTCAGAGTGGCAAGAGAAGCGCAAGGAAAAGATCTCAGAAACACCCACCACTATGCGTAGCGCCACCACCGATTGCGGTCAGTGTTGAGCCAACGCGAACATTGACAGGGGTATCAGCCCGTCCGCGGAGGCGCGCTAGAGTCACGTGACGTGCTCACTCCTGGTGATATTGCCCCTCACGCCGATGTGCTCGACCAGGACGGCGCAGCGTTTGACTGGGCCAGCTTGCGCGGTCACCCGACGTTGATCTTTTTCTACCCCAGGGCGTCGACGCCCGGTTGCACACAGCAGGCGTGCGCGCTGCGCGACGTCAGCGGCCAGATCGGCGACACACAGGTCGTCGGTGTCAGCCCTGACAAGCCGGCATCGCAGAAGAAGTTCGCCGACAAGAACTCGCTGCCGTATCCGCTGCTGGCCGATACCGAACATCTCCTGGCCGAGGCGTACGGGGTTTGGAAGCAAAAGCAGCTGTACGGTCGCACCTATCTGGGCATCGAACGATCGGCATTCCTGATCGATGGTCAGGGCGTGGTTCTGCATGCTTGGTACAAGATCAGCCCGAAGGACACACCTGTGAAGCTGCTCGAGGCGTTGGCAGCATGAGCGCGTTCCCGCTGCCAGCCGACGTCCTCGCCCATCGACCACCGTTCCTGTTCGTCGACGAGATCACCGCCCTGCAACCGGGCGTCAGCGCCACAGGCCTGTGGCGGCTCACCGGGGACGAATGGTTCTTTGCCGGCCACTTTCCCGGCCGGCCCACGCTGCCGGGCGTGTTGATGTGCGAGGCCATAGCCCAGGTGGGCGCGATCGCCGTGCTGACCGACCCTCGCTTCGCCGGGAAGCTGCCGTTGTTTGGCGGGCTCGACGCAGCACGCTTTCGCCGTCAGGTACTGCCGGGCGACACGCTCGAGTTGTCCGTGCAGTTGGGTCGTATGTCAGCCCGTGCAGGCAAGGGGACCGGCAAGGCGTTGCTCAACGGCGAGACCGCGTGCGAGTGCGAGCTGATGTTCGTGCTCGTCAACGCGTAACGGCGGCGCGTCGCGTGAGCGTGCACGCAGCGGGGGTTCCCGAACCGTTCGACGCGGGGATGCTCGACGTGGATGATGGCCACGTGCTGTACTACGAACAACTCGGCCGACCCGACGGGGTCCCGGTGATCTATCTCCACGGTGGCCCGGGTTCGGGCTGCGTGCTTGGGGCGCGAACTCCATTCGATCTCGAGCGCCATCGTGCTGTCCTGCTCGATCAGCGTGCGGCTGGCAGGAGCACGCCCTACGCAGGCGACGACGGCGTGAACTGGGCGGCAATCGACATGAACCATCACGTTGCCGACATCGAACAACTTCGTGCTCACCTCAGTATCGACAAGTGGATCGTCTTCGGACTCTCGTGGGGGTCTGTGCTCGGTCTCGCCTACGCCGAGCGGCACCCTGATCGGGTGACAGCGGTCGTTGTTGCGGCTGTGAGTACGGGCACGTCAGCGGACATCGATTGGCTGACGGTGCATGCGGGACGGTTCTTCCCCGCCGAATGGCACGAGTTCCGCGATTACATCCCGATCGAGCTTCGCGGGATGCGTCTGGTCGATGCCTACAACGAACTCCTCATGCACCCTGACCCTGCGGTGCATGAGCCAGCGGCCGTCGCGTGGTGTCGCTGGGAGGATGCCCACGTGGCTACGACGCCTGGCGCCGTGCCGAATCCTCGATTTGAGGATGCGAGGTTTCGCCTTGCCTTCGCGCGTCAGGTGACGCACTGTTGGCGCCACGACTCGTGGCTCAGCGACGACGAGATCGTTCGAGGTGCCCACCGGTTAATAGGTATTCCCGGGTGGCTCATCCATGGTCGCCTCGATGTCAGTAGCCCGCTCGACGCGCCGTGGCGTATCCACCAGGCGTGGCCGGGAAGCGAGCTGATCGTCGTCGACGACGGAGGCCACGGAGGAACGACGATGATGTCGCATTGTCGCCGTGTGCTCGCCGATCTGGGTTGACATGCCGCTGCCATGAATGCTGAGCGCACCGTAGACGTGCGCTCAGCCCTCACGAAGGGCGTGCGTGGCGTCAGCGGCCGGGGCCGATGATGACAGAGCCGTTGTGCCCGCCGAAACCGAAGTTGTTCGAGATGGTTGGTCCAGGGGTCCACGGACGGGGTTGGCCCATCACGATGTCGATCCGCATCTCGTCGGACAACTGTGTGGTGCCCGCAGTGGGGGGAATCAGCCCGTGCTCCATCGACAACAGCACCGCAGCGGCCTCGAGCGCTCCGGCGGCGCCGAGGGGATGGCCCGTGACACCCTTGATGCTGGTCATCGGCGGGCTCTGCGGCCCGAAGACTGCGCTCACGGCCTCGGCCTCGGCAGCGTCGTTGAGCGGGGTCGAGGTGCCATGTGCGTTGATCTGGCGGATGTCTCCGGGTGCGAGGCCGGCGTCGTCGAGGGCCAGGCTCATGCAGTGGATGGCGCCGGTTCCGCCCGGGGCGGGGGCGGTGATGTGGTGAGCGTCGGCGGTGCTGGCTGCGCCGAGGATCTCGCCGTAGATGGTGGCACCACGGGCCTCGGCGACCTCCCAGGCCTCGAGGATGAACGTGGCCGAGCCTTCGCCCATCACGAACCCGTCGCGGGTGGTGTCGAAGGGCTTGCTGGCCCCCGACGATGACAGTGCGGTCATGTTGCTGAACCCGGCGACCGAGGTGAGCGTTGCCGCTGCCTCGGACCCGCCCGTGACCATGGCGTCGCAGCGGCCCCAGGCGATGAGTCGGGCGGCGTAGCCAATGGCATGGGTTGCCGCCGCGCATGCGGTGCAGATGGTCTCGTTCGGGCCCTGGAGTCCATAGCGCATGGAGATGGCCGCACCAGAGGCGTTGCCCATCATCATCGGCACGAGGAAGGGCGAAACCCGGCGCTCGCCCTTGTTGAGACGGAGCTCGACCTGTTCTTCGAGCGTGCGCAGGCCGCCGATCCCCGTGCCATAGACCACGCCGAAACGACGCGGGTCGACATCGGGCCGTCCGGCGTGTTCGAACGCTTCGGCCGCCGAGGCGACCGCGAACTGTTCGACAGCATCGGCCCGGCGCGATTCCTTGGGGCTTGCGTAGTAGGGCGAGGGATCCCAGTCGGCAAACGTGATTGATTTGGTGCCGGTCGTGGCAGGGCCGAGGAGGCCCTGCCAGAACGCAGCTTTACCCATTCCACACGGCGCGACCACTCCGTAGCCGGTGATGGCGACGCGCCGTCCACGCCCTTCCATCAGAGCTTGCCGACAACCAGGTCGTATGCCTGACCGACGGTCTCGATGCCGTCGAGCTCCTCTTCGGGAACTTCGACGCCGAACTCTTCCTCGAGCGCCATGACGAGCTCGACCAGATCGAGGCTGTCGGCATCGAGATCATCGGCGAACTTTGCCTCGGGCACGACCTGATCGGCCGAGACCGATAGCACGTCGACGGCGCACTTCTTGAAGCGATCGAACTTTTCCTGATCCACTGTGTTCTCCATTGCTGTTATTTGGTGTTGTTGAGATGCATTGCTGTGTCGGACGGAACCTAATGGCCCATGCCCAATCCACCATCGACGGGGATGACGGCCCCGGTGATGTAGGCGGCGTCGTCGGAGGCGAGAAAGACCACGGCCCCGGCGATTTCCTGTGGCGTGGCCATGCGCCCGAGTGGGACGGCGTCGGTGAGCTCGGCGAGACGCTTCTCGCCGAGGGCCGCTGTCATATCGGTGGCCACGGGGCCGGGTGCGACCACGTTGACGGTGATGCTGCGCGAACCGAGTTCGCGGGCGAGTGATCGGGCCAGGCCAACGAGGCCCGCCTTGCTCGCTGCGTAGTTGGCCTGCCCTGCCGACCCGAGCAGGCCCACGACCGACGACATGAAGATCATCCGCCCGGCACGGGCGCGCAGCATGCCCTGCGTGGCGCGCTTGGCCACGCGGTAGGCGGCGGTGAGGTTGGCGTCGATGACGCTGGTGAAGGCCTGCTCGTTCATGCGCAACAGGAGGCCGTCGTTGGTGAGCCCGGCGTTCGAGACCAGCACCTGCACCGGGCCGAAGCGCTCCTCGGCGAACGCGAAGGCGGCGTCGACATCGGCAACGGAGGTGACATCGCACCGGATACTGGCGAAACCGTCGGGCGGGGGAGTGGTGTTGTAGGTGACCACCACGTTGTCGCCGAGCGCCGCAAAGCGCTGTGCGCAGGCCAGGCCGATCCCTTTCGAGGCGCCGGTGATCAGCACGGTGCGGGTCATCGAGCGTCGCCACCCCAGCGCAGAACGGCGCTGGCCGCCGTCATGCCGGCACCGAACCCGACCATCAGCACGTGATCGCCGGGAGCAACGCGGCCGGCGTCGAGCGCATTGTTGAGGGCGAGCGGGATGGATGCCGAGGACGTGTTGCCGGTGAAGTGCAACACGGTGGCGGCGCGCTCCATCGGGATACCGAGGCGACTGCAGGCGGCTTCGATGATGCGGATGTTGGCCTGATGAGGCACCACCAAGGAGATGTCGTCGGCGGTGACGCCGGCATGAGCCATCGACTTCGTGGCGGAGTCGACCATGATGCGCACGGCGCGGCGGAAGACTTCCTTGCCCTCCATCGTCAGGTTGCCGCCGAGTTCGGCATAGAGGAATCGTTCGGCGCTGCCGTCGGCGTCGAGGTCCCAGCCCAGCAGTTGGCCTGGGCCCGGCACATGCTCGAGCACGACAGCGCCGGAGCCGTCGGCGAAGAGGATGGCAGTGTTGCGGTCGGTCCAATCGGTGATGCGGGCCAGCGTGTCGGTGCCGATGACGAGCACCTTGTTGGCGCCCATCGCGATGAGCCCGTGCGCATTGACGAGGGCGTACATGAAGCCCGAGCACGCAGCGTTCACGTCGAATGCCCCGCAGCGCAGGCCGAGTTCGTGCTGCACGGTGGCCGAGGTGGCCGGCACAGCGCGGTCGGGCGTCGTGGTGGCCAGGATGAGTGCGTCGATCTCGCCGGGGTCGATGCCGGCCATTTCGATGGCCCGGCTCCCGGCCTCGATGGATAGGCCTGCGGTGGTGCCGCCGATGTGGCGCTCACGGATGCCCGTGCGCTCGACGATCCATTCGTCGCTGGTCTCGAACATGCCCTCGAG